>JANPMI010000333.1:0-8446 GCA_031422725.1 Chitinophagaceae bacterium | reverse complement strand
AACTACGTTCAGCCAGGTCCATATAATTGGTATTCACTGAATCGGCCAGCATATAAGTTCTTGCTTCCTCAAATTTACCATCTAAAGCAGCCCGGATAAAATTTCTGGCGGCATCAATATTGTTTTCCGATTTACCGGTGGGTTGTTTTTCTTTGCTTCTACAGGCCGTAAAAGAAAAAAGCAGGAAGAAAAAGAATAATTTAGTTCTCTTCATTCCTGCAAAGTAATAAATCTTAGGCATCAGGCCGTTTATATCAAAATCTTTAAAGGGTAAAAATTTTTTTACCGGCCAGATGCTATTGGGTAGGTTTATCTTTCTTTACAATTGCCGGTGTTTGCCGGTTGGCAAGTTCTTCTGCCTCTTTTTCACTTTCTTTATTATAGGCTTTTATGATGGCTTTCACCAGTCGGTGACGAACCACATCTTCTTCATCCAATTCTATATGGGCAATACCTTCAATATTTCTTAAAATGCGGGAAGTCAGTTGTAAGCCGCTTCGCTGATTTCTCGGTAGATCCACTTGCGTCATATCACCGGTAATGATGGCTTTGGCATTGGCGCCAATCCTTGTCAGGAACATTTTTAACTGTAGTTCGGTTGCATTTTGGGCTTCATCTAATATAATGTAGGCATGGTCTAATGTGCGGCCCCGCATATAAGCCAGTGGCGCAATTTCAATAGTCCGGGTCGTCATATAATAACCCAGCTTGTCTGCCGGTATCATATCATCCAGTGCATCATACAGCGGACGGAGATATGGGTCAATCTTTTCTTTCAAATCACCAGGTAAGAAACCGAGGCTTTCACCTGCTTCCACTGCAGGTCTTGTCAGGATGATTTTTTTTACCTGTTTATTTTTTAATGCCCGGACTGCCAGGGCAACAGCCGTATAGGTTTTACCCGTACCTGCAGGGCCAATGGCAAATACGATGTCATTCTTTTCAGATTCCTGCACCATCTTTTTTTGGTTGGCTGTTCTTGCCCTTACTGATTTTCCATTGGGACCAAACACCAGCACCTCGTTGGGGTTCTTTTCCTGGAAATGGTCAATTACTTCGGCATCATCCCCACCGAGTACCTGCTCAAAATAATTCTGGCTCATATGGCCATTTCTTTCGAGATAAGAAACGATGAGAGAGATTTTTTCTCTTGCAGTGTCAATCTGCTCCGGGGCGCCGCTCAGTTTTAACTGGGTGCCTCGGGAGAGAATTTTTAGCAGGGGAAATTTCTTTTTGAGAACGTCGAGCTTACCGTTGTTTACACCAAAAAATTCAATAGGGTTTACGGTTTCAAGGTTGATGATAGTGTCTGTCAATTCACTTCAGTTTAAATGGCTGGCCTCTTTCATTGGGTGGGAAGCGGAACCATGCATTCAAAAAACCGGCGAAGAGTAGTACCGGATTAAGTTGCGTCTTCTGACCATTTTCAGAAGCTTACCCTTCATTTTCAAATATAACTTATGATAGTTATAATTTCCTAAAGTTACTTATTCACAGATGTGAATACAAATAATGTGAGTAAAGATTTATTTAAGGGTTTTTCCTGTAATAAATTCCACTGCTCTTGGTTTGCTGTAATGTTTACATTGTGATTTATTTCTTATTTTAGTAATTCACCAACACCAACTACCATGTACGAAGAAATTGAATTACCAACAGGTGCGATAATATTTTTAGTGGCGTTTGCAATATTCATCATTGCAGCGATGTGGAAAGTTTTTGAAAAAGCAGGTCAACCGGGCTGGGCTGCAATCATTCCTATTTATAACATTTACATTATGACAAAGATTGGTGGCAAACCTGGTTACTGGACATTGCTTTGCCTTATTCCATTTGTTAATCTTGTTTTTATGATCTGGTTGTATAATATGGTATCGAAAAGTTTCGGAAAAGATGAGGGCTTTACAGCAGGGCTAATATTTCTTAGCTTTATTTTCTGGCCGATACTTGGTTTTGGAGCAGCTAAATACCTCGGGCCATTTGGTGATCCGGCAGCATTTGCAGCACACCAGGGAAAGGATAAGTTTGACTTTGAACAGAAAGATAAATAATTGCAGAATACTTAAGAAGCAGTCAGGATACATCTATCTATCCTGATTTTTTGTTTTCAAAACTTTGCAACTAAGCTGTTTGTGTTGCCATCTCATTTGTTTTGCAGAATTAATGTACAGTTGTCCTTAGTATTCTGTTAAAAAACAAAAAAAATTAGCTAAAACACCAACTACCAGCTTATTAATCGCAATTTTTGTAATTGAAATCAACCCGCAAGACGAAATGAAGTGTAAGCCCGGCTTTTTTTTACTGTTTGTTTTTTTATTACCTGCTATTTTCTCTTATGGTCAATTGTATAAGCTGTCGGGCTCTATACTGGATAACCGAAAAGTGCCGTTACCGCTGGCCAGTGTTGAAATAAAGGAATTGCGAAAAGGTGCTATTACAAGGGATGACGGGTCTTTTCAGTTCTTCCTGGAAAGAGGCAAGTATGACCTTGTGGTGAGTATGATAGGGTATAAAACGAGAGTCCTTACCATTTTTATAAATGATAAGGACATTACTGAAAACCTTGAACTGGAAACCGATGAAGGAAGTGACCTTGCCGAAGTAGTATTAAAAGTAAAAACAAGAGACAGGGCCGAAGAAATTATCATGAATGTGGTCCGGCACAAAGAAACTATTTTGGATGCCATCGGTTCTCATTCCTACAAAGCTTATATAAAAGCTTTTCAACTCGATTCCGGATTTGTCAAAAATAAAAAGGGAAATGAAAATGACACAGCCGTTCCAATCCAGGTAAAAGAAAATTATGAAGGTATGTCGCTTACCGAAGTATCACTGCGGTTGGATAAAAATAGCAACGGACAAATAAAAGAGGAAAGACTGGGTGTTATTAAAAGAGGTAATCCAGAAAGTCTTTTTTATGTCTCTGTAACCGAAGGTGATTTTTATATTTATAATAACCTGATTAATACACCGCCGGTTTCCAAAATACCTTTTGTATCGCCCCTGAGTTACAGCGGACTGTTAGCTTATCGTTTTAAAACACTAAAGATTGACCGCACCGTAAGACCTAAAGTATATACCATTGCTATACGGCCACGGCAGTTGAGCAATGCCACCATTGAAGGAGAGATCACCATACAGGACAGTACCTGGGCGGTATTGAGCACTGAATTCAGGCTGCCACCGGCGCACATGCCGGAGTACGATTTTAT
The DNA here is from genome assembly GCA_031422725.1 of Chitinophagaceae bacterium. Lineage (GTDB taxonomy): Bacteria > Bacteroidota > Bacteroidia > Chitinophagales > Chitinophagaceae > JJ008. The sequence goes on along the minus strand of JANPMI010000333.1, from coordinate 5,234 downwards.
GGAAGTGAAACAGGAGTATGGAAAAATTGGTGACAGTGCAAGAATGATAACCCGCCAGCAGTTTACTTACTATATAAAAACAAAAAAGGGCAGGCTGTATGGAGAAACAACAGTTGCCTATTCCGGTTATGAGTTAAAGAAAAATTTCCGGAAAGGATATTTTGGAAATGAAGTAAGTTCTACCTCTGCTGAAGCCTATGAAAAGGATTCTACTTTCTGGAAATCAGTTCGCAGCGAACCACTATCAAGGCAGCAGGAATTATATGCCCGTTACCAGGACAGCATCTACCGGTATATGCGCAGCGAAGCCTACTTAGATTCTATGGACAAGGTGCTGAATAAGATAACCTGGAAAAAGGTGCTGATCTTCGGGCAGATTTTCAATGATCATAAAAAAGAAAGAACTTGGATACTGCCGCCGCTTACTTCATTAATTCAGCCACTTGCTTTTGGCGGAGCAAGGTTGAAAATCGGCGGAGCCTATCGTAAAACTTTTGCATCCCGGAAAAATTTATCCGTCGAAGCAGATCTGAGTTATGGATTTCGTAACCAGGATGTAAATGGAACAGTTAGTTTGAAGAGGATGTACAACCCCTTCAGCCGGGGAGAGTTCAAGATAAGTGCCGGCCGGAATTTTGATTTTATTTATGCCGGCGATGCCTGGGTAAATGTACTTAAGCGAAGCAATATTTACCTGAACAACTCGCTGCTGCTTGATCACCAGATTGAACTTTTTAACGGCATACACCTGAGCACTAATTTTGAAATAGCTTTTCGCCGGTCGGTAAGTAATTACAAAGTGGGAAATAATGCCGACAGTATTTTTGGCATCCCTAATGAACCTCCCGTTGCATTTGAACCTTACAATGCCAGCTATGGTGAAATCAAACTTCACTATACACCCCGGCTGAAATATATAAGAGAGCCAAAAGAAAAAATTTTCCTCGGCTCCAAGTGGCCTACTTTTTATGTGATGTGGCGAAAGGGCATACCGCAATTGTTCCGTAGCAAAATTGATTTTGACTATTTGGAATTTGGGCTTTCTCACAGGATCAATCTTAGTGTGGCGGGTAATACTAATTATATTCTTAAAACCGGGGATTTTATTAACCGGAGAGACCTTCGGATCATTGATTATAAATTTGTAAAACAGGGAGACCCGTTGTTTTTCCAGAACCCGCATACCTCTTTCCAGGCATTAGATTCTACGTTTCCGCTATTTGACAGGTTTTACCAGGGCAACTTAGTGCATGAGTTTAACGGGGTGTTGATTAATAAGATTCCATTTCTGAAAAAATTAAGGTTGCAGGAAGTGGCAGGTGCAGGTATGTTGATTGCACCGGAAAAAGATCTCCGGTATGTAGAAGTGTTTGCCGGAATTGAACGGGTTTTTAAATGGCCTTTTAATCCATTGGCTAAATTAAAACTTGGTATTTATGTGGTGGGTTCTGCGGCTAATAAATTTAATAACCCGGTGCAATTTAAAATTGGGTTGACGACCTGGGATCGGTTTAGGAATGACTGGAGATAGGATATATTTTTAAATGATGCACTTTCTTTTTTTCACTTCACAAACAAAATAGTTGTGCTGTTAAATATTTCGGAAAACTCTTCGTTTTAGTGGTAGCAGCAAAATGCGGATGATAATTCAGTTTATTTTGCTGACAACTGCTATGCACCGAAACCTACTCATCATCTCTTTACTGCTTCTTGGCTTTTCTGCCACGGCTCAATCTGTAAAAGTGTATGGAAAAATTACTAATGCAAAGATGGAACCTCTTGCTTTTGCCAGTGTGCAGGTAAAAGAATATAAACACGGCAGCATTACCAAAGAAAATGGCAGCTATGAACTGGAGCTGGAAGAAGGCAAGTATGACCTTGTGGTAAGTATGGTTGGGTATAAAGTGCAGGTGATTACTATTATTGTAAGAAAGACAAACTACCAGCAGGATGTAATAATGGAAGCCGGTGATGCTACTAATCTTTCTGAAGTAACGGTAAAAGGAAAGTTTAAAGACAAGGCTGAAGAGTATATCCGCAATGTAATACGGGGCAAGGATGCGATTGAAGCTGCGGCTGGTGCTTATTCCTGTAATGTTTATATCAAAGCATTACAGGAAGATTCTATGGCTTTTAAGAAACCAAAGAAACCAGTGAAGAACGATTCTTTAATTAATGCACAGCAAGCTAATGCGGAACTAAACCGTATGGCTCTGGCAGAAATAACCCTTCATCTCGACCGTGAATCTGCGAAACGGGTAAAAGAAGAAAGGACCGGCGTTAGTAAAAGGGGAAATGCATTCAACCTCTTTTTTCTTTCTACAACAGAAGCAGACTTTAATTTCTATAATAATATCGTAAGCATACCTACTATTTCACAAACACCCTTCCTGTCGCCACTTAGTTACAGCGGTTTACTGGCCTACCGGTTTAAAACACTAAAGACTGAAACAATCAATGGCCAAAAAATTTATACCATCAGTGTAAAGCCCCGGCAATTGAGCAATGCAACGGTAGAAGGGGAAATAACAATTGCTGATGGCACATGGGTTGTACTGCATACAAAGTTGCAGTTACCAAAGTATCATTTAGCGGAATATGATTTTTTTGAAGTGGAACAACAATATGAACTGGTAAATGGAAAAGCCTGGATGATAACCCGGCAGGAACTGACCTACAATGCTATCTCGGATAAAAAGAGATCTTCTGGCCGCACCATTGTTACTTACAAAGATTTTGAACTCAACAAACAGTTTGATAAAAAGCATTTCGGTACAGAGCTCAGTGCTGCATCTGCGGAGGCTTACAAACGGGACAGTAGTTTCTGGAAGACCAACCGTACCGAGCCATTAACAGAAAAGGAAGTAAGATTTATTCATTACAAAGACAGCATTTACCAGGCTACGCATACCAAAGTCTATCTTGATTCATTGGAAAGGGTAACGAATAAAATAACCTGGCAAAAAATTGTTTACAAAGGGCAGAATTTTAATGACCATGAAAAAAGAAGGCACTGGAGTTTGCCCGCCTTATACACTCTTTACCAGCCTTTCAGTTTTGGTGGAACCCGGATACAGGCTTTTGTCGGCTATTCAAAAACGGTTGAGTCAAGAAAAAATATTTTTATCAATGGCGAGCTGAGTTATGGCCTTCGTAATAAAGACATCAATGGAAGTGTACGACTTAACCGTTTGTACAATCCTTTCCACCGGGGTTATTATTATGTGAGTTTGGAAAAAAGTTTTGAAGCCATCTTTAGTGGTGATGCCTGGATAAATATGATAAAGCGTAACAATGTTTACCTGCACCAGGCAGTGGGATTGGGTCATAGTATAGAACTGGCCAACGGGTTGTATTTATTTTCTAATGTGGACATTGCATTTCGCCGCTCTGTGAGTGGTTATAAAACTAATAATAGAGTAGATAGTTTGTTTGGCGATGTGCTTGATAATAACCAGGCCCTTGCTTTTCCATCTTACAATGCTTTTTATGGAAGACTGCGATTAGAATACACACCCGGTCAGAAGTTTATAAGAGAACCAAAAGAAAAAGTGATACTCGGCTCGGCATGGCCTACTTTTTCTGTGTTGTTGAAAAAAGGTATTCCCGGTGTGTTGAATAGCAAAATTGATTTTGATTACCTTGAATTCAGCGTCCGGCAATCTGTTAAGCTGGGTGTGATGGGAACTTCTTCTTACACCGTAAAAACTGGTTCGTTCTTAAATCAAAAGGATTTGCGATTAGTAGATTATAAATTCCAGCGGCGGGGCGATCCTTTTTTGTTTATGAATCCTAACGAAGCTTTTCAATCATTGGATTCCACCTTTGCTACGTTCAAACGTTTTTATGAAGGTCATTATATTCATGAGTTCAACGGAGCCTTGTTGAATAAAATTCCTTTCTTTAAAAAAATAGGGTTACGGGAAATAGCCGGTGCCGGTTTTCTTATTGCTAAGGAAAGAAACTTGCGGTATGCAGAAGTATTTACGGGGGTGGAAAGAGTGTTTAAATATCCTTTTAATCAGTTGGGAAAATTTAAACTCGGTGTATATGTTGTCGGCTCTGTTGCCAACCAGTTTCGTAATCCGGTGCAGTTTAAGATTGGTATTACTACCTGGGACAGGAAAAGAGGGAAGTGGTTTTGATGAGTTGGCGTTCACTTCTTTTTTCCTGGCTTCTTCAATTGCAATGCAGATTTTGCATTTAATGCTGTAACTACTTTTTTCCCTGTCCGGGCTTCCAGTTCTTTTCTGGCAACTCTTGCTACATTACCGCCCTGCGCAGCCACCTTTTTGCTATCATCAAAAGTGGCCGGTTCTACGGCTGCCGATATGTCTTTAGTAGATGCTTCGGCCAGCATATTTAAAATTAATTCTGTGTTGGTCATATTATCCCGCAGGTTTTCTTTCTTCAGGCCTTTCAGGGTTTTGTATTCCTTGGTGGTTTTATCACTCCACGATTTTGAAATAATATCTGTTAGTGTTGCAAATTGAGTTCCTTGTTTTAGCCCTCTTTTCTTCCATTCATCTGTCAGGTCTTTTCTTATTTCAATACTTTTTAGCCGTTGATTAATCCAACTTTCAGAATAGCCCAGTTTCAGATATTGTTCCAATGCCCGGTCAATGGTCAATTCAGGATCCTGCATTTCTTCTATTCGTTCATAGCCAATCTTGGCCAGCCATTGTTTAAACGGCTCTGCTTTTGGGGAAGGAATGGATTGAATAAGGCGTAGTAGTTGTTCGGTGTCGGCAACATCGGTAAACCGCATTTTCCCATCAACCGCTTCCATTTTCAAAGCGTTACAATTTGTAACGGTTTCATTTCCTTCGTCTTTCAATCTTTTTTTAAGTACCCGCCAGTAAACCTGTGGATTGGGGCTGTCAGTCAATGCCTTTACAACATCCACAATACTGAAATACCACTTCTCTTCCTCATCGTTCCATACAGAACGTATTTGTTTGCTTTCGAACAGCTTTATATTATTCATACTAATGCTTTACCGGAGGGGTAAATTAGTAAATAGTTTAGTTTGCCGGGTAGATATTTGAAAGAAAAGTTGTTCAGGTTTTTGGGAGATGGGGCTGTGGTAATAAGTTGAAAAGAGGAAGTGTACCTCTTAATTCTTGTGGTCGGTGGAGACACTTCGACAAGCTCAGTACACCGACCACGGCGTGGTTCTCTTTATTGAACACCTGCCATGGCGGAAGAATATGACTCCATGTCCGTAATGCGAG
>JANPMI010000332.1:0-7392 GCA_031422725.1 Chitinophagaceae bacterium | reverse complement strand
TCATTCAGTAAAAAACTTCTGGCGGTGTCCTCCTGTGCCGGTAAACCCATTGCATCATAGACGGCATCCCCTAATTGTTTTTCTGTTTTAACGGAAACTTTCGAAGCTAATTTTTGCGATAGCCAGGGAACAATCAGCAGGTAAAGCAAAAAAAGTAATCCAAGAATGCCCAAAAAGAGAAGGCCATTGCGTATCCACTCTTTTCCACTGCTTTTTTTATGCCATGCTTTTTGCTGTTCCGCCTGCATTTCTTTTATAAAAACAGCAGCATCATTTCCTTTAATTATCAATTCCATCCCCGGGCTTTGGCTATTCCGCAATTTTGTATGTTGAGAAGGAAAATCAAATGATGCAGTTACATCTTTCAGCAGCCAGTTAATCATGGCATTGCTGCCATCGGGATTCCGGAATCCGATATTGAGGCTTTTATCAAACACCAGTACCGTAGATTCCACCGGCGCTGAACCAGTGCTGAGATAACAGGAACCAAAATAACTTTTCATGCCTTGCTTTATTTCCGGGATAAAGATATATGATAATCCTGCTTGCAATAGTTAAAGAAGATGGAGTTATCAAACACAAAGCTCTTACCGCCATGGAAGATCAAACCAATATGCAGTTGCAGCAAATCCGAAAACAAATTGAACTGCCCGCATTACAGCCACATGAAATTCACAAAAAGAAAAGACCTGTCAATGATGATTTATGAAGCCAACCTTTCTTTTAAACCCAACATAGGGAAAACTTATTACCTGTATCAAAAGCATGATGACAGTCACCTGTTATCGCTGGTTTCTCCAAAAGAATGGGGAAAAACGGACCCTTCAAAAAATTCATGGTGGCGGTACGCCTTCCTGCAGACCATAGCTGGCCGGAAACTTAAAAGTTGATCTTAAACAAGTTATAACCCGATATAAGTGTTTACCACTAAAAAATTATAGACGTCACACACTAAGTGTTTACTTGTACCGTTTATTAGGGGTTATTAAAATCCAATATCTGATTATATGAGAACACCTCTACTCATAGCAGGCACTGCCTTGCTATTACTGAACAGTATTACACTGCCTGCCCAAACAAATCTTAACTGGGCTTCATCTTTTTTACCAACCTGGGCCAACGGCAATACAAGCGGCATTGCCCTTAATATTGGCGGAAGTGGTATTGATGGTACCGCTTTAGCTTCCATAGTTGGTGGTGGTTCATTCAGACAGGCTTTAGGCTCATCGGGTGCACAAACACCCACCGTATCCGGTGCTACTTTTACTGTTCCCGGAACTACCAACCGGTTACAGGTAACACCAAATTTTTCCAACAATACCGGCCATACTGATATTATACTCACTTTTACTTCGATGGCAACCAATATAACATTCAGGATAGTTGACATTGATAAAAGTGATGCAACCAGTACTACTTATTTTGACCAGGTAACTGTAACCGGAAGCAACGGGGTAACAACTTATAATGCCACCCTATCAAAATATGATGCAGTGACTGATCCCAATTTTCTGGTAGTTAGCGGGAATGTGGCAAGAGTAAATACTACCAGTGGCCAGGCAGGAAATTCAAACTCAGATGCCGTTGATCAGCGGGGAACGGTGAACGTAAATTTTGGCACCGCCTCCATAAACAGTATCACTATCCGGTATGAGAATGCTCCGGGTGCCAATACCAATCCGGCTTCGCAGGCCATTGCTGTTGGTGCAATTTCATTTTCTAATTCCACGTTGCCGGTAAGTCTTTCTGCATTCAGCGGACACCGCCAGGGGCAGGATGTAGTATTAGATTGGGCAACCGAACAGGAAATTAATGCAGCTACTTTTGAAGTGGAGAGAAGCACCGGCAGCAGCTGGGAAAAAATTGCGGCACTAACTGCTGCGGGTACTACCAGCAGCCGTACCAATTACTCTTATGCTGATGTCAACCCACAAGGTTCTGTTCTTTTGTACCGGTTAAAACAAATTGACCTTGATGGAAATTTTAAATATTCAAGTATTGTAAGGATAAACAGTAACAATAAAGTATTGCTGAGCAGTTATCCCAATCCATTTTCCGGACAAATAAATGTAAGCATTGGTTCTGCCAGCAGGCAGTTGGCAGCGGTAACCATTACTGATGCCAGTGGGAAAACAATACGATCCGAAACAAAAAATCTTTATAGCGGAAATAATAATTTTACCATCACCGGGCTTGACCGGCTTGCCAGTGGCATTTACTATCTACAGGTAACCGGTGAAGAAAGAAAAATATTGGGAAGCAGCAAGATTATAAAAAACTAATGTCCCGCTGACTGCTTATTTTCCCGCCGTGCTGCCTGAAGCAATACGGCGGGATTTTTATTTTATCAGGTAACTTCGTTCAGAAATAAAAATGGCATGACAAAACTATCTGTCAATATCAACAAATTTGCAACACTCCGCAACTCAAGGGGCGGTAACAATCCTGATGTGGTAAAAGCAGCGATTGATGTACAACGCTTCGGCGCTGATGGGGTAACGGTGCATCCCCGCCCCGATGAACGGCATATCCGTTACGAAGATGTGCGACAGATAAAAAAAATAATCACTACCGAGTTTAATATTGAAGGTAACTGTACCGAACAAAAATTTGTTGACCTCGTATTAGAAACAAAACCCACACAGGTAACATTAGTGCCTGACACTTTAGGACAATTAACCAGCGACCATGGCTGGGATACCATAAAGAATAAAGACTACCTGAAAGATATTATAGCGGTGTTTAAAAAAGCAGGTATCCGTGTCAGCATTTTTGTGGATCCGGATATAAAAATGGTGGAAGGTGCAGCGGCAACCGGAACCGACAGGATTGAATTATATACTGAAGGCTACGCTAAGCAGTATGCAGTTGGCAGCCAGCAGTCGGCAGTTGCTCCGTATGTAGCTGCTGCTAATAAAGCAAAAGAGTTGGGTTTGGGTATCAATGCCGGGCATGATCTTGACAGGCAGAACTTAAAATACTTTAAACAAAGCATACCCTGGTTAGATGAAGTGAGCATTGGCCATGCACTTATTTGCGATGCTTTGTACCTGGGGTTTGAGAATGCGGTGCAGTTGTATAAAAGACAGTTGATGTGATCTGGCATAGATTGCTTTTGATTATCAATGAAAATTTATACCAGGAGGTTCGTATATTTATGAGTAAGGGTCAATATTTTTTTTGCAAGGAACATTTTTTAATTACTAACAATAGAAAAGGTTGATATTTTTTTGATGAGATGACGTTTCATTCTTTTTTTCTGACGAAAAAAGCAAAAAAAATACAGCCCCTTACAAATGGTTTTCTGCTATGCTGGCGGAAGAATATATTCTGATCTTTTTATCACTATCAACTTCTGCTCAGGCTGACCGAATAAATCTCAACTGTATAACTTAACTTCATCTTCAGTTTTTTAATCGGCTTCAGTTGTCAGCTGACGTAACACAGAATACCCAGCACAGCAGAAAGCCGTCAACCGTTAGCTTTATTACAGTGGTTCACATAAAACGAACGTAGAATGAGAAAGTGTAACACCCATAAAGCACTTAGACTGATAATAGTTCAGCTTCTCATCGTTTTTCATTTTCATTCCTTTGGCCAGGGAAGTAATTACGAAATTTTTGCTTTTGAATTTGCAGGCAACTGGAATGTGACAGCTTCTGAAATTGCCGTAGGTGCGGCAGCAAATGACAGTATAAAAGGTAGTTCTGTTATTTGGTTACTTAAAGGAAGCAATGGACGAATTGTGTTAGTTGATGCTGGTTTTACGGACACAGCCCAGTATCCTGCTCTCAACTATACCAGGCCAGATTTAGTGCTTCAAAAAATTAATATAAAACCAGAAGACATTACCGATATAATTGTTACACATCCGCACTATGATCACATAGGTGGTATTGACCTCTTCCCCAATGCCATGCTCTGGATGCAAAAAGACGATTTTGACTATTTTGTCGGACCAGCCTGGCAAAAGAATGGAGTTAATGACGGACTCAACAAGAAAGATGTTTTTAAACTCATACAAAAAAGCATAGATGGACATTTGACTTTAGTAAAAGGTGATAGCATAGAAATTATTCCGGGCATAAGAGTTTTTATTGGTTCAAAGCATACTTATGAATCACAGTATGTATTAGTTAACGGAACATCAGGGAAGACCATTATCGCTTCAGATAATATTTGGTATTATTACAACCTAAAATATTTGCTTCCTATTCCAAAATACACTTTTGACGCTAAAGCATATGTGAGTGCTATGATAAGAATGAAAACATTAGTATCCAATACTGAACTAATTATTCCGGGACATGATGCATTGATTTTTTCAAAGTTTCCAAAAGTAGCAGACCGGGTAGTGAAAATAGAAATAAAAAAGAAATAGATGCATTACCGCTAACAGGCTGTTTCCCAATATGGCAGGGCTAACGATTTCAAATACCGGCAAATCGCCAGGCCGTAGCCGTTATTTCTTCACCCTTCAATTTTTTAATATGAAGAAAAATAAGTTTTTACTTCTCATTGTTCTTCCAATTTTGATGAGTAATATTTCATTGGCTCAACAATCAGATGAAGTTGTAATAAGACAGCTTGAAAATGCAGAACGGGAAGCGATACTGAAGGGAGACACCACAGTCCTGTCACAATTAATGTCTTCTCAAATTGTAGTACAAAACCCGGAAAATGCAATTGTTGGTTTTACGAAAATTATGGAACGGGTCAAAGCAGGCAAAATCAACTATTCCAGCTTTGAAAGAAACATTGAAAATATTGCTTTCGTTGATAATATTGCAATTGTAATGGGATTAGAAATACTTATTCCGCAAGGGGGAAGTCAACATACCGGGAAAACAGTTAAAAGAAGGTTTACAAATATTTGGATAAAACAAAAGGAGGTTTGGAAATTGACAGCGACGCAGGCAACAATCATTTCAATTAACTGACACAAATGGCTCTCAGTATGAAACAGAATTTCTTCCTATTATTACTTTTGACAAGCGGCAATTCAGCTGTTGGACAATTCCCCGTTTCAGTTGACAGCTTTTACAATTATATTAAAGGGAATTCTATTTATCGCAATTCTGTAAACTGGACAACTATTGATAATAATTTCAGTACATATATCAAGACAGCAAAATCGTTAAATGACACAGCGAATTGCTTCGTGAAAGTATTTGATGCATTGGGCGACTATCATTCAAATTTCAATCTGAATGGAAAATATTATAGCAATAACCCATCTTTTGACGACACCACACTAAGCTGGCTAAACCCTTTGGTGCTAAAGAGCAGAGAGACCACAAATATTATTTTTGCAAAGAAAATTTTCAAACAAATAGCCTACATCAGAATTCCTTCCATTCAAGCATACTCCCAAATTGATATAAATAAATATTCACAGGCTATTTTCGACACAATAGCCAAATTGAGTTCAACATCATATAAAGGATTTATCATTGATTTGCGGCTAAACGGCGGCGGAAACATTTATCCGATGCTGACAGGACTTAGTAATTTTATTGATAATAGTACAGTCGCTTATGAGACAGATTATAATGATACTACAGTCAGGGAATGGAAAATAAAAAATAGAAATTTTTTTATTGGCGGCTACCAAACAACAAACCTGGTATTCAAATCAGACAAGAAACTAAATAATATTCCTGTTGTTGTTTTGACCGGACCAGTTACAATGAGTTCAGGAAGCATGGTTGCAATTGCCTTTAAAAACAGACCCAACACCATTACCGTTGGTGAGCCAACCGCAGATGGTTACTCTACTTCAAATGGATATTTCCAATTTGCACCGGCATTGACAGGAAACCTTGCATCTTTTTATGTTGCAGACAGGAAAAAGATAATCTATAAAAATTCGGTAACCCCCGACAAAGTAATTTATCGTGGCGACAATTTTGACAACCTGCTACTTGACAAAAAAATAGTGTATGCAATAAAATGGTTGAACAAAAAATAGTTATCCGCTTTACATATTTTCGAATGCCGCACCATCGGCAATACCTGCTCGTTGCCTAATTCTCCATCATTACAAAAGCCCCCCAGTAATACGGCTCTTTAAATTTTGTCATTAGCTGTAGTTGTGCCTGCTTGAAGGCTTTTTGTTTATCCCCTGTTTTCATCAGGTTAGTGTAAAAATTATTCATCAGTTGCTGTGTGGCTGCATCATCCACTTTCCAGAGGCTCATTACAATTGCTTCGGCCCCGGCCACTAAAAAAGCCCTCTGCAAACCATACACACCTTCGCCGGCTTTTATTTCACCCAAACCTGTCTCACAGGCACTGAGCACCACCAAATTGGTTCCGTTCAAATCAAGATTCATCGCTTCATACGATGTCATGATACCGTTATTGCTGCTGTCCAACCCCGTTATCAGTTTATCTGCATCCGAAGCACCGGTCAGCATCAGTCCGGAACGGAGTAACACATTGTCCTTTGCATTATCTGCATGCACACCAATCGGCCAGCTTGTTTTCTCCACATCTTTCAGAAAATATCCATGTGTAGCAATATGCAGGATAGATACTTTCTTTGCTAATTTCAGGTTGGTCTCGGTAGCATCCCGCTGTGTCCATTCAGACACCTGGTAGCCGGATGCTTTAAGCACTTTATTGATGCCATCCACTTCTACTTTAGTACCGGGCAGTTGCACAATGATACCTGAACCATAATCAGGAAAGCCGATCAGCGTAGCTTTTTTACCGGCTGTTCCTTTTCCCTTATGATTATTGACAACAAGGTCACGGGGATTGCCGAGTAAAACAATATCATACTGGTTGATAAGATAATCAGCTTTTTTTAAGGTGTAAAGATTTACCTGGTTATAAACACCATCCAGCGATACATATATTTTCTTTTTCCCTTTTACTTCTGCTTCAAAAGGTGCCCAGTATTGTGCATAGGACTGATCATCATTCAGTTTATTCTTAATTGACAAGCGATAAGTTCTTGAATATTTATTTTCAAGGTCGCTACCATTCTCCAACAGTATGATTTTAGGCTGGGGATTATTTTTTGTAATGACGAGACCCAAATAACGGGAGCCATCACTGAATACCTGGTCAAAATTTCTGAGCCGGATAATTTCTATCAACGCTTCATCTGCTTTCAGTTCTTTTTGCACTTCACTAACTTTTGTTTTGCCGGTGAAATAAAAATTGGCAAACTCTTTTGAGTTTTCTGACAGCTTTTTTTCCATCCGGTTAACAGCCGATTCCAGCGAATCAAGATTCACATTCTGCTCTTTCAATTCTTCTTTTGAATAAACATACAGTGCAGTGAGCTGTTCTTTATGATCAATCCAGTTGGTATAATCATTTATCAGTTGTTCATTACCACTGGCGAGGATGCTTTCACTTATTTTACGGGTGGAACTGAGC
>JANPMI010000331.1:0-7804 GCA_031422725.1 Chitinophagaceae bacterium | reverse complement strand
GCCTTTGGGATGAAATCAGGATAATTAATAACTATGGATTAACTGTAGGGGGTGGACTTGATGCGCCAAAACCTGAAAATGCAATACTGGTTGAGTCGGAGGAGTTGCTTTCAGATACTATAGAAACTTATGTACCGGCTACACAAGATTATTAAAGAATGACCCAGGGCTCTCACTACAATACAATAGAAAGGCATTTTGTGGCTGAATTTAAAGACCGGGGCAGCAGGGTTTCGCATAGCATGTGCAGAAAATATCTTTTTATTCTTCGGGTTAGTTCGTAACTTTTATGTCCTAAAGCTCTTTTTATGAAACATCATCTTGTTTCCCGCATTGCCATCTGGCTGTTAGCCATTATTATGATCATTTTTGGCATCCATCACTTCCGGCACCCTGAAAACATGTTTGTGTATGTGCCTGACTATATGCCCGGTGGCAAGAACATTTGGGTGTATGTAGTAGGCGTTGCTTTTATATTGGCCGGGTTAGCTTTTATCATCAATCGTTTTGTTTCGCTGGCCGGTTACCTGTTAGCTTTTTTATTATTAGTATTTGTAGTAACCATTCACTGGCCCAATCACCGCAATGCCGGTGATGTGGAAATGCGGCAACTGGCTTTTGTAAATATGCTGAAGGATACCGCCCTTGCTGCTTTTGCATTATATGTTGCTGTTAATGCAAAACATCAGCGGTTGAATACGGATGAGTAGAGTTGCTGCCAAGCCGCCTGTTGGCTGTAGTAGCTTCTATCGGTTTTACTAAATGTTAAGATAAATTGTCATACCGTAATAAACTACAAAAAGAACATAGTCAACTACTGTAATTTTCCTTCCTTCAAATATGTCAGTTCGTCCTCCTTTATTTGGTGCAACCAATTCTATTCCCTGTGTCTTTAAACTAATAAATCGTAATAGTTGAAACAAAAAAAGTGTAATAATCGTATTTCTGAGTCCAGTAGCCGCATGTCCACGAACATTTTGCAAACTCGGATTGTCCTTTAGTTGATAATACAAGTATAGGTGTCCAAATGAAAATATAATCCAAATAACAAAAACTGTCAAGTTGCGAAGCGATACATAATTTAATAGATAAAGAAGTAATTGTGTCCCCAATGCATAGAATAAAAGTAGTGTCCTGTTAGAGCTGTCATTATTTATGCGTAAGAAAAAATAGGTCAAGATTCCCGTCAAAATTAAATAGCAGGTTGTGGTGATTTTGTCCCATGTGGTAAGTCTGTCGAAATAAAATATTTGTTGTGTCATGGTCGCTTTGCTATTACAGCCAACGTCAGGGCTTTCTGCTGTGCTGATATTCTGTGATTCTTCAGCCCGAACCGCTGTTGAGTAAAGTTAATGCAGATGATGTTATGTTTTGTTGCTTGGCTTTCTTCGTTCAGTCTGGATTGGAGGCGATAAGCGATAAATCAATGAGTATATAGTCTTCGGCCAGCATAGCAGAAAGCCGTATGTTAGGCGCTTTGCTGTTCTTTATTTTGCCCAATGAGTCCAAATGTCTCAATGAACTTGTCAATGTTCTGTTTATTCTTGCCGAATGTGAACATTACTTGGTTCATTGCGTCCAAATTGCAAATGCTGTTGAGTAAAATTTGATTGTCTAAAAGGATAATGGAGACCATTTCGTTTCCCCATGTTCTTATATCCCGATGTGGATTGTAAGCTTCAATAAAATCCGAAGTGTCTTCTTTTACTGTCCAATGTAACGCATTAAGTGTATTTTTTGTTAATGTGTAGTTGTCATCCCTTGATAGTCCCGTGTCAAAAGAGGTTAGTTTTAATTTGCTTTGCTGGCTTTTAAATGTGAGATAACTCGCCGACAAAAAAATTAAAGTCATAACGGTAGATACAATCATCAAGGTTACCAGTTTGTCAGTCCCGTCTTTAATGATAAAAACGCAAAATAAAACAACAGGAATAAGAGCAGTCAATTTTAAAGTATTGGCTGCATCGAAATGGCTCTTTCTTCGCTTTTTATCCAGAAAAAGCATTCCGCTTTGGATCATATTGTCGATTTGCTCTGAAGTCATTGCATTGCGCCTAACACGGTAATTTACGCCACTACTGGCACATTTTTGCACTGATAATCAATTCGAATATATGCCAGCTATTTCTGAAACCTCTCACTCACCACCAACTCCTTACTTCCCGCCGCATAAGTATAAAACCCTTCACCACTTTTCACTCCCAGCTTACCGGCCGCTACCATATTTGCCAACAAAGGGCATGGCGCATATTTAGAAGTTCTGAAACCTTCCTGCAATACTCTTAAAATAGAATAGCAAACATCGAGGCCGATAAAATCGGCAAGTTGTAATGGCCCCATCGGGTGGGCCATGCCGAGTTTCATTACGGTATCAATTTCTTCTACACCGGCTACTCCTTCATATAAACTGTAAATAGCTTCGTTGATCATCGGCATCAATATGCGGTTGGCAATAAAGCCGGGATAATCATTTACCACACAAGGCACTTTGCCGAGTTGTTTGCTCAGTTCAACAATAGTATCTGTCACTTCTTTTTTGGTGGCATAGCCATTGATAATCTCCACTAATCTCATTACCGGTACGGGGTTCATAAAGTGCATGCCTATTACTTTACCGGGCCTGTTTGTAACAGCTGCAATTTTTGTAACAGAAATAGACGACGTATTGGTGGCAAGAATGGCATCTTTAGGGGTATAGGAGTCAAGCTGCTCAAAAATTTTCAGTTTCAGTTCTATATTTTCTGTAGCTGCTTCTACTACCAGGGCAGCCTGGCTAACACCCTCTATCAAAGAAGAACTGGTGGTAATATTGGCCAGCGTTTCTTCTTTCAGTTCTTTGCGGATGATTTCTTTGGCTACCATCCGGTCCAGGTTCTTGCTAATGGTTGCAACGGCTTTGTCTAATTGTGCCAGCGAAACATCAACAATGGTTACTTTAAAACCATGTTGTGCAAATACATGAGCAATGCCGTTACCCATGGTGCCGGCGCCGATTACGGAAATACCCCCGGTGATTGTCATAAAGATTAATTTTTCCTTTGCCCCTAAAGGGGAGTTATTAAAAACTCTTTTAGGGTAAAAGTGGTTGATTATTTAGAAATCAAAAGTAAGCATTTAGGATTCTTCCCCTCCTCGGAGGGGCGAAATGAAAGAATCTTTTTGCTTTAGGGAAATGGGGTGGGTTGCTGCCCAATGAACCGAACGTACAAGAGTGTGACACAACAGAAGATGCCATGAAAAACCACAGAGGGTAACAAAATAAAAAAACTAAGTGCTATCAGAAGCTTTGCAAATTGAAATGACATTCAAACCTAAGTTCCCTTTAGGGACAGGGTTTTTAATTCTTATTCTTAAAATCACCCCGTTTCCATGCCTGTATAAAATCCATCCAGGCGGCAGGATTAAAAATATTTTGCGGAGGTGTTTGTCCCTGGTAAACGGCCCGGTTGGCAATTTTATTAAATTGCATTTTAGTGGCTTCACCGCCATCACCGGGAATTGTTCGCAACCACACCCGGCGTTTGGAGGTACTGATATTCTGCCGGGCCACTTCAATATTATCATCAGGAACTTTGGTGTTCACAAAATCCCGTGCAAACTGATCCGCTGTTGGCCGTGGCCGGATAATGGTAGCGGGAAGATAAACCGTATCAATAACCATCAGTTGTACTATACTATACTGATTGCCCTCCAGGTTGCGGGGTATGCTGACGGTTTTTGGTTTATAGGTGACATGGGTAAATTCCACCTGGTCGCCTTTCAGCACCACGATGGAAAAAACACCCTGTGCATTGGAAATGGTTCCCCGGTTCTGTCCCTTCACCATTACACTTACGGCAGGAATGCCCACGAGACTGTCGGCGGTCATAATGACACCATACAATTGCACTACAGAATCACGGGATGTTTCAAACTGGGCTTTGGCAGCTTGCGGGAGAATAAAAAGCAGTAAACCTGTATAAAGTAAAATTTTCTTCACTCCGTCAAAAATAAAGACAAGTTGCTGATTTCGTAAAACAAATTGCTCCTTGTATTGGTTAACTTTGCTGATAATCAGATTTTTTAACAAGGATTTTAGTGATTGAAATTGGAGACCCTTGATTTCTCCGGCTAATCCCTGAAAATCTTATTAATCTTAGTTCTAGCATGACGGAAGAAAAAGTACTGGCAGCGTTGAGTAATGTGCAGGAACCTGATCTTGGGAAAGATTTGGTAACACTGAATATGATAAAAGACATTGCCATTGGCGGGAACAATGTTTCTTTCACCATTGTCTTAACCACACCGGCCTGCCCCATGAAAGATATGATGCAAATGGCCTGTACCAATGCGATAAAGCTATTGGTGAATAAAGAAGCGGTAGTGAAAGTGAATTTTACTGCTAACACTACTACAAAGCGGACGGATAATAAGGCAATTCTTCCCGGCGTAAAAAATATTATTGCCGTGGTGAGTGGAAAGGGTGGCGTAGGTAAATCAACTGTGGCGGCAAATTTGGCTTTGGCTTTATCGCAGGGCGGTGCCAAAGTAGGTTTGATGGATGCAGATATTTATGGCCCGAGTGTACCGATCATGTTTGGCCTTCGGGGTGAACGGCCGATGATGATTGAGGTGGGTAAAGACAAGCCAATGATTGCACCATTAGAACGGTATGGTATAAAATTAATCAGCATTGGTTTTTTGGTAGATGAAAAAAATGCTGTGGTGTGGAGAGGACCGATGGCGAGCAGTGCTATCAAGCAATTTGTAACAGATGTGTACTGGGATGAACTGGATTATCTCGTAGTGGATATGCCACCGGGAACCGGAGATATACATTTGACACTGATGCAAACAGTACCTGTAACAGGAGCCGTCATCGTTACTACTCCGCAAGACGTAGCATTAGCCGATGCAAAGAAAGGAATTGCCATGTTTGGGCAGGCGCAGTTGAATGTTCCTATAATTGGACTGGTAGAAAACATGAGTTACTTTACTCCGACAGAATTGCCGGATAACAAATATTACATTTTTGGAAAAGATGGCGGTAAGCGATTAGCTGATGAATATGATATTCCTTTTCTTGGACAAATTCCATTGGTACAAAGCATACGGGAAGGTGGTGACCAGGGAGTGCCGGTCATGATGGGTGATGATGCCATTACTAAAAAAGCATTTGAAGGATTTGCAGCCGTGGTGGTAAGAAGTATTGCCATGCGAAATGCAAATATGACTGCTGAAAAAATTGCTGAAACTGTTTGAGTTGGATGTTAGATGTTGGATGTTGTCGTGAATATAGAAACTTTCATATTATGGCTACCATCACAAAGTTTGAAGATCTGGAGATATGGAAACTGGCCAGAGAACAGGCAAAAGAGGTTTATCAGTTAACTAAAGAAAATGACTTCGCAAAAGATTTTGACCTTAAGAACCAGATAAATGCCTCGGCAGGCTCTTCAATGGATAATATTGCTGAAGGATTCGAAAGATTCACCAATAAAGAGTTTGCGCAGTTTCTTGTAATTTCCAAAGGGTCGAATGGCGAAGTAAGGTCTCAGTTATACAGAGCTTTTGACAGAAACCATATTTCAGAGGAAATATTAAAAAAAAGGCTGGAATTTTCAGTGATGCTTGGCAACAAAATCAAATCTTTTTTAGATTATCTGCAATCTTCAAAATATAAAAGCAAACCCCGAAAAACGGGTTAACGTCCAACATCAAACCTCAAACTTCCAACAATTATGTACGATTTGCCACATCACAAAGAAAAAAATCATGAAGAAATAATTCAGTTCATGAAGGATCACCCCTTTGTTTTTCTTACAGGATCGGACGCAGCTAATAAACCGGTGGCTACACAAGTTCCGGTATTTATTGATGAGAAGGATGGGAAATATTTTCTTACTGGCCATATAATGCGAAATACAGACCATCATAAAGCATTTGAACAAAATAAAAATGTGCTGGCTGTGTTTACAGGCCCGCATACATATGTAAGTGCAACATGGTACACAAAGCCAGTGGGAAGCACCTGGAACTATATGAATGTGCATGCAAATGGAACCATACGGTTTGGCGATACCAATGAATTGATATCTATTCTTAAACGGCTTACCCTTCATTATGAAAATGGTAATACAGCATCAACAACTGTGTTTGATAATTTACCTGCTGAATACACGGAAAGAATGATGAAAGCAATTGTGCCATTCGAAATTGAGATTAATGACTTACAACATGTTTTTAAGCTAAGCCAGGACCGGGATGAAAAAAGCTATGACAATATTATTCAGCAACTGAAACAAAAAGATGGCGATGCAAAAACTATTGCTGCAATAATGGAAAAAAGGAAATCAAAAGTGTTCCCTTCATGAAAAACTTCTTGCCTTATTTTACTTTACTACTCTTTATGGCTTGTTCAAATACAAAGACTATTCAAAAGCCACCTTTAGTGGATGGGGGCTTTGATAAGCAAGGCCACCGTGGTTGCCGTGGTCTGATGCCGGAGAATACCATACCTGCCATGATATATGCTTTGGGTATGGGAGTAACAACTTTAGAGATGGATGTGGTGATTACAAAAGACAAAAAAGTTATCCTCTCACATGAACAATGGTTTGGCAGGGAAATTACAACCAAACCTGACGGCACATACATGGGTGAAAGAGAAGAACGAAAATTCAATATTTATTGGATGACGTATGAGCAAACAAAAACTTTTGATGTAGGATTGAAGCCACATCCCCGGTTTCCGCAGCAGCAGAAGATGAAAGTAACCAAGCCGTTACTTGCCGATGTGATTGACAGTGTGAAAAAGGATATGATGACGAGAAGAAGGCCTTTTCCTTATTATAATATTGAAACAAAGAGCAATCCTGAATTCGATGGCGTCTTTCAACCAAAGCCGGAAGAGTTTGTAGAATTGCTGATGGCGGTGATAAAAGAAAAACAAATAGAAGAGTATGTCATCATCCAGTCGTTCGATTTCAGAACATTGCAATACCTGCATCAGAAATACCCAGCTATTAAAACTGCCATGCTGATTGAAGATTTTGATAAACGAACTTTAGATGATCAGCTAAAAGTGTTGGGCTTTACTCCAACTATTTACAGCCCTGCTTTTGTACATGTGAATGAAAAATTAATAAAGAGTTGCCATAAACAAAACATCAAAGTAATTCCCTGGACGGTGAATACGAAAGAAAAGATTGAAGAATTAAAGACGATGGGAGTGGATGGGATTATTACGGATTACCCGAATCTTTTTTAGATAAAACAGGCAATTTATTTAATAATTTATCGTCTTATATACGTTTGGATAAGCAGGATTCATGAGAGCAGGTTGTCCGTCAAGTTTGAATGATGAAATAGGGTTAATGCACCCGTTTAAATTTCTAGAGATACAATAATCTTCTTTCAGTTCTTCATTAATGTCGCTAATTCTGCTTAATTTATTTGTTGCAGGTAAAAACAGCTCATAGTCAAATCCACTTCTTAATATTAACGACTCTACATCAGTTCTAATATGCATTGTGTCATTATGCGGGTAATACCCACTGTTATTTATTGAAAGAATGCCAGTATCCTTTATTAAAAGAAAACTACTTCCTTTTTGAAATCTCCTAATAATTACTGTGTCAGTTTCGGAATTTAAGAATCCTATATAATTTAAATAAATTCTTGCTGGGTAACAGGGACATTTTTTAGTACAGGCCGTTACTGTTATTAGTATAAAAATACTTATTATATATAATGAGTATTTCATAAAATAATTTTTCAAAACTCCGGAAGATTCTTTTCACTTACTCCCAGCCAGTCAAGTGCA
>JANPMI010000330.1:0-1997 GCA_031422725.1 Chitinophagaceae bacterium | reverse complement strand
CCTGAAAAGCCGCTAACCATTGAAGAAAAATTCATCACCCGCAAGAAAGTATTTATAAAAGACATACCCGTTAGTGGTGATTCGGTAGAACTCCGCTTTTATGATAATGCTGAAATAGATGGAGATTCCATCTCACTTTTTCTAAATGACAGGTTACTGTTTCAAAATATCAGGCTCACCGGGAATGCTTATACCATCAAATTAGCGGTAAGTGAATTAAATACGACCAATGAATTAATTATGGTAGCTGAAAACCTCGGCTCTATTCCACCCAACACTTCCTACATGGTTGCTATCATAAACAATGAACGATATGATGCTTACCTGGCAAGCACAGAAGGAAGCAGTGCCATGATAAGATTGATAAAAAAATAACTGCTTATTTATTTCAGCTGTTTTAATATTTCTTCAATCGCCCTGTCTAACTGGGGATCTCTGCCAGTAAGTTTGTCATCGAAACTATTGACGACAAGTATATCAGGCTGCACACCGCTTTTTTCCAAATCCTTTCCATCAAACGAATAACAACCCCATGCCGGCAAGCGGATAGATGAGCCATCTACTAATCCGGCACCACTGGTAAAAATTATCCAGCGGTAGGTTTGGTTACCAATAATTTTTCCAAGTTTCAATTCTTTAAACCCCTGTGCTGTCATTTCCGCATCACTCAATGATTGTTCGTTGATTAATAATATTATGGGCTTGTCGCCGGGTGAAAAATTGGATTGCGGAGTCAGTTGTCCTTCCCGGTACTTCCATTTCAGATATGCCTTCTGTGATAAAAATTTCAGCACTTCATCATGTACATTGCCGCCGGTATTGTAGCGCAAATCAAAAATCAATGCCTCTTTTTTAATTAATTCCTGGGTCATATCAATGATGAACTGATCAAGTTCTCCCTGTCCCATGTTTTTCATATAGCCATACGCAATTCTTCCCCTGCTTTTTTCGTCAACCTGCTTTTGGTTATTATCAATCCATTCGTCATATAAGTTGTTTTGAATATTTGCCCGGGGGTGAATTTTGGTTGTTATGGTTTGTCCGTTTCTGTTAAACGATAGTCGCAACTCCCTGTCCCTTGTAGGAACAGTGAAGTAATAATCCCGGTCTTTGTTTTTATCAATGGCTGCATCGTTTACTTTTATCAATACATCTCCGGGTTTTATATCCACCAATTTTTTATCTGCTGCTGAACGCTTCACCACATATTTTACAGTGTAAGTGTTGTCATTTTCAAAAATGATCCCTGTTACCATGGTTTGATTTTGCAGTGTAATAGTTTCGTCCTCACCAAAAGAATTGAAACCCTGATGAGATGAATTCAATTCTCCCAGCATATCGTTCAGCATTACTCTCATGTCCGCCCGGTTATTCAGGTAAGGTAAAAACTGCTTATAATAATCTTTTGTTTTAGTCCAGTTGAGCCCATGAAACTTTTCGTCATAATAATTTTCTTCCATCTGCGCCCAGGCTTCATAAAACATCTGGTTAAATTCTTCCTCTAAATTTCTTCTGAACGTATAGTTGATACTGACCGGATCGGCTTTGTTTCCGTCAAGACTCAATTTATTGATGTTGCCACCCATCAGCACAAACAATTTATCGCTTACTTCCACTATATCAAATCCAAAACTGTTATCAGTACCTGCAATTTTTTCTGTTTTATTTTGCTCAAATGGCTCAATCAGGGTTTTCCATAGGGCACTTTTCCCTTCACCGTGATTACTGGTATAAAGTACCGTTGTCTTTTCACCTTTCTGATAAACAGCCTGCAAAAACTGGGCACCAATTGCCGGACTAACCTGTTCCCATCTTTCCATAATTAAATCCATATCAATGGTTACCAATTTTAAAGTATCTGCACTCACTGCTTTTTTTGTGGTATCCTTTTTCTCTTCTTTAAATAATTCACTGTATTTATCCATGCGGTAAGGCTCATCTAATTTTTCCAACGGCACACGGTACACTTTTGCATCCGGCATTCCAAACGGATAGGA
>JANPMI010000329.1:0-29542 GCA_031422725.1 Chitinophagaceae bacterium | reverse complement strand
ATAAAAATAATTACTCTGAAAATCCAGTTTGGTACCAATAATATTATTGTAGTTCAACACACAACCCCATGCCGTGTTGATACCACTGTTTCTGCCGCCGGCATTTATTCCCATGGCTGCGGCTTCATCTCCCGACACATTGATATTAATATTTCCTCCACCGCCGCTTTGCATCCTGGTCAGTTCACCGGTAAAGTTGAGAATGTCCATAAAAGAAAAACCTTCTGCATTGGTATTGTTGCCCATTCCGATAGCAGAAAACTGCCTTGCCCCTTTAAATGAGTTGACATTGAATTTGCCTTCATACCGTTCTTTGTTGCCTGCACCGGCATTTACTTTTCCAAATACTCCTTTCTTTTTATCCTTCTTCAGTTTCAGATTAATGGTCTTTTCATAATTGCCATCTTCAAACCCTGTCAACTGCGCCTGGTCGCTTTGCTTATCATACACCTGCACTTTATCCACCGCATCGGCAGGAAGGTTTTTGGTAGCAATCTTCGGGTCGTTACCAAAAAATTCTTTACCATCCACCAGCACTTTGGTTACTTTCTCGCCCTGGGCTTTAATCGTTCCGTCTTTTTCTACTTTTACTCCAGGTAATTTTTTAAGTAACTGCTCTACACTTGCATTCGGTAGTGTTTTAAATGACCCGGCATTATATTGCAGGGTGTCACCAATTAATGTAACCGGGGGAGCTTCACTGGCCAGCACTACTTCTTCCAGCACCTTAGTCTTATCATTCATCACCACATTTCCTGGTTCGGCATTTTTATTATTATCAGTTATTTTGAAAAAAGTATTGCTGTTATGATAATTAACATGAGTAATCAGGAGACGATATTCGCCATTGGCCAATCCTTTCAGCGCAAAGCGGCCATCATTTTCTGTCATAGTAAATGTTACTAACGAAGAATCTATTCTTTCCAGCACTGTAATGGTGGCCCCTGCAACAGGCTGCTTGCTAATGGTGTCAAAAGCTACTCCCCGCACAGAGCCATTCTTCTGTGCCACTAAAACTGTGGTAAAACAAACCGATAACAATAACAGGTAAATCTTTCGCATAGATGACTTCTTTCAACTACGAAAATATTCCGGGTTCTCGGTACTAAGGGTTAATGGGGCTTTGTTTAATGTTAATAAAGGTTAATGTTTAAGAATTAGGTATTGGTTTATTAGTTAATTGGTGGGTCGCCTAACTAAAAGTTTCCTCCCTGATTAACCAGTTAACCAATTTACTAGTCCCTAATCGCACCTCTCTCATCATCCTCCCGTTCCCTGTCATACACCAGCACTTTTACTTTCCATTCCATCGGTTCATACACCTGCATGGTAATTTCAATTTTCAATTTTTTTGCTGATTCATTAGCTGGTTCGAAAGAAAACAAAACGCTGGTAAATTTATTTTTCTCGTCCGGTGATTCATATTTTCCTTTCAACCGGAAGCTGGTGCCCCCAAAAATTACTGACAGATTATTAAGCTGGTTATACAATGATTTGAATTTTTGCCTGGCTTTTTCAAAATTATCCGTCGTTAACATTAATGCCTGCCAGCTGCACACTTCTTTTTTAGCAGAATACCTGGTGATGATTGCTTCTTCAGCACCGTTAATTTTAAAATTACACTGATAGTCTGTGGACTGGGTGTTTTCTGTAATTATCTCACCCATCAGGTTAATAAAGCGGTTAGGATAATCTTCAATTACTTTTTTTACATCATTGCCCAACCCCTTAATAGCCGGAAGTTTTAGCTGTGCCCCCAATGTATTGCAAAAAAGTGCAACGATAGTAATAAATACAAGTGGTTTTACGGATTTTCTCATCAATGTTGGATTTAGCAGGTTAATGACCAGCCGCAATATTATTAAATTTTGCTTTTATTACATACTTTTAAATGATTGCAATTCGTTAACTCTTACTAAAACATCCGAAATATGAAAAACAGAAACCTCGTTCATTCACATCAATCGGCGAAAATTTACCGCCATTATTACAAATCTTCTTTTAATTTTTTACGGTTGCTGAAATCGGTGCTGTCGGTTTTTATTTCCGGCTCATCTGCGGCTGCCAGTTCGCATTACAGGAGAAAATAAAATTCAGCCGGCTCGGCCAGGCATTTTTTACTAACCCTTACTATAAAAACGTCCCGCCTGAGGCGGGACGTTTTGTTTATTACAAAAGCCAGTATATTGGCTTAATACATTCTCACATCCCGCATATTTCTTTCCATCATCCGCGGCATACCGGGCTGCTGGCCATTATTATTTGCGCCGCCCATTTTATTGAGGCTGAACAGGAAGCTAACCATAAAATATCTTTTTAGTACCATACTCCGGGTGTCCTGGTAATAATTATCACTGGTAGTGCGGCTGATACTCTGGTTCTGGTTCAGGATATCGTTGACAGAAAATTTCAGTTCACCATTTTTCTTTTTGAATAATTGCTTGCTGAAGCTGGCATTCCACAGTGGAATGCTTTGATTGTACCCCTCGCCCAGTCCGGTGTTAATTAAATAATTAAAATTAGTGGACAGGATAAAGCTTTTTGGGAAAGTATAGCTTACATCCCCGGAATAGGTTTGTGTAAAATAATCTATGTCTGCCTGTTGGGGGTTGGAATAGGAAGTAGTATTATAACTAACATTAGCTTTTACCCCAAAATCAATTTTTTCCTTATTAATGTTAGCTCCAACACCTTGTGTAACAGAAAATGTTTTAGATATATATTTTACCTGCTTCAGCAAACTTACATCTCTTGAAAGACCCATACTGTTGGTAACATTTACACTGGAACCTTTTAGTTTTGGATTCTTAAAGGGCAATCCCAGCGTTAAAAAAGATCTCGCATTGTAATACCCATTTACATTGGCATACCGTGTTGTCTGCACCGGCCCCTGCACAGTAATATCGTTTACAATTTTATTTTGCGTTGTATTAAAACTCAGGTTAGCGGCAATAAATTTAAAAGTGAGAATATTAAACGTATTAAAGCCGACATTAAAGTTGTGATTAAATTCCTGGTTAAGATCCGGGTTACCAATTTTTTGATTCAGCGTATCGGTTAAGTCAGGTACATTTTGCAACTGCGAAATAGAAGGCTGGTTGGTTCTTCCGTTATAGCTGATACGCAGGTTTTTGCTACGGCTCGGCGTGTAGTTAAAATTGGCAGTTGGAAAAATATTAGTATAAGAATTCCTGTTGGCAGAATCTTTACCTGTAGATGCCTGGTAACTCTGGCTTTCTAATGTTGCTTTTTGCACTCCCACGCCAAACTGGTAATTATATTTTTTGTTTTGCACCCGGAAGTTTGTTCCAAAGCGATGGGCTAAAAAAATGTTTTTAAACTCGTTGGTGAGAAGAAGGTTTGGCACATCATACTTTCCTGACCCGATGTTGTAGTTATCAACTTCCCTGTCAGAAGTACCCACATTATTGGTATATGCATAATTCAGTTCCAGTAATTTATTCAGGCCAAACGGTTCTGTATAAGAAGTGCTGATAACGTTATTATTAGTGGTTGTTTGCTGGCGGCTTACCTGGTTCTGCACTACTGATTTATAAATAGTTCCGGAAGGCAGGTAAAATTTATTATCAGAAAAAGTTAATCCATCACTTTTGCTGTTAGCCAGTGTATTATTCCAACCCAGGGTTACTGTTCTTCCTGTTTTACCAAATTTGTGACGGAATAAAAAATTGTTACCCAGGTTAAATCCGTTTCTTTCATTGGTATTGTTATTCCTGCTGGTAACAGCAAGGTATTCGGCAGACGGAACTTGTGTTCTGCTAAAAGAAGTATCATCACTGTAATTCTCTGAATGTTGCAGCGTAAGTGATGGTGTATATAAAATTGAGTTAGCAGAATCTATCTGGTATTCAAACCGGAGATTAAACCGGTGGTTTTGATTGATATTATTGGAAGCCGATTCTTTGTTGAGTATAACCACCGAATCACCATAGGTAGTTTGCCGCAGCACCGATTGCTCCTGTTTAGTATTGGAGTTGGATAAAAAATAACTGCCGGTAATTTTAATTTTGCTTCCCCATTGGTCAGTGTAGTTTAACCCGGCAGAAAGAGATTTAATAAGTCCTGTGCTGCCTGTACCGCTGCTGCCACCAAATCCACCACCCCGGCCTCCTGACATTTGCATAGCGCCGCCGCCAAAATTATTACCTCCGCCACCACCGCCAAAGCCGCTAAAGCCCCCCATTGCACTAATGATGTCTGAAAAAGAAAATCCTTGCTTATTAATGTTATTGGCATTGAAAAGCAGTGAGATTCTTTTGTTACCATTAAATTTATTCATACTGAGGTTGCCTTCATACCTGCCCTGGTCGCCAATGCCAACCAATGCCCTTCCAAAATATCCTTTGTTGCGGTCTTTCTTCAGTTTTATATTTATCGTTTTGCTGCGGCTGCCATCATCTATTTTGGTAAACTTTGCCTGGTCGCTCATGTCATCAAATACCTGCACACTCTCAATCATATCCGCCGTTAAGTTTTTGGTAGCCAGTTTGGGATCATTTCCAAAAAACTCTTTCCCGTCCACTAATACTTTCTGCACAGTTTCTCCCTGTGCTTTTATATTGCCTTCTTTATCAACATCTACTCCTGGCAATTTTTTCAGCAGGTCTTCGGCAGTTGCATTCGGCAGGGTTTTAAAACCGCTGGCATTAAATTGTATGGTATCATTTTTTATCTGGATGGGTGCATCACTCGTAACAGTTACTCCCTCCAGTGTTTTATAATCTTTTTGCACGGAAAGAATTCCCATATCAACCGTTTTTTCCGTGGCGGTGATGGAGATTGTCTTTTTAAACTCTGTATATCCTTTACTGGAAAAAATGAGACGGTAATCACCTTCTGCCAGCCCTTTTACTTCAAACACCCCTGATTTATTAGACAAAGTAAAAGTGGCGAGAGAAGAGTCTTTAGCATTTAAAACAGAAATCGTAGCATCGGCCACGGGCAGTTTGGCCGCCGTGTCCACCAGTTTGCCTTTGATGCTTCCATCAAATTTTTGAGCCTGTGCTGTTAGAATTAAGGTTAAAAAGAGGAAGGATAAGGTAAAAATCTTCTTCATAAATAGTTGAATGAGTGTACGAAAATAGACGTAATAAGGCAGAACAACCTTCGGGGAGAGGGTATTTTCAGGAAAAAAAGGACGAGCCTTCCTTTTTGGACGATAAATAGCTTAACTAAACAAATACTCCACATCCTCCCTCGTTAGTGCCTTTACAAACGTAGCATCATCGGAAATAATGTCTTTGGCCAATGCCCGTTTCTTTTCCTGCAGTTGCAGTATTTTATCTTCAATGGTATCCTTACAAATCATGCGGTAGGCAAAAATATTTTTGGTCTGCCCGATGCGGTGGGTACGGTCAATAGCCTGCTGCTCCACCGCCGGGTTCCACCAGGGATCAACAATGTAAACATAATCGGCGGCCGTAAGATTCAAACCAACCCCGCCGGCTTTCAGTGAAATTAAAAACACCCTTACCTCATCATTGTTCTGAAAACTGTCAATGGCTGTTTGCCTGTCAGGTGCAGAAGTGCTGCCATCAAAATATTCATATTTCACTCCAAGCTCATCTAATTTTGCCCTGATCAATGCAAGCATCCCCAGGAATTGTGAAAAAATAAGTGCTTTATGGTTGCCAATATTTTCTGTTATCTCCCTCGCCAGTTCATCCAATTTAATAGAATGGTTTTCAAATTTTTCGGGTTCATTGAGTATCGCCGGCGAATCACATATCTGCCGCAGTTTCATCAGCCCCTGTAAAATAGTCAACTGCGATTTCTGAATACCTTGTGTTTCAATAGTGCCAAGTATCTGGTTACGAAAATCATTCCGGTACGCATCATAAATATTACGCTGCTCGTCTTCCATTTCACAAAACAGTATCATTTCCTGTTTCTCCGGAAGATCTTTTGCCACCTGTTCTTTTGTTCGCCTCAAAATAAACGGGTAGAGAATTTTTTTGAGATGATCCTTTCTGTCCTGTTCGCCAAACTTATCAATAGGTATGGCAAATTCCTGCCGGAAAAATTCCATGGTACCAAGCATTCCGGGATTTAAAAAATTCATCTGCGCAAAAATATCAAACGTATTATTCTGTAGTGGTGTGCCACTCATGCAAAGCCTGTTTTTTGCATTCAGCAAACCGGCTGCTTTTGTTACTTTGCTGGCCGGGTTCTTAATAGCCTGGCTTTCATCCAGCAATACATAATCAAATTCAATACTCATCAGTAATTTAATATCACTGCGCAACGTACCGTAGGTAGTAATCGTAACGTCATGGTCGGTCAACTCCTCTTTTGCCCTTGTCCTCGTTCCTCCATGATGAATTCTGTACGTTAATGACGGGGTGAATTTTTTTATTTCATTCTCCCAGTTGTATATCAGCGTTGTTGGACAAACTACTAATGCCTTTAACTGCCCCATCTCCTTTTTAAAATATTCCATAAAAGAGAGTGCCTGCACTGTTTTACCGAGACCCATATCATCAGCCAGTATGCCGCCCCACCGGATGTCTTTCAGATAATTCAGCCATTGATAACCCGCTACCTGGTAGGGCCGCAATATCATTTTCAGGTGATAGGATGGTTCTATCTCTTTTATTTTATTAAACTCCCTTAGCTTTTCATACTTTTCTTCAAGCTTCACCACCAGTTCTTCTTCGTCCCGGGTTTCATACAATTCATCCACCACACTCAGGTGATAGCGGGACAGTTTCAGGGAATCTGTTTTTCCTTCACCTACCCTGAACAATAATGAATATTTTTTCAACCACTCTTCCGGCAAAATACCCAGGGTGCCGTCATTCAGCTGTACAAACTGCTGCTTATTGGCCAGGGCTCTTTTTACTTCCGCCACCGTTACTTTCTGATCGCCAAAAACGATATCCACCTTTGCATCAAACCAATCGGTATTGCTGCTGATGAAAATTTTTGTTTGCGGTTTGGCCGTGTTAAAACGGAAATTTTTCAATGCTTCAAATCCAAACACTGGCGTCTTCATCTCCTTCATGGCATCCACAAACAAAAAGAACCAGTTGTTTTTTAATACATCAGTTCCTTTTAATGCCAGCGTACCTGAGTCATCATTAACCACAAAACTTGAATGCAGGTTTTGTAATTTCTGTATAAATTCATTTTCCTTTTCCCTGTTGCGGTGCACCACCAATACTTTATTTCCTACCGGCACAATCAATTCATCCCTGTCTCTTGTTTTTGTTTCAAACCCTTTGTAATAAAATGAAGGCTGGAAAACAAGGAAATCGCCTTTCTCCAGTAAAAATAATTTTACTTCCGGGTTTCCATCTTTTATTTCCTGTACTAATGATTTATCAAAATCAATTTTATGTTCTTTAGCCAGCGGCATGATAAAACCGTTCAGTGTTTTTTCCCAGTCTTCCGCCGGCACACTCATCTTACCTGTTGGCAAAAATTTTTCTACCAGGTGAATAACGTCATTGTTTTTCCAGAGCCAGGCCTGGTTATTATACAAAAAGAAAAGAGGAGTGGCTGCTTCATTATCTCCCAGGTCAAACTCAAGCGGACCTGCTTTCACCCGGCATTGAATAGTGTAATGAGTGTCGGCTGCTATCGTGGACTTTACAATAAAATGGGGTTTTGCTTCTTCCGCCTGCAATTGTAACTGCTCCAGGTTACTTGTTTTAAAAGCCTTCTTTTCTGGCAGCAGGAATATAAAAGGATTGTCTGCAGATTCCGTAAATATTTTCTTCAGCTTCGGCAGCAGGTATTCGGCCATCAGCTCTTTTGTCTCATCCGGCAAATCATCCTCTTCCTGGTGAATGATATTTTCCCAGATGCCCGAGAAAGGCGAATTGCGGCTGATGTACTTATTAATTTCTGACTCCTGCAATTTTCGCAACATGGTCAGCAATTCTTTATCTCCTTCTGCCAGGCTATCCGTGTTCACATACCTGCTGATATCCAATTTTTCTACTGCTCCTGCAAATGCATCGTTACTGTCATTGGGTTCACCAATTACCAGATCCACCATAAACCGGGGGTAGTTTTTTTTATTAAAATTAAAAACTACACCTAACCGCCGGGAAGGCAGCATCTCCGTTGGTTCCATTACGGCTACCGCTTCCGCTGCTTGTTTTTCTTTAAAAGGAAGCAATACGGTTTTTTCCGGGGCCGCTGCAATGGCTACTCTTTTTATAGTGACATCCAATACTCTCAGAAAAGGTTTTCCCTCCTTGTAAACAAATTCGAATTTGCTTTTCAAATCATCTTTCAATGAATAGCCATACGCTTCCAGCAACTTATTTTTTTCTTTATCCCAGTTTCTGATGCTGTCGAAATAGCCGGCACCATGTGAATAAAGCAATTGCAGAAATACAATCAGCTTGGGTAAGCACAGCGGATGGTCTTCATCTTCATAATCACAACTGGTATCAAAATTTCTTTCTTCATTTTTCCGGATGATGACTTTATATTCCTTGCCCTGCAACTTTACTGATGCTTTTACAGTTTCATTTTCTGCCAGCTCAATACTGGCTTTATGGGTTCGTAAAAATGTTTCTGCGTCTATCAGTGCTTCGGGAGAAGAAAGTAACCGTAATGTTTTCAGTTCAATCGTTTTCATCTTGGCCACCGTATGCCGCTGATCATACTTCACTTCCTCCGCCTGCAGGTGTCCCCGGTCAATCATTTCCTGCAACTGAAGCAATGCTGCGGCTTCATGACGGCAGATATCCCCCAGGTTGTAAGGGCAGGCGCAACGCAGGGAAGTTGACTTTGGGTCTTTAAATTTCTGGATATAAACTTTGTAATGAGTAGCGTAGCTGTCGTCCTTTACCCGGAACACAGCAGAACCAAACAGGTCATCATATTCTACCAGTTCTACAAAACCAAGAGTATGTATTTTTTTGCCTCTGCGGATTACTTCATCCGTGCCATGTGTGTAAACGTATTTGATAAGGTGCGGTAATGCCATAGTTCAATTTACAATTGACAATATGCAATTAGCAAAAAGCTTTTCAGGTTTCAGGGTTGCTTATTGCATATTGCATATTGCCTGTTGATAAAAGGTCAATCGGCAAATGTAAAAGAATGTGCAGCGGATTTCCTTGCAAAACAGGAGAAATAATAAATAATTTTTTCTGGCAAATAGTACAGAAAAAAGGGGTTACCTTAGTAGGTTTATTTTTTTATAACCAGCTTCCCTTCCTCATACAACGGCAATACATTGGCCAGATCATTGGTAAGGCAAAACTTTATATCTTCTATCAATCCAAATCTTTCTACCAACCGATGATAGTGAGTAAGCTGCGGCGCAAACTCCAGCATTTTATTTTTATGTTTTGCATACATGGCTTCTGCCATCAGTGAGCTGTCGCAATGAATGGTAAACTCACTGGCAATCCGGTTAATAACTGCTCCTGCAAATAAAGTGTCTTCGAGGTTGAAACGGTCTTTCCATCCGGCACAACCCAGCACCACATTCTTTTTTTCTGCCACCAGGAAATCACATACGGCTGAAAGATTTGGAAAAGATCCGGAAATAATTGTATCTGCATTTTTATCCAATGCCATTT
Organism: Chitinophagaceae bacterium; assembly: GCA_031422725.1. GTDB lineage: Bacteria > Bacteroidota > Bacteroidia > Chitinophagales > Chitinophagaceae > JJ008. The sequence continues at coordinate 19,976 of JANPMI010000329.1, read as the reverse complement.
GTAATAATCTTGTTCCGTTGGTAGTGGTGAGTACCAGGGTTTTATTTTCAATGAACCCACGGTTATACTCTAAAGGAGAATTGCCATGTTGCAATCCTTCGGCAATCATTCCGTCTCGTTCACCGGCAGCAATACCATCAATACTCTTGCTTATTTCAATAGCTTTGGGAACAGAATCAACCGGTATGACACATTTTGCACCATTATATAAAGCGGAGGCAATGGTAGAGGTGGCACGGAATACATCAATGATAACGACCACACTGTTGCTCAAATCATATAGGTGCAGGAGTGCAGGGGAAATAGAAGTATTGAGGGTGGGTTTGGTGATCATTGGTTACACAACAAAAATAAAGGAACAGGAATTAATAACAGCATCACTATTTAATCAGCAGTTTCTTCCATCTTTCACTCTCAGCAGATTCTTTAATTGATTTATTACGCTGTTCCAGCAACCGTTTCATGTATTTCGTCAGATAAAGATTGTTGAACCATTGGCCCAGCATGCCGTAGGGTGATTCAAAATGGAGCACATCAATCAGCAAAGTACCATTATCACAAGGCTTAAAGTGATGCTCATGCTTCATCATCTTAAAATCTCCCTGCAATTGTTCATCCGTAAACATTTCAGGTTTTCTCATTTCAGATATTTTCACCCGCAAAAAACGGTTTTTGAAAAAATGTTTGGCTCTCCAGGTAACCGTATCTTCTTTTTCTATCAATCCAAATCTTGTCCCCGCCACGGCCTCTTCTTTAAAAGCAGACATGGATTCTTTGTGCAAACCAATATGACGGCTAAGGTCAAACACTACCTGCACCGGGGCAGCTATAAATGTAGTAAGATGAATAGTTGGCATAAAAGCAAGTTTAAGTAATGAGTACAAAGTATGCTCTGCATTCACAAAAACCCTACCGCTCTGTTCTTTATGAAAAAGGAATCTTGGAAACTTTTGCCTGCAATAATTTATCCCGCACTTTAATGTAAATATCCGAATCAATCGCTGCAAAAGGCATTCGTACATACCCCATTCCGATGGCTTTGCCCAGGCTGGGTGATTGTGTGCCGGAAGTAACATGACCAATCGTGGTTCCGGAAAAATCTTTTATTTCATACCCGTGCCTGGCTATTCCTTTCTCCAGCATTTCAAACCCTACTAATTTTTTTTCTATGCCCTCAGCTTTCTGGGCGGCAAAAAAATCTTTGGAAACAAACTCTTTGGTGAATTTCGTTATCCATCCCAGCCCGGCCTCTAATGGAGAAGTAGTATCATCAATATCATTACCGTATAAACAAAAACCCATTTCTAACCGCAACGTATCCCTTGCTCCAAGACCAACAGGTTTTATTCCCTGCGGACCGCCGGCTGCAAAAATAGCATCCCATATTTTATCAGCAGCCCCTTCTTTGTCTTCAAAATAAATTTCTACCCCACCGGCACCGGTATAACCTGTTGCACTTACCATTACATTATCCACCCCCGCAAATTTCCCCTTAGTGAAAGTGTAATATTTTAAATTTAAAATATCCATGTCGGTCAGCGGTTGCAAAATTTTTGTGGCGTTCGGGCCCTGTATAGCCAGCAGACAGGTTTTATCAGAGATATTGTGCATCTCCACTTTATTGGTCTCGCCTGGGGCGAGATGTTTTTGTATCCAGTTCCAGTCTTTATCAATATTGGAAGCATTCACCACCAGCATATACACTTTATTTTCCTCCACGCAATAGACAAGGAGGTCATCTACTATTCCACCAGTTTCATTAGGCAGACAACTGTATTGAGCCTGTCCTGCTTTCAGTTTTGCCGCATCATTGCTGGTCACCCGTTGAATAAGATCAAGAGCATTCTCTCCCTTTAAAATAAATTCCCCCATATGGCTTACATCAAACACACCGGCATTTTTCCGAACCGCAGCATGTTCATCATTAATGCCGGTATAAGAAATCGGCATATTGTATCCGGCAAACTCCGCCATTTTGGCTCCGAGGGCAATGTGTTTTTCAGTAAACGGCGTATTCTTCATATCGGCAAAATTGTCCGCAAATGTAGAGTAAATTCATTTGTCAATCTGTCCCATCCGCACATGTAACGGAAAAATGATTGTCATTTTCGTGGCTGTCCAAAATGGTTTTATTTTTTGTATCAGTTCATTAACGGGATTATTGCCATGAGTGGCGATGAATTTTTGTAATGCCGACCAGGTATTCAAATAGCCCTCCAGTTCTTCAATTGTCCATTCATATTGCATTTGAAATGAGGGACATTTTATTTCGTTAAAGGGAAAGGGGATGGTTGTATAATTATCATCCACATATTTTCTTTGATATTCCCAGTATGTTGCCAATGTTTTAAAATGATGCTGACTGATTAGCTCATCTACTCCAGGGGAAATTTTGAGTAACTCATACATCCAAACGGCAAGCCATGCTCCGGGCTTTGCCACTCTTTTTATTTCGGCATAAAATTCATTAAACTTTAGCCAGTGCAGTGCCTGTGATACGGTAATTAAATCAAAGCTGCTGTTTTCAAAGTTTGTTTGCTCCGCTGGTTGAAGAGAATAGAAAATATTCGGCAACTGTTCTGCATTAGCTAATTGCTTACTGCTTATGTCCGTAGCATACACCTGCTCAAAATATTTTGCCAGTTCTTTGGCAGTTTGCCCGTTGCCGGTGGCGCAGTCCCAGGCTGCTATTCTTTTCTCCGGATGTTTTAAAATAAAATCAAACAGCTCTTTGGGATAACCGGGACGGTACTTTGCATATCCATCTGACTGTTTGGAAAAAATATCTTTCATGTACTAAAGATAGAAAATAGAAAAGCCCCTCCCGTTAATAACGGGGCGGGACTTTTCATCCCTCTTTAAAAGGGATTCCAACTTCAACCGAATTTATATCAAAACCATTGTATCAGCGAGGACGCCGGTGACGGTACTACCGCAAATGCCCCTTCTTTCTTTTTCCCTTCCTGTTTGTTTTTGAAAGAGATAGTTTTTTGCTGGTTCGAGTTTTTCTTTTCTTCCAGCTCCTTTAATTCCTGCTTTTTCTTTTCAATTGATTTTTCAATATTCAGGCTATCATTATTTTCATACCGGTAATCATTGGCTGGCTGAGTTGTTACAGCTGCGCCATTGGGATCTTTTAACTGCCCGTCAGCACCCATGATATAGTCCAAGTTAGTTTTGTAGCCAAATGTTTCATCATCTATATTCCAATCTCTTTCTCCGTTTCTGTCCCACCGGTTTCTATCATTTATGGTTATGTTGAAAGAGTGCAGCTTATTCACTGTTTCATCAAATCTTATTTTTTTACCGGCAGGCACTCTTATAATAACTATTACCTGCTGTCCCCTGAATTTTGTTTCTTTATCAATGGCAATGCTGCTGCCAAGGTCAAGAACACTATCCTGGTAAGATACATTGAACTGCAATTTCTGGGCTTTGGCTTCTGCATCAGGTACACTGCGGCCCCGGCTGTATTTTTTTATTTCTACATGATAATTACCGTCAGCACTCAATAAAACATCTTCAATTTTTACATTCGCAATTTTCAATGTGTCTTTGGTAATATCTAATCCTTCGCCATCAATATCCACCCAGGGCATAGAACCACTGTATTCTACTTCCGGCTCACTTACCTTCACTATCATTTTATTATTGACAGGTTGGGTTATCGCCAATTCGGTGGAAGGTCTTTTATAATTACTCATCCTGAAATCGTTCACCAGGCTGGCTACAAAGAGGGTAACACAAACCCAACCTATTGCCCAAAGACCACCAAATGTCCAGCCCAGGTAATTACTTTGCGATTTTACTTTCATAATACGGCGCAACAACCAAACAATAAAACCAATCAGCGGAACACCAAGGAATAATATAAGTGTTCCCCAGCCATACAAATTTTGCCAGAAACCATCAATGATAAAATTCTTTAACGGCCATACACCAACGCCTCCGATCAATAAACCTATTAATGCAACAAATAATGCGAAAGCAATAGTACCTGCAATAAATAAAAAGAAAGCTTTAAAAAGAACACCAATAACATGACCTATTCCACGACCACCTCTTCTTACTGCCTCATTGGCTTCTGTTGCAAAGGTTTTACCTCTTGTACCGGCAAATTCTTTTGCCCTGCTGCTGAAATTTTGTGCTGACTCTTTTACTTCTTCTGTCCAGCCCTTCATTCTTTCTTTCATATTATCCGCCCCCTCTCTTACATTCTGGCGGATACGGTTTACGTCAACTTTTTCACCCCGCATTTCCATTTTTTGATAATCACTGTTTGCCTCCGGCAACACAATCCATAATACTATATAGGCAAGAATAAATGTACCTGTTAAGGATCCGAACACTATATTAGGGACGAAAGATCCTTCATGAAACATTGGCCAGCTTAACACTCCAAAAAGTATATTGAGTATCAGTGGAGCGGCAAATACTAAACGTATGGTAGAGCCGCTTCTTCCAAAGTAAGCAGCCAGGCCACCCGCCACACCGCTGATTACTTTATCATCAGGATTGCGGTACAATCTTTTTCCTGAAAAACCATCCAGGTCTCTGGGTGGTAATACAATCCATAATATTATATAAGCTAAAAAACCCAGGCCAAAACCTCCAAAACTGATAATGGCAAACAATATTCGTACAATAGCCGGGTCAATGCCCAAATAGCTGGCAATACCGCTGCACACACCACCAATCATTTTATCGCTGCTGTCACGGTACAGCCTGCTTTTTTCTTTTTTGGTATATGTATAATCTGCGCCGGTGTTAGTTTGCTGAGAAGAGGGGGCCGCTGATGCAGAAACATTTTCTTTTTCTTCTGCTTCAAAATCTTCCACCGTACCCATCGAGGCAATCACTTCATTCACATCGGCATCTGTTACTGCATCAGCTCCTTTACGGATTTTTTCATGCAGCAGTTCTGCAATACGGCTTTCGATGTCGTTGATGATTTCATCACGGCTTTCTTCATTGGCAAAGTAGCGGCGCAAACTTTCTATGTAGCCCTGCAATTTTTCATAAGCAGAATCTTCAATCGGGATGACCCGGCCGCTCAGGTTTATGTTGATGATCTTTTTCATGTTATTATTATTTGGTTGAAGTAGGTTGGTTAGTGGTTCAGTGGTTCGTCTGTTTTTTTACTGGTCAGGGCATTTACTCCGTTTGACAACTCATTCCAGGTTTGCTCCAGTTCTTTATAAAAACTGCTGCCCTTTTCCGTCAGTAAAAAATATTTTCTGGGCGGTCCGGAATTACTTTCTACCCATCGGTAAGTTAGCATTTCTGCATTTTTCAACCGGGTAAGCAGAGGATACAGGGTGCCTTCCAATATCTGCAGATTGGCGGCCCGCATTTCTTCCACTATATCGCTGGGGTAAGCTTCACCCCGGCGGATGATGGAAAGAATGCAGAATTCAAATATTCCTTTCCGCATCTGACTTTGTGTATTATCTATATTCATATCCGTTCTTTTTTCAATTATAAATCAAAGATAAGGTGATATTTGGTACTATGCAAACTAAAGTACCATATTTTTTAGGGTAATGGGGCCTTTAAATTCACCAATTACAGCTCAAATGCAGGCTGGCATTGGTTATTATAATATTTTCTTATGCCTATTTTGTCCCGGCTATTTTTACAAATGGTAATAAATAAGGATAAAATACAAGTTCAGGGGCTTTTGCCGACTTTTGACGGGTGAAAATTATGAAGCCCTCTCTCCTGTATATAATTATAGTTATTTCCGTATTTAGCTCCTGTTCTGATAAATACCAGGCTTTTAAAAACAACTATTCGTTTAAAAGCCCGGATGGAAAACCTGATTACAGCAATTTGAATTACTGGGCAGCTCATCCCTGGAAATGGGATCCCTCAGACAGTGTACCGGCCCCTTTACAAAACGAACCCAGAGATTCTATGGTGGATGTTTTCTTTCTGCATCCCACTACCTACACCAACAAGATGAATGAATTGAATGCCGGTATTGATGATGATTACCTTAATGCTAAAACAGATTACACTTCTATATTATACCAGGCCAGTATATTTAATAATCAGTGCCGGGTATTTGCGCCCAGATACCGGCAGGCACATATCACTAATTTCTTTTCTACTGATAAAGAAAAAGCAGCGCAGGCTTTTGAGCTGGCGTATGCAGATGTAAAATCTTCGTTTCAATATTACCTGCAACATTGGAATAACCAAAAACCCATTATTATCGCTTCACACAGCCAGGGCAGTTTGCTGGTAGAAAAATTATTAAAAGAATTCTTTGAAGATAAACCACTCAAAAACAAATTAGTTGTTGCTTATATCATTGGCTGGCCGGTGCCTAAAGATTATTTCACTTCATTGAAAATGTGTGAAGACTCCCTGCAAACGGGATGTATCTGCAGCTGGCGAACCTTTAGAAAAGGATTTGTTCCTTTTTATTTAAAAAACAAACCTGCTGAGTCATATGCCACCAATCCGCTCACCTGGACAACCGGCAATGAATATGCTTCAAAAAAAATGAATACAGGGAGTGTGCTGAGAAAATTCAATAAAATATACACACAAACGACCGATGCGCAGGTAAGCAATGGATTGCTGTATGTAAATAAACCAAAGTTTCCGTGGAGTTTTTTATACTTCTCAAAAAACTATCATGCGGGAGATATTAACTTGTATTATATGAATACAAGGAAGAATATTCAACAGCGCATAAATATGTTTTGGAAAAAATAATCCGAGGCTTGTAAAAAACAGGCTAATTATCTTTCTCTTTCAACCAGTTTATTTCTTCAGCTGATATCTTCACTACTGCATATTTTTTTACCATACTGATTGTAGCCTCATCAAGTGCATCTACCACATTTTTATAGGAAGCACCGTCACCCGGCTTTATCAGCAACATCAGCCCATTACGTCCTTCTTTAGTCTTATTATTTACATCTAACCAGTCTTGCTTCTTTATAATTACTTCCCGTAAGCTATTGCTTCCGGAAAAATTAGTTTTAACAATGTCTCCCTTTATAATAGCCTCTTTCCAATCACCATTGTAGTAATAAATTGCATTATTTCTGTCCAGCAAAAGGGTTAAGGCGTTTGATTTACCAAGATCCATGGGAGGTCCGTCTGCTGGCATGTAAAGATTCATTACTGTTGGCTTACTCAGTTCTGTGGTGATAACAAAAAAAGAAATAAGCAGAAATCCAAGATCAACCATGGGAGTCATGTCAATCCTAAGACTATGTTTTGTCATTCCTTGTACTCCTGCTCTTTTTCTGGAGATTGCAGAACCTGCATTATCTGTCAAATTCAATTGTGACATAAGCAAAGTTTGCTTATGAGATACAAGTATTAAAAAAATCCATACAATATATAATGAGACTCACTCCACCAGAACAAATGCTGCCCAATAAAAAGGAGCATATTTTTTCCGCATATCTGCTTGTGCCTGGTAAAATGCTTCGTTAATTGTTTTGCCCTTCATCCAGTAAGTATAAAAGGCTGTCATTAATTCGGCTGTTTCTTTATCCGGTACCTGCCACAAACTCACTATTATTTTTTTTGCGCCTGCCATTTTAAATCCTCTTTGCAAACCAAATACACCTTCGCTGCCTTTTATATCTCCCAACGCCGTTTCGCAGGCACTTAATACCACCAATTGTGTATTGCCCAGGTTCATCTGCGAAATTTCATAGGCCGTGGCAATACCATCTTCCACTCCGTCCACCGGCGTTTTGCCGCTCCAGGCATAGTTGCCTCCTGCCAGCACCAGGCCGCTACGCATCAGCGGATCATTAGCCAGTGTATAAACATTCCCCTTCGAAGGACCAGCATTGTTTTGTTTCTTTTTTGGTTCCGGTAAAAAGAAACCATGCGTTGCAATATGCAATACCTGCGGTGCTTTATTTGCCACTATTTTCAGGTTATCTTCTGAAGCTGATTCCTGTATAAATGACCGGGTGCTGATTTTATTTTGCTGAAATAACTGATCAATCTTTTTAATTTCTTCCGCTGTTCCGGGTAAACTCATCCATACTCCGCTTTCATTCCCCCTGGTTATTGATATGTACGCTGAAGCAGAGCTGACGTCTGTAGTAGTATTGTTTTTCCGCTGCCTTACTAATTGCAGGCTATCCATAGTAAAAAGAGCATCTCCAAATAATACAATACTGGTTGGTTTTACTTTTTCATCCGCTTGTGACCGGAATGATACCTGCCGGGTGCTGGTGTATTGCTGCAACTGGTATTTATCCATTAATATAGCAGTACTGTCAACCGGCAGTGCATGAAAGGCAACCCCGTATAATTTACCGGCGGGAGAGTAAGCAATTTTTTTTATCCCCGTTAAATAAGGCTCCAGCGGTTCCCATATCAGCTTATATAATTTAATTCCCAGTTTGGCTTCTTTGCTTTTTACATCAAGCCCCCGGTAAAAACTTTTTACAAGTCTCGAAGCCGTACTGCCGGCACTATCGAAGAGCTGAAGCAATTGTTTTTTTTCACAAAGAGGAACAAAGCGGGGAGCCACATCATTCTTACGAAGGATATAGGCAGCATAGATGGTACTATCGGTCCATTTATTATTATACAACCTAAACTTTACAAACTCAATGGCGGCTTCGTCCTCCGCCAGGTTTTGCTGAACCTCCTTCATAGTAACCCGGAGTGTCTTCTGCTGGTTGCTGAATACAGAAGACCGGCGATTTAATTCTTTTTCCAGTATCTCTGCTTCCTCTTCCATCTTTTTTACATCCCCTGTTCTACTGGTTGCAGACATGGCATATTGTTTTGCCAATACATTTTTCATTGCCAGCCATTGATTAAATATTTTTACCAATGCTGTATCGCTGCTATGGCGTACAGCTTCCAGCATATTCTTCGTATCGGCCAGGGAAAGGGATTTAAACCCCAGCTCCAGGTTATAATTGTTTTCAATAATGGCAGGTGATGCTTTTGGATAACTGTATAAAAAACTATTATTACTCTCCAATAGTACATTATTGTAATCAAGATAATTTGCTTTTTCTTTTTCGGAAAGAATGCTGAATGTGCCGCTGATGTTTTGCAGAAGAATGCTACTACTGGCTAAAAACAACGGTTCTGCTTTTTTAAACTGGCCCATCTGTGTGTACAATAAGGCCAGGTCGTTTTGTGTTTCTGAATAATACGGATGATGATCTCCCAGTATCATTTTTCTCAATCGTATGGCTTCAAGGTATAGGGTTTCGGCTTTGGCATATTGCGCCTGGCTTTTTCTGTAAAAAGCTGCCAGGTTATTTACGCCGGTTGCATAAGCAGGACTGTTTTCTCCCAATGTCCTGTTCCAGATATCTTTTGCCTGGATAATAAGTGGTTCTGCTTTCTTATATTGTTCCGTTACGGTGTATAAAGAGGCCAGGTTATTCAAACCCAGAGCATAGTCTGCATGATTAACCCCAAACACTTTTTTATTAATTGCTATTGACTTAATAAAAGCTGCTTCAGCTTTGGAATATTGTTCCATGCTTTGCCACACATTGGCCAGGTTGTTCAGCGGCGTAGCATAGCCGGGATTATTTTCTCCCAGTGCATTCTTTGTAATTTCTAATGCCCGGATAAAAAGCAGTTCTGCTTTTTCATTCTGACCCATGCTAAAATACAAGAAAGCCAGGTTATTGAGACTGGTAGCATAGCCGGGATGTATTTCTCCGAGAATTTTTTTCTTAATAGCAACAGATTGCAGGTGAAGCGGCTCCGCTTTTTTATACTGTCCCATTGATTCATACAGGCTGCCGAGATTGTTCAGGCTGGCGGCATAATCGGGATGCCATTCACCTACTGCCTTCTTTTTTATTTCTTTTGATTTAAGAAAAAACTCTTCTGCTTTTTCATATTGTCCGGCAAGCTCATATAAAGCTGCAAGGTTGCCGAGGCTGGTAGCATAATCAGTGTGGTCTTCTCCCAGAAATTTTTTCCTAATGTCCCTTGATTCTTTGTAAAGCTGTTCTGCCTTTTCGTACCTGCCGGTAGTTGCATAAAAATTGGCAAGATTATTAAGCCCGACAGCATAATAAGGATCTGATTCCCCCAGTGATTTTTTAAAAATCTGAATGGCTTTTATATAAAATGCTTCCGCCTCATCAAATTTTCCTGTGTAGGTGTACAGGCTGGCAAGATTATTCAGGCTCTCTGCATAGCCAGGATCGTTTTCTCCCAACACATTTTTCCTGATTTCCAAACCACGCAGAAAAAAGGGTTTGGCTTTTTCATATTCTCCTTTGTCAGAATACATCGTACCCATGTTATTCAGATGTGTGGCATATAAAGCATTGTTTTCACCCAAAAGTCTTTTCAATATGTTTCCTGATTCTGTATAAAACTGTTCTGCCTTTGCATACAGGCCAATATAATTATATAGAGAGGCGAGGTTATTAATGCTTGTCGCATAGTCGGGGTCGTTTTCACCAAGTATTATTTTATTAATTGTATTTGCCTGAATATACAAACCCTCTGCTTGTTGGTATTTACCCATATCTCTATAAAGAGCAGCAAGGTTAATAAGGCAGGCTGAATAAGTTTTATCCTTTTCTCCAGAGGTTTTTGCGAGCAGTTCTTTTTGTTTTAGAAAATAAGTTTCTGCTTTCTCGTAGTGGTAAAGTCTGTAATGAGATACGGCCAGAAAAAAAATCGGCCCATTGTAAAAGGAATTATTTTCCCCCATTTCTTTTTTAACAGCTTCAGCCGCTTTTTCTGCTACGGTAATTGCTTTTTCGTATTCTTCTTTTTGGAAGAAGTCCATTGTTTTCTGCAGCAGATCCAGCGTACCGGATGTAATTTGTGCCGGGGCTGAAAAAGAAAAAAATAATAGGCATAGTGCCAGGATAAATTTCATAGCAGAAGGTTTTGGTAATTGGCTCTGTTAATTTACCAAAACTTTCAGGTAGCAGCAAATAAGAAATATATCTGAAAGAATTTTACTCCACCAGCACAAATGCTGCCCAGTAAAAAGGAGAATACTTCTTCCGCATACCAGCCTGTGCCTGTGTAAAGGATTCTTCGATAGTTTTTCCTTTCATCCAGTAGGAATAAAAATTAGTCATCAGTTCAGCCGTTTCTTTATCGGGTACTTGCCACAGACTTACGATCATCTTTTTAACACCGGCCATTTTAAAGGCCCGTTGCAAACCAAATACACCTTCACTTCCTTTTACATCGCCGAGGGCTGTTTCGCAGGCACTGAGTACAACGAGTTCTGTATTGCTTAAATTCAGTTGAGAGATTTCGTAAGCTGTTGCGATTCCATCTTCTACTCCATCAATCGGTGTTTTGCCGCTCCAGGTATAATTGCCGGCGGCGAGTATTAAACCGCTTCGTAGTAAAGGGTCATCGGCTAAGGTGTAAGTATTTTCAGTACTCAAATTATTTTCTTTCCTTTTTTTATCTGCTTCGGGCAAAAAGAAACCATGCGTAGCAATATGCAATATTTGTGGGGAGTTGCCATCTAATGCTTTCAGGTTTTCTTCAGAGGCTGTTGTTTGAACAAATGATTTGGTGGTAATTTTATTCTGGTCGAATAGTTGTTTTATTTTCTTTACTTCTTCGGCTGTACCTGGCAGGCTGTCCCAGGTACCGTTATCATTGCTTCTTTTTTGTGGCGTGTAAATAGAAGTAGATACGTTTTCTTTTTCAGGTTGATTCATTTTTTGTTTTGCCAATTGTAAGCTATCCATGGTAAAACTGGCATTGCCAAATAGTGTAATATTTTCTGGTTTTACAGTTTGATTTTCTGAATTGCGCAATGCCACCTGCCGGGTGCTGGTATATTGTTTCAACTGGTATTTATCCATCAATACAGTTGTGCTGTCAACCGTCAAGGCGTGAAAAGCAATACTGTATAATTTTCCTGCGGGGGAGTAGGAAATTTTCTTTACCCCTTTTAAATAAGGTTCTAAAGGTTGCCATATTAATTTGTATAGCTCTTTTCCCAGTGTGTTGGCATTCTTATTTTTTACTTCAAGGCCACGATAAAATTTGCTTACCATGCTGGTGGCTGTGTTGCCGACGCTGTCGAAGAGTTGTTGCAGTTGTTTTTCTTCACAAAGAGGGACGAATATAGGAGCAGAATCTTTTTTATTCAATATGTAAGCAGCGTAGATGGTGCTATCTGTCCATTCTTTGGTAAAAAGCCGAAATCTCATGAATTCTATTGCCACTTCATCCTGTGTTAAATTTTTCTGAACATCCGACAAGGAAATACTAAACGTATTCTGCTGAATGCGAAATTCCGTTGATTTACGGCTTAATTCTTTTTCGATAGTTTCTGTAACGGATTCCAGTTGAGATAAATCATCTCTTCTTGAAACAACAGGCAAGCTATATTGTTTTGCCAGAATGCTTTTATTCATTTGCCAGTCTTGAAATAATCTTTGGATCATTGTATCCCTGCTTTGCCGCACCTGCAAAAAAACCTCCCTAGTATCTGTTAGTGTAAGTGATTTGAAAAGAACCCCCAAGTTAAAATTATTTTTAAAAACTGCCGGGGCAGCCTTTTTGTATTTATATAAGAAGCTGTTATTTGCTTCTATAAGTGAAACCTTATTGGTAAGATAACTTCCTTTTTCTTTTTCAGAAAGTATGGGGAAAATCTTAATAAGATTTTCTAAAGTTATCTTGCTATTTTGGAGGATCAGAGGTTCGGCTTTTTCATACTCTCCCAAAACCATATAAAAAGCAGCCAGATTATTAAGGCTGGTTGCATAGTCCGGGTGGTTTTCTCCTAAGGATTTCTTCCATGTGAGCATGGATTGAGTATAAAGAGGCTCTGCTTTTTTATACTCACTCATGTTTTTGTATGTTACAGCAAGGTTATTCAGGCTTTCTGCATAATCTTTGTGGTTTTCGCCCAGAATTTTTTTCCTGAGTGACAATGACTGAATGAAAATAGGTTCGGCTTTTTTATGCAGTCCTAACCTACTATATAACACCCCCAGGTTATTCAGAAGTAAAGCATAATCCTGGTTGTTTTCACCCAATGCTGTTTTACCGATAGCTAATGACTCAAGATATAAGGGTAAGGCTTTTTCATAATACCCCATTCCTGAATATAGGGCCCCAAGATTTCCGAGACTTAAGGCATAGGTTGGGTCAGTATCACCCAAAATCCTTTTCCTGGTTTCCATAACCTCGATAAATATTGGTTCAGCTTTTTCATATTGGCCAAGGCCCTGGTATAATAATGCCAGGTTGCTAAATGCTGAAATATAGGAATAGTGGGTGGATCCCCAGGTGTCCTTAAATATTTTAATGGCTTCCAGATAAAAAAGTTCTGCCTGGCTGAAATTATTCATGTTATGATATAGAGCTGCCATTGTGTTCAGGACATATGCATATTCCGGATCAGCTTTTCCATAAATTTTTTCCCGGATTTCTGCAGACCTTAAAAACAACGGCTCTGCCTTCTCATAAAGCCCTATAGTTAAATACAGGGTGGCCAGGTCCTGAAGACTTTTAGCGTAATCAGGATGTTCAACTCCTAGTATTGTTTTCCTTAATTGCTCAGCTTTGACTAATAGAGGTTCGGCCTTTTCATAACTACCCATATTAAAATATAACACTCCGAGATTAAATACCCAGGTCGCATAATCCCGATGATTTTCTCCCAATTTTTGTTTCCCGATGGCATTTGCCAGTATATATAGTTTTTCGGCTTTTTTATATTCCTTTGTTTTTCTAAATAATTCTGCCAGGTTATTCAGGCTTATTGCATAATCCAAGTGGTTTTCACCCACTTCTGTTTTGGTTATTTCCAGCACTTCCTTATAAGCCTCTTGTGCTTTATCAAATTTTTTATTCCCGGCGTAAACTAATGCCAGATTATTAAGAATCGTAGCATAATCCATCCGGGTTACTCCTGTTTCTACTTTTACCCTTTCCATTGCTTCAAACAATAATGGTTCAGCTTTGTCGTATTGACCCATCTTTCGGTAAAGTTCCCCAAGGTTATTCAGGCTTACTGTGATTTTCCTGTCAAGTTTACTCCCCTTCCTGCGAACTTCTAAAGCAAGGATATATAATGATTCGGCTTTTGTATATCGGCCAGTTTCGTCATATAACATCCCCAATAAACTCAAACTATTGCCATAGGAAACATCGTTCTCGCCCATCACTTTTTTCTTAAGGGCAATGACCTCTATATAAAGTGGTTCGGCTTTGTCATACCTGCCCATATCGTGATAAATGTCCCCTAACCTGTTAATAGAGGAAATATAATGAGTACTACTATCTCCCATTTCCGTTTTTGCATGCTCAACTGCTTTTTCTGCTATCAGAAGTGCCTTGTCGTATTCTCCATTTTTATAAAGCTTATAGGACTCGTTATGTAACTCCTGCCATGTTTGTGCAATTAGGGCTAAGGAGAAGATAAGTTGCAATAAAAAGAGGATAATATATTTCATAAAGTACGTTGAGGGAGGACAAGTTAGGCTATTGTGAAGTCAACCCCATACCGTACACAAGGGTACCAAATAAAAAAGAGGCTCATCGCTGCGCCTCTTTTACTTCTTTTCTCTTTTGAGCTTTTATCCTAAAACTCCGCACTTCCCGGTGTTCTCGGAAAAGCAATCACATCTCTTATATTCGTCATACCGGTAACAAATTGCACCATTCTTTCAAAACCAAGCCCAAAGCCTGCATGGGGTACCGTACCAAAACGCCTTGTATCCAGATACCACCAGAGTTCTTCTTCGGGGATTTTCATTTCTTTCATCCGGTCGAGCAGGTTGTCAAAACGTTCTTCCCGTTGAGAGCCTCCAACTATTTCGCCAATACCGGGAGCAAGTATGTCCATAGCAGCAACTGTTTTTCCATCATCATTCTGCCGCATATAAAATGCTTTTATTTCTTTCGGGTAGTTGGAAAGTATAACTGGTTTTTTAAAATGTTTCTCTACCAGGTATCTTTCATGTTCACTTTGCAGATCCATACCCCAGCCGCTAATGGGGTATTGGAATTTCTTTTTCTTATTGTGGTTGCTCTCCCTTAATATATCAATGGCCTCAGTGTAAGTGATACGTTCAAAATTATTATTGAGAACAAATTCTAATTTTTCCAAAAGTCCCATTTCACTGCGCTTGTCCTGTGGCAATTGTTTTTCTTCTTCAGCTAATCGTTGTGAAAGGAATTCTAAGTCTTCCTTGTTGTTATCCATCGCATACTTAATAATGTACTTGATGAATTCTTCCGCAAGGTTCATGTTGTCTTCCAGATCGGAGAAAGCCATTTCCGGTTCTATCATCCAGAACTCAGCAAGATGTCTCGTGGTGTTACTGTTCTCTGCCCGGAACGTAGGGCCAAATGTATAAATATCACCAAAGGCTGTGGCGCCCAGCTCTCCTTCCAGTTGTCCGCTAACGGTGAGGTTGGTAGCTTTTCCGAAAAAATCTTCTACAAAATCCACTTCGCCTTTTTCGTCTCTTGGTGTTTTATCAAAAGGCAGTGTGGTTACCTTAAATAATTCACCGGCTCCTTCTGCATCACTGCCGGTAATGATAGGTGTGTGCATATAGACAAACCCTTTATCATTGAAAAATTTATGAATGGCAAATGCCAGGGCATGACGTACCCGGAACACTGAACCAAAAGTGTTGGTACGAAAACGTAAGTGGGCAATCTCTCTTAAAAATTCAAGGCTGTGCTTTTTAGGTTGCAGCGGATAAATTTCTGCGTCACTATCACCGAGTATTTCAATCGTGGCTGCATTCAAATCCATTTTTTGCCCTTTGCCCAATGATGGAACAACAGTGCCTGTTACTTTCAGTGAAGCAGAAGTAGTGATTCGTTTCAGCAACTCATCTTCCTGGCTGCCCAGTGCTACCACTACCTGCAGGTTATTATTGGTGCTGCCATCGTTCAATGCTATAAACTGGTTATTGCGAAACGTCCGCACCCATCCCATTACAGTTACCTGCTGGCCGGTTGGTTCCTGTGAAAGCAATTCCTTTATTTTAATCCGTTTGTTGAACATCGTTGAAATTTAGGAGGCCAAAGATAATGAGCAGCAGCCGAAAAGCCTTTGCAACAACAATATGGGGTAACATTTGCATAACCTTCTCTTCATTCACCCATAACATGCCGATAGTAATCTTGCATCCAAATAACTACTTCATGAGAGCTGTACTTTTACTCCTGGTTATCCATGTTTTTATCTTTGTTTCCTGCAAAAAAGAATTGGTAAGTCTTCCCATTAACGAAGACCCGGCTTCTTTTTTTGAAACCGGCTCTATTGATATTGGGGATGCCGGGGCGGCCGAAATTTCCACTTATGACCCGCAAACAAAGCGGCTTTTTGTTGTTAATAACAGTACCACCAATAAAATTGATGTGATTGATTTTGCCAATCCTTCAAAACCTGTTCTGCTCACTTCAATTTCCGTTACCTCCTATGGTGGTTTTGTCAATTGCCTTGATGTATATGATGGTAAACTGGCGGCGGCGATAGAAGCTGTTAATAAACAGGATGCAGGCAAAGTAGTTGTTTTTAAAACAAATGATTACAGCGAAGTGAAAGTAATTCCTGTTGGTGCATTGCCCGATATGATTACCTATAGTCCGGATGGAAAATATATTCTCACGGCCAACGAAGGTGAGCCGAATATGGATTACAGCAACGACCCGTTGGGAACTGTTTCCATTATCAGCGTTACTGATAATTATGCAGTGGTAAATCTTGATTTTTCTTCTTTTGCCTCTTCGCAAACAACATTGCAGGCTGGTGGGCTAAGGGTATTTGGTATCGGCAACAATTTTGCAAAAGATCTGGAGCCGGAGTATGTTACTATCAGCCCTGATTCAAAAACAGTCTGGGTAACACTACAGGAAAATAATGCCATTGCAAAGATTAATATTGAAACAAAAACGGTTACACAGATATTTCCATTAGGGTTTAAGAACTATAATCTTGATACTTATAAAATGGACCTGAGTGACCGGGACAATGTTATTTCTTTTAATAATAAATGGAATGTAAAAGGAATGTTTCAGCCGGATGCTGTAGTCATGATCCCGTCTGATGTGCCATTGCTGTTTACTGCCAACGAAGGCGATGCAAGGGAATACACAGCATTAGCAGAAGTAAAAAGAATAAAAGATATTACGCTGGACCCGGTGGTGTTTCCAAATGCGGCCGCATTAAAAGCTGATGCACAATTAGGCCGGTTGAATATTACAACTACGCTGGGCAATCCGGATGGAGACAATGACTATGATGAATTATATTCTTTCGGGGCCAGGTCATTCAGTATGTGGAATGGAAACACCGGCGCATTAGTCTATGACAGCAAGAACGAATTAGACCAGCGGGTAGCTACCGATAATTTATATGATGATGCCCGCAGCGATGATAAAGGCTCAGAGCCGGAAGGGCTGGCCATTGGAAAAATGGGCAACCGGACTGTTCTTTTTGTAGGATTAGAAAGGGCTGATGCGGTGGCTATGTATGATATTACCTATCCCTATTATCCCATATTCATGAAAATTCTGAAAACAGGTGATGCCCCTGAAGGTGTTCTTTTTATATCTGCAGATAAAAGCCCAACTGGCAGAAGCCTGCTGGTGGTTAGTTGTGAAAATGATGGGGTGGTGAAGGTTTATACTACAAAATAAGTTAGCTGTTAAATATAAAAATGCCATAAATCTCAGGGTTTATGGCATTTTTATTTACCCTTTGCCGGACCAAAAATTTTTGATTTTCCCGATTTAAGCGTATAATTGCAGTGGAAAGAGGCTGATAAACATAGTTCCCCCAGACAGTTTTCCAATTTACCTGCCGATTTCATTCAACAAAAACTCAAACCTTTTTTTCAGATTTCAAGATTGTTCACTGCGAGTTGTGATTAACATCAAGATTTTTATATGTACGATATCCTCCAACTGAACGACATGCTCGTTCCTGAACTGCTGGACATAGCTGACCAGCAAAAAATACCGAACGCCAAAAAGCTAAGCAAACAGGACCTGGTGTATAAAATACTTGACAGCCAGGCAATTGCCGGTGCCAAAGGCGCCAAGCCCAGCGAGGATGGTAAACGTAAACGCATCATTAAAACAAGCACCAGCAGCGGTAGTGAAGAAGCGGAAGTAGAAAGTGGTGATGAAGAAAAAAATATTATTAAAAAAACCAATATGCCCGTGAAAAAAGACGATAAAACTCCCATTAAAAGAGCCAGGAAAAAACCGGATGAAAAAGAAGCTGCTGTTGAATCTGTAAATGAATCGCAGCACACAGAATCACAACCCACCGGAGAACAGCCCGGTAATAATAATAAAACCGAAGAAAACCAGCTTGCCCAGGCAATTCTGAATGACGGTAACCAGCAGTCAGCAGAAAATCCTTCCGGCTTGGGTCAAAATAAATTTTATCCTCCCCGCCGTGATCAGCAGCAGTTCAATGTGGAATTTGACGGGGTGATACTCGGCGAAGGTGTACTGGAAATGATGCCCGATGGTTATGGTTTCCTTCGTTCTTCTGATTACAACTATTTATCATCCCCGGATGATGTATATGTTTCTCCCTCTCAAATAAAATTATTTGGATTAAAGACAGGCGACACGGTTCATGGAGCTGTTCGTCCGCCAAAAGAAGGAGAGAAATATTTTGCTTTATTAAAAGTAGATACCATCAATGGTAAAAGTCCGGAAGAAGTGAGGGACCGGGTACCGTTTGATTATCTGACCCCGTTATTTCCATATGAGAAATTAAATTTATTCACTACTCCTTCGGATTATTCAACCCGCATCATGGATCTCTTTACACCAATTGGTAAAGGTCAGCGGGGATTGATAGTGGCGCAACCAAAAACCGGTAAAACGATGTTGTTGAAAGCAGTGGCGAATGCTATTGCTGCTAATCATCCGGAATGTTACCTGATGGTTGTTCTTGTTGATGAACGTCCGGAAGAGGTAACTGATATGGAACGTAGTATTAAGGGTGAAGTAATTGCTTCTACGTTTGATGAACCGGCTGAGAAACATGTGAAGGTTTCTACCATTGCTTTACAAAAAGCAAAACGTTTGGTGGAGTGTGGTCATGATGTGGTGATATTGTTAGATTCCATAACCCGTTTAGCAAGAGCTCACAATACCGTTGCCCCTTCATCAGGAAAAGTTTTATCCGGTGGTGTAGAAGCGAATGCGATGCAAAAACCAAAACAGTTTTTTGGTGCTGCCAGAAAAATTGAAAACGGTGGTTCATTAACCATCATTGCTACTGCATTGGTGGATACCGGCAGTAAAATGGACGAGGTAATCTTTGAAGAATTCAAAGGAACCGGTAATATGGAATTGCAACTGGAGCGTCGTTTGTCCAACAAACGTATCTACCCGGCTATTGACCTGGTGGCTTCTTCAACAAGGAGAGATGATTTGCTGCTGGATAAAGATGTATTACAGAGAATGAACCTGCTCCGTGTTTTCCTTACCGATATGAATGCCGAAGAAGCAATGAGAGAATTGCAGAACCGGATGAAAGGAACGAAGAGCAACGAAGAATTTTTGGCGAGTATGAACAGGTAAGAAACCCTGCTCCGCCGGTTGGCGGATTCAAAATACAGGCCACCGAAAGTCCGGTGGCTTTTTCTTTTGAGCCACCAATCACACTAATTTCACAAATAGATTTTCCCACGAAATCACACAAATTTTCACGAAGTGAAAATGCTTAGTGTTAATTGGTGTGATTTCGTGGCTGACAATTTTTAATTCATGGCAGTTGAGAAATTACATATTGAAAAATTTCTGGAACTGGCAAAACAACATCTTGTATTAGATGTCCGTTCGCCGGGAGAATATAAACATGCACATATTCCGGGTGCCTTTTCATTGCCTTTGTTTACCGATGATGAAAGAAAAATTGTTGGCACTGCTTATAAACAGGAAAGCCGGGAACAGGCTATTAAAATAGGTTTGGATTTTTGGGGTGTGAAGATGAAAAGAATGGTTGAAGAAGCTGAGGGATT
>JANPMI010000328.1:0-3683 GCA_031422725.1 Chitinophagaceae bacterium | reverse complement strand
ACTTATTCCATTTTGGAAGCCATGAATACATACTCCACCTTGAAAATAAGTGAATTGAAAAAAATCGTCGGCGAAAGAGTGGAACAACTTACTAAAGGATTGCAAAAACCTACTTCCAGAAATGAAACGATTGCTGTAGATTGGAATATCTGGTAGTGCTTTTTGTATGATAAATTATCCAACCCAATTGGCAATCAGCATAGAAATTATTCCGACTGATAATCCGCCATACACTTCTTTTTGTGTATGATCAGAAATGAGAAAACGGGAAGTACATACTAAGCCAGTGATGAATAATACAGCAGAGAGATAAATGCCAAAGCTCAGCCCCTGCGAAAAAGCAAGCAACAGGATAAAGCTTAACATTACTCCCATAGAAATTGCATGAAGACTTACTTTCATAATTATATTGGCCATAAGCCCAAGGCTGGCTGATATCCAGATGGCCAGGGCAAATTGTATTGCCGGTTTTGGATATTCCGGGAGGTTTCTCCATACATACCATATCCAGAAATACCAGACACCACAGGCTACTAAAGGTATAATACGATCTTTTTGTGTTGTAAGATGAAAGGAGTTTATAAATTTTAATGCTTTTAAAAGTAAAACAGTTACCACCGGAAAGAAGGTGAACATAACTAAGGCCTGCGCCATTACCAATATTTTATCCCGGTGAGCAAATCCTGCAAAAAGCCAGGGATGTATAAATACTAAAAACCAAACAACATATACGGGGATAAACACCGGATGAAAAAGGTAAGAAATAATTTTTGCCACCAGCCTTAGTGCGGCAGGTTGCTGGTGAAACTCCATTTTTCTTATTTCCTGCAATTTGTTTTCACCTTCCAACGTTAATCTTGTACTCATAAACAACAACTATTTCTGCAAAGTAAAGGAATCTTTAAAGAGGGGTGTTTTTTGTATATTTATATATTCATCCAATTATCCTTGAGGTTTCTGGTGCTTCTGTCCGGCATTACTTACCAAAAAAAATTCAATGAAGAAACTATTGTTTGCTGTTCTTCTCCTCGTTTTTTTTCAGCAGGGGTTTTCACAGAAAATAGATAAGCCTAAAATGCAGGCCATGTATGATGCTATTAAAGATGCCGGCATTCTGCATCCTGATTTTGTTATGGCCCAGTGTATGCAGGAAACGGGGAATCTTGCTTGTAAAAAATGCTGTCTGCGTTATCATAACTTATTTGGTTTTTATATAAAAGGGAATAAGTGCAAGAAATTTGAATCAGATAAGGAATGTATCAAGTATTATAAAAAATGGCAGGAAAAAAGATATGAGAAATGGCAGAAAAAATATCCGAAAGCGGACTATTATCATTTCCTGAAATATGTGAAATATGCCACTGGTGACAAATACAACAATGAACTAAAACCAAAAGTGGCCTGGGTGAAGAAGAATTTAAAATTATAACGACTACGAATGGGTTAGCCACAGATTACACGGATTAACACAGATGAATACAATTAAATACAAATTGAAAGCCTTCTGCAAAAGTTCTCTTATTAGTGTAATCGGTGTCATTCGTGGCAAAAAAAAGCTGCGAAAGCAGCTTTATAATCTGTGTTAATCAGTATAATCTGTGGCCTGTATTTATATCTACTTTTTCAATCCTTTTATTTTTTCAATATGAAACGGTGTATGTGCCGCAAAGATGTTGTTGATGAATAACAGCTCATTAATACCCTCTGCTTTCAGCATCGCTACAAAATCACCTGTGTAATACCGCTGATCCACCACAACTACTTTTTCATAATTATTAATCAGGAAGGGAGCAAAGGCATTACCATACGATTCTTTTACAACAGCTATTTTTCTGCCATTCTTATGTTGCGTTTCCATTTTTACTATAGGCAAATCACCTTGCAGGAAAACGGAATAGCTGTTTGGTCCGCTGGCCCCTTCCCCATACATTTTTGATTTGCCCCAGTAGCTGATACTTTTGTTGCTGCCAATATAAAAATTCACCGAATCTCTGAACAGATAATACCGGACAGAGTCAGGATTATCTTTTAGCTTAGGATCTCTTGTCAGCCTGTACAGGGAACCAAGAAATGCATTTTTAGTTTTAGAAGCAACAGTATCTAATGAAACAGGAATTAATCCGGCTGTTGTACAAAAAGCTTTATAGGCATAATAAGCACCAAGACTTGTCCAGTGGTGATCGGTATTGAAATAAATATATTCTTCCCGGTGTTGTCGGATCTCATCTATGGCCCATACTTTTTTGATATTAGAATCAAGTGAATTATAAATATTTTCTATCGCAGGGCGGTTGGGTTTTTGCAACTTGGCATATTTCTCAGTGATTTCAAATTCCAGGGCTACAGGAATAATCAGGTTATACACCTGCAGGCCGGGAATACCAAGATGGTTGTAAGAATTAATAACATTCGCATAGGATTTGCCCATGGCCGGACCGCCGCCAAACATTTCAAAAGCCCTGTTTTTAAATACAAACAATCTTTTCTTTACCTCGCCGGTGGCACTATCATCAGGCAAGGGACCATTGTGGGTGGTTTCATTTTTGGATGTGTCGGTTTTTTCATTGGCTTCTGTATCATTGGCCGGGTCATAAATTTTTATTTCACCTGATTCAAACCCGAACTTGCTGCGAAGAGCAGTTGAAAAATTCATCCATTTATCCCGTAATGGAAAGTTGTCAGCATAATAAGCCTCAATATCTTTAAAATATTTCCCATTCCAGAGAGTGCTGTCGGAATATTCAGGAAAGGTTGCCAGCTTACGGTTTTCCATTAACGAAACGGAATCTTTTTTCATCGCTAAAGAAGCAATACCTCCCAGCAATAAAAGTCCGCAGAAAACAATTACGTTAACTAAGTGGATTTTTTTATTTGTTGTTTCACTCATATTCTTGCGAGGTAAAGCCGAAGCAATCTCCTCAATTTTTTTTAACCAACCGCACTACTAATTCTATTTATCATTGATGCCTTTATTCTTTTATTCCTCAAAACCGGAAATAAATAAACGGGTTATAACTTTTGCCTACCAATTGGGCTATACAAAGGAAAAGTAATGCAACATTAAAGCCAATAGTCAGGCTGTCATAAAAAATAACACGGCTTCCCTTTTTATCCACCCAGGCTTTCACTGTATGATACACCGGCATACAAAGAATAATGGCCAATATAAGCCAGAATAAATGAGTGGTAATTGTATTCATTACTTCCACATTACCCTCAGGCCCGGCACTAAAGGAAAACAGTTTTTTTACATAGGCAATCAGCATGGCAGTATCTGTAAAATAAAAAATTACCCAGCCTGGAATAATAATTATTAAAGCATAGATGTGAGAAACAAAAGCAGGCAATTTGTCCAGGAGTTTTTGTAAAAAAGCCTTTTCCAGTACAATGAAAATAAAAAAGTACAGGCCCCAGAAAATAAAATTCCAACTGGCACCGTGCCATAGACCCGTCAGGAACCAAACCACTAAAAGATTAAAATAGACATGCTTCTTATTGCCACCTAAAGGGATATAGACATAATCTCTGAAAATACTTCCTAAGGAAATATGCCATCTTCGCCAAAACTCACTGATGGACTTAGCGATGTAAGGGTAATTAAAATTCTCCCGGAAATGAAAGCCAAACATTCTGCCCAGCCCGATGGCCATATCAGAATAACCGGAAAAGTCAAAGTAAATCTG
>JANPMI010000327.1:0-1953 GCA_031422725.1 Chitinophagaceae bacterium | reverse complement strand
TAAAATAAATGAACGCTTAGACACTGTTGAATACCTGATTAAGGAAACGGATTTACGGAATAAAATCAGTCAGCATATCAAACAATGCGGGGATATAGAAAGGTTGGTTTCTAAAATTCCGATGAAAAAAATAAACCCGAGAGAAGTGTTGCAATTAGCAAGAGGATTGAAACAGGCAGAAACAGTTAAGCAACTTTGTTTATCTTCTTCCAATGAATACCTTAAGCGTCTGGGCGATGCACTGAACCCCTGCCCTTACATTGCTGAAAAGATATTTGAAGAAATTGTTGATAATCCTCCTGCACTGGCTGCCAGGGGTGGTATGATGAATGCCGGGGTAAGCAATGAACTGGATGAGCTCAGAAAAATTTCTCACAGCGGTAAAGAATACCTGGCACAGCTGCAACAAAAAGAAACCGAACGGACAGGAATCAGTTCGCTGAAGATTGGCTTTAATAATGTATTCGGATACTACCTTGAAGTAACCAACTCCCATAAAAACAAAGTGCCGGCTGAATGGATGAGGAAGCAAACACTCACCAATGCCGAACGATATATTACTCCTGAATTAAAAGAATACGAAGAAAAGATAACCGGTGCCGAAGAAAAAATTCTGAAAATAGAATTAGACTTATTTGAAGCATTGTTAAACGAATTATCTGATTATTTGGGTCCGGTTCAGTCCAACGGCCTTTTACTGGCCATCCAGGATTGTCTTTGCTGCTTTGCAAACAATGCTATTCAATATCAATATAAGAAACCGGAGCTGCATACAGGGGATGAACTGATCATCAAAGAAGGCCGCCACCCGGTGATAGAAAGAAACCTGCCCGTTGGTGAATCTTATATTAGCAACGATCTGGAATTAAATAAAACTGAACAGCAGTTAATCATACTCACCGGGCCGAACATGAGTGGTAAGTCTGCTTTGCTCCGGCAAACTGCATTGATAACACTCATGGCACACATGGGTAGCTTTGTTCCTGCCGCAGAAGCAAGAATTTCGTTGACAGATAAAATATTTACAAGAGTCGGCGCATCAGACAATCTTAGTGGCGGCGAATCCACTTTCATGGTAGAAATGAATGAAACTGCATCTATCATCAACAACATCACCAACAGAAGTTTGATTCTATTAGATGAAATAGGACGGGGAACGTCCACTTATGATGGCATTTCCATTGCCTGGAGTATTGCAGAGCATTTGCACCAGTCTCCGCATCAGCCCAAAACATTGTTTGCCACCCATTACCATGAGTTGAATGAACTGGAAGAAAAATTTCCGAGGGCAAAAAACTTTCATATCACCAATAAAGAAATGGGCAATAAAATTATTTTTTTACGAAAGTTAGCCAGAGGAGGCAGCACTCACAGTTTCGGTATTCATGTGGCAAAAATGGCAGGTATGCCGCCTTCATTGATTGACCGGGCCAATGAAATATTGAAACAATTGGAAGACAGAGGTCAGAAGACAGAAGTCGGAGGTCACTTGACAACTGAAACCCTCAGAAATCTTTCAGCCCCCAAAATCCAGCTATCCATCTTTGATGCCCATACAGAAACCTTTGATGAAATCAGGAAATTACTGGAAGGGTTTGACATTAACCGTCTTACTCCCGTTGAAGCATTGCTGAAATTGCAGGAGATAAAAAGTAAATTGAAATAAGCTTGCCGAACAAGGAAAAAAGACGAAATGAGATGATATGCCCTGTATTCCTCTTTTTCTCCTTTCCCTCTGGGCGATATGCTTAAAACTCCAAAATAAACAGTTTACCCACAGCCTTTTGGCAATTTTTTGAAAAAGATGGTCATTTGGAAAAACTTCTTATTTTTACCACAAATCCCGCAATCATGAAATTGATTAAACTAACTGTACTTACTTCCCTGCTTTTTTCATCGCTGATGATGTTCAGTTCCTGCGAACCGGATGCTGAACTGAAAAAATTATCTGAT
>JANPMI010000326.1:0-14016 GCA_031422725.1 Chitinophagaceae bacterium | reverse complement strand
CCTTATTCCCACACCAGGGCAAACAGAACAGGAATATCTCGGTAATTATTTAATGAAAAAAGGAATGACGGTTTGTATAGCTCAAAAAGATTTTTCGCTGCAGGAAGCCCTTGCTGCTGCTGTGGCATATCAATATAAGATTCCGGCAATGCTGTCTTCACCTCCGCTGTCAGCAACTATTGAAACTTTCCTGGTAAATATCAGCTTATTAACAAAGAATACTTCAATCCTTAAGCCCTGACTTAGGATAATCGAAAAACCAGAATTCTTTTTTTGCATCTTTAAATCCTTGCCATGTATCACAATCCGCTTTTACGGCAAACACCCCACAGGTAGGAATATTATCTACCTGTACATCCGTGAGCATATTGGCAAAATCAGTAATACCATAATTGTGGGAGAAGATGGCAATGCTTTCAAACTTATCATCAGCATTGCTAACGACAGAAAAAAAAGTAGCTGGTTCTGCCAGGTATAATTTTTCTTTAAAAACTATTTCGTCTTTCTTCCTCTTGAAAGCTTCTGCAAAAATTTTTGCCGTTTTCGCAGCTCTTTTAGCAGGGCTGGCAATAAACACATCTATCTTTACTTTTTTATCCCGCAATCGCTGCGCCATTACCGGTGCATCTTTTTTTCCCCTTTCACTTAATGGTCTGTCAAAATCATCCAAGCCCGGATTGCCCCAGTCGCTTTTGGCATGACGAATAAGCATTATTTGCTTCATAGTATTATTTTGTGTTGCTCAAAGCAACAAATTAGAATTCTGAAACTAAAAGTTTTGTATACCATTTAATACCCTCTCACATTCTTCCCTTCCATATAATTCATAAAGGCTTTATTAACGACCTTGTTACCTCCCGGAGTGGGATAATTACCGGTAAAGTACCAATCGCCCAAATTACCGGGGCAGGATTTATGCAGGTTTTCTATGCTTTGGAAAATAACATCAACTGGTATTTCAAGTCCGGCAGGTGTTATCAGCTGAGCAATTTTTGCGGAGATTTCTTCTGTAGTAAATTGTTTGTACAATTGCTTCACTACATTTTCTGTATGCAGTTGATTATTACGCTGCAGATCTTTGCATTTTTCCAGTAACTCTTTCAGGCAGTTTTCTTTTCCCTTTTCTTTCATCAGTTCTACAGCCGCATTGAAAGCTATAAAGTCGCCCATCTTACTCATATCGATACCATAGCAATCCGGATACCGGATTTGAGGTGATGAAGAAACAACTACAATGCGTTTGGGCTTTAATCTTCCCAGCATGCGGATAATACTTTCTTTTAATGTTGTTCCCCTTACTATCGAATCATCAATTACCACCAGTGTATCCATTCCGGGCCGAACAGTGCCGTAGGTAATATCATAGACGTGTTGCACCATTTCATTGCGGCCGCTATCTTGCGAAATAAATGTCCGCATCTTCACATCTTTAATGGCAATTTTTTCTATCCGGATGCGGCGGTTCACCATTTCACTTAGCTTCTCTGCATCATAATCTTTGCCCCAGCTAAGTATCCGTTCAATTTTTACTTTATTCAGATAAGCTTCCATCCCTTTAACCATTCCGAGAAAAGCCGTTTCGGCTGTATTAGGAATAAAAGAAAAGATGGTGTTTTTCAGATCATGGTCAATGGCATTCAGCACAGGTTCACTAAGATTATATCCTAAGGCCTTTCTTTCTTTATAAATTTTTTCATCACTTCCTCTTGAAAAATAAATACGTTCAAAGCTACAGGCCTTTCTTTCTTTTGGCTCTAGTATCTGAGCTATTTCCACTTCCCCTTTTTCATTTACAATAAGAGCTTGTCCGGGCATCAGTTCTTTTACTTCATTTTCCGCTACATTAAAAGTTGTTCTGATAGCCGCCCTTTCTGATGCAGCCACCACCACTTCTTCATTGATATAATAATAAGAAGGACGAATACCATGTGCATCCCTGAATACAAAACCAATACCATTACCCGTTACCCCTCCCACATGAAAACCACCATCCAGCAGGGGCAATGCTTTCTTCAGCACTTTTTTAATATCCATATGTTCCGGTGATGCTTCATCTTCCTTACATAGAAAGGTGTGCATCAGCTCAATCATAGCAGCAAGGTCACTGAAACGAACTGTATCATGCGGCTCTTTGCCAATCAGGGCAAACAATTCATCGGAATTGACAATATTAAAATTACCGGCAAGTGCAAGGTTACGGGCAGGGATGGTGTCACGGTTTATGAAGGGATGACAATATTCCAGTTTATTTTTTCCCTGTGTACCATAGCGGAGATGGCCCAGGAGCAATTCTCCCAAAAATTTTACATGCCCTTTCATCAGCCCCGGGTGGTTTTTAATATCGGGATGATATTTTTCAAGTTCTTCTATTTCTTTCCCTATTTGCTGAAATATATCGGAGATGGCCTGTGGTGCATTGGTGCGGATACGGTTCAGAAAAGGATAGCCGGGTTCCACATTTAATTTCACTACTGCTACTCCTGCTCCGTCCTGCCCACGGTTATGTTGCTTTTCCATCAGCAGGTACAGTTTGTTAAGACCCCACAGTACGGTGCCATACTGCTGTTGGTAATAAGAGAAAGATTTCCTTAGCCGGATGAATGCCAGTCCGCATTCATGTTTAATTGGGTCACTCATGTCTGAAAGCCCTGCCTTTGCTCAATCTTATAGCAGGCGAGGCGCAAAGGTAGGCGATAATACTAAAACTGATTTACTAAAAAATTAAAAGACCTTTTTTTCAGTTACATATTTCTGCAATTGCATACAGTCTGCGGCGGTTTCTGCATCCACCATGATATAATAAGTCGGAATTTTTGACTTCAGCCATTTGTCTAATGTATTGCTTTTCTTTTCTTCCAATGCAAACTGGGAAATTTTGCTGTAGTCATCCTGCATATTCATGCGATGGGGCTGTGAACGGGATTTAAGGTGAACAATTCTTACACCTTTCTTTCCCTGTTCATCCTGGAAAGCAGTGGGTTGGGAAAAATCACCCACCTTCATTTTACTGATCATTCCCACCATGTCTTTATCTAATGCATCAATAGTAACATAAGTAGAACCATCTCTATTGGTAAGACATGGGCCGGCAAATTTGGTTGTTTCATCATCACTGTATTTTGAAGCTGCGGCATTAAAGGTCAATACTCCGGCAATGATCTTTGAACGAACCGTATCTAATTTATTCTTCGCCTGGTTAATTTCTGTTTCTGTAACGGGTGGTATGCGCAATATGTGACGAACAATAGCATCATCACCATTACGCTGCACCATCTCTATTATGTGATAACCAAATTTTGATTTCACCGGTGAGGATATTTCACCGTCTTTCAACCGGAAAGCGGTGGACATAAAAATGGGGTCCCATGTTTTTTCATTGCGGTTTATCTGGTATTGACCACCCCGGTCCTTACTTCCCGGGTCTTCAGATACCTGTTTTGCCAGTTTATCAAAAGTGGTAACCTTTGATTCAATTTGCTTTTTATAATTATTCATCTCCCCCACAATGTATAGTTCCAGTTCTCGTGCCGCTTTGGGATAAAGAACAATCTGGCATATCTCCAGTTCCGATTCATAAAAAGGCAAACTGTCTTTCGCAATTCGTTCAAAAAAAGCTTTTACCTCAGTGGGGGTTATTCTTACATTGTCAACAATTTTCCGCTGCATGGCTGATGCCAGTTTTTGTTCTTTCACAGATTCCCTGGCATCATCTTTAATCTGGTAAATAGTTTTTCCTGCCACTTCTTCCAGTGCATCCTGGCTGCCAAACTGATTAATATAATATCTTATTTTCTGGTCCAGTTCGGCTTCTACTTCTTCATCTGTTACCGGCAACGAATCTTTCTCTGCCTGCAGCATAAGTACTTTGGAAATAAGGGCCTGCTCCATCAGCATACACTCTGCATTATCGGGAACAGTTCCTCCCTGACGGACAATATCAGCTATGGAATTTTTTATATCAGACTGAAGAATGATACGATCGCCAACGATACCGCCGATTTTATCAGCCACAATTTTTTTTGCCTGCGACTGGGCCATTGCCGTAAAGGTCAACAGCGAAAAACAAACCGCCAGTATTCTATTGGTATAACGCATAAATTCAAAAGTACTTTGCCCGGTAACACCTATAAGTAGTG
Organism: Chitinophagaceae bacterium; assembly: GCA_031422725.1. Classification (GTDB taxonomy): domain Bacteria; phylum Bacteroidota; class Bacteroidia; order Chitinophagales; family Chitinophagaceae; genus JJ008. Next base: position 9,880 of record JANPMI010000326.1, on the reverse strand, counting down.
CAGCGGGTATTTAACAAAAGTTTGATGGAAGGCACAAGATTCAAGGGGCAAGGCACAAGGGGCTCAATCCGGAGCTGCTCTCCTTGTGCCTTGTCTCTTGTACCTTTATAGTGTTCTCTTTACTTCCTCTACCTCGTAAGCTTCCACCACATCCCCCACTTTATAATCAGTGAAATTTTTAATAGTTAAGCCGCATTCCATGCCTGATAAAACTTCTTTTGCATCATCTTTAAACCGTTTTAATGATGCCAGTTCAGCACTATTGTCTCCCGTAGGATAGATAACAATACCATCCCGGATCAAACGGATTTTGGAATCTCTCTTAATCTTACCATCCAGTACCTGGCATCCTGCCACTGTTGCTTTATCAAATTTGAATACCTCTCTTATCTCAACATTGGCTATAATTCTTTCCTGCACTTTTGGTTCCAGCATTCCCTCCATGGCACTCTTCACTTCTTCGATGGCATTATAGATGATAGAGTACATCTTTATTTCGATACCGGCGTTGTCTGCCAGCTTGGATGCCTGTAATGAAGGACGAACATTGAATGCAATAACGATAGCATCGGATGCTTCTGCCAGTACAATATCACTTTCGTTGATCTGACCAACACCTTTATGAATTACACTCACTAAAATTTCGGGTGTGGAAAGTTTTTGTAAGGAATCACTCAGGGCTTCCACTGAACCATCCACGTCACCTTTGATGATAACTTTCAGTTCTTTGAAACTTCCGAGAGCCAGTCGGCGCCCAATTTCATCCAGCGTAATATGCTTCTTGGTCCGGATACCCTGTTCTCTCAGTATCTGTGCCCGGCGATAGGCAATTTCTTTTGCTTCGGCTTCATCTGCATACACTTTAAATTTTTCACCAGCCTGTGGCGCACCATTTAAACCCAATATTACCGCCGGTGCCGAAGGACCCGCCTTTTCTTCTTTTTTATTTCTTTCATTGAACATGGCTTTTACCCTGCCAAAATACTGACCACTTACAATCAAATCTCCGGGGTTCAATGTCCCATTTTCAACAAGCAATGTAGCTACATAGCCCCTGCCTTTATCCAGGGATGCTTCAATAATTGTTCCTGTAGCTTCCCGGTCAGGGTTTGCTTTTAAATCAAGGATTTCTGCTTCCAACAAAATTTTCTCCAGCAACTTGTCAATGTTCAATCCCTTTTTCGCTGCTATTTCCTGGCTCTGGAATTTACCACCCCATTCTTCAACAAGAATGTTCATTTGCGATAGCTGTTCATATATTTTTTTTGAATTAGCCCCGTCTTTATCAATTTTATTGATAGCAAATATCATCGGCACACCGGCTGCCTGGGCATGGCTGATGGCCTCCCTGGTTTGCGGCATCACGGCATCATCAGCAGCAATTACAATTACTGCAATGTCGGTAACCTTGGCACCCCTTGCCCTCATGGCTGTAAACGCTTCGTGACCTGGTGTGTCTAAGAAAGTAATTTGTTTTCCATTTGCCACTTCTACCTGGTAGGCACCAATGTGCTGGGTAATTCCGCCGGCTTCGCCAGCTACAACATTTGCACTTCTTATATGGTCAAGCAACGATGTTTTACCATGGTCAACGTGGCCCATGATGGTAACAATGGGTGAACGGAATTTTAAATCTTCTTCATTATCCTCTTCATTTTCTTCCTCCATTTCCATTTGCTTTTCCATGTCAATAAACTCTACATCATAACCAAACTCACTGGCTACCAATTCTATCACTTCTGCATCAAGACGCTGATTAATAGAAACCATGATGCCAAGACTCATACACTTGCTTATTACTTCGGCAAAACTTACATCCATCAGGTTCGCCAGTTCACTTACACTGATGAATTCTGTTACCTGTAGTTTATTATCATCTCCTGTTTCGCCCTGTGCATTGGCAAGCTCTTGTCTTTTCTCCCGGCGCATTTTAGCTTTGAGGTTTTTACCTCCTCTATTACCACCAGCCAGCTTAGCCTGAGTTTCCTGTATTTTCCTCTGAATTTCTTTTTCGTCAATCAGTTTATCCTCTCTGCGCCCACCAATTGCACCACCAGTAGCACCTCTGCGGTTTCCGCCGCCTGTGCCTGCCCCCGTGCCAGTTCTGCCCCGGTTGAAATTACTACCGCCGCCTGTTCCGCCACCCGGCCTTCTGTCACCAGTATCTTTATTTATAAATATTTCTCTTTTATTATCCTTCTTCTCTATAGGAATACGTTTTCTTTTTTTCTTTTCGTCCTTTACAGGTCTTGTATCATTATCAACAGGTAAATCAATTTTTCCAAGAATTTTTGGTCCTGTTAACTTCTCCACTTCGATATTCTCAATAACGGCGGGCTGATCTTCTGCAACAGGTTCTTCCTTAGCTACCACTTCTTCCGCAACAGGTCTGGTTTTTTCTCCGGCAGTAAGCTGAGCAGGGCTATCTTTTTTGGTCTTGCCCTTCGTTGCTTTTTTTTCTTCCTCAACGGGTTTAGCTTCTCCCACCCCGGCGGGCAAGTCTTCCTTTTTTGCTTTTACTATTTTTTTGGGACGTGTAGAGGAGTCAATGGTAGAGAGATCAATTTTTTTCACCAGTTTAGGTCCTTCTATTTCCGGTGCTTCTGCTTTTACAAGCTCCTCGTCTTTTACAAGCTCCTCTTTTGCTGGTTTCGCTTTTGCTGGTTTTTCTTCTGCAACTGCTGGTTTTATCTCCTCTTCTTTTTTTGTAATTTTTGGAGTTGCCTTTTCATCTTTTTTGAAACTGATCTCTTCGTCTTCTTTTTTCTTTTTAGCTTCTGCCTGTGAGCCTTTAGGCAATTCAAGCTGATCACTTTTTATTTTAGCAGCCTTGTCACTGGAAAATTCCTGTTGCAATGAACGGTACATTTCCTCTGTCAGTTTTGACGTAGGCTTCAGCTCATCCTTTGGAAAACCTTTCCCTAACAGGAAATCAATAAGTGTTTCCTGGCCAATATTAAATTCTTTGGCTGCTGCTAATAATCTTGGAAGTTTTAATTCTGCCATTCAGTTTTTTTAATTGTTAATAGTGAATAGCTGCCATAGTTTTATTAACCATTCACTACTCACCATTCACTTTGCTATTCTTTCTCAAATTCTTCTTTCAATATTCTTCTTACATCTGCAATTGTTTCTTTTTCCAGGTCTGTCCTTCTTTCTAATTCTTCAGGAGTAAGATTTAATACACTTCGTCCGGTATCACAACCTACCCTTTTAAGTTCATCAATGATCCAGGTTTCAATTTCATCGCTGAATTCTTCCAGGTCAATGTCAAACTCTTCCACTTCGCCTTCATTGTCACGATAAACATCCAGTTCATACTCGGTAAGTTCACAGGCTAATTTGATATTTACACCACGACGGCCAATGGCAAGAGAAACCTGGTCGGGTTTCAGGTAAACATTTGCATGCTTGGCTTCGTTGTCCAGTTCCATACTGGTAATTTTGGCCGGCGTTAATGAACGCTGTATGAGTAACTGAATATTACTTGTCCAGTTAATAACATCAATATTTTCATTTTTCAATTCACGGACAATGCCATGAATACGGCTACCCTTCATACCCACACAGGCACCTACCGGATCAATACGATCGTCATAAGATTCTACCGCCACTTTTGCTCTTTCTCCGGGATCTCTTACAATTTTCTTTATTACAATCAGTCCGTCGAAAATTTCAGGCACTTCTATTTCCAATAATTTAGCCAAAAAGTCGGGTGATGTTCTGGAAAGAATGATTACCGGGCTGTTGTTTTTCATGTCCACTTTTCTTACTACGGCCCGGATACTTTCCCCTTTTTTAAAATAATCCTGCGGTATCTGTTCGCTTTTAGGCAATATTAATTCATTGCCTTCCTCATCTAACAGCAAAATTTCTTTTTTCCATACCTGGTACACTTCAGCGCTGATGATCTCACCAATCCTGTCACCATATTTTTTAGCCAGTACATTTTTCTTCAGATCGCTGATGCGGCTGGCCAGTGTTTGCTTGGCAGCGAGGATGGCCCGCCGGCCGAAGTCAAGCAGGTCAATTTCTTCATACAATTCTTCTCCTACTTCAAAGTCGGGTTCTATCTTCACAGCATCAGAGTAAGCGACCTGTGCCAGGGGGTCTTCCACTTGTCCATCTTCTACAATCATGCGGCGGCGTATAATTTCCAGGTCACCTTTTTCGGCGTTTACAATTACGTCGAAATTTTCGTCACTGGTGTACTTTTTACGCAACAGGGTTTTAAATACATCTTCTACCACTTTCATCATGGTGGGGCGGTCAATATTTTCCGCTTCTTTAAAATCCTGGAACGCATCTATCAGGTTAATACTTGACATAACACAAAATTTGAAGTCCGATTCCCGATAACTACCGGGACAGAGGTCTGACGTTTAAAATTTAATTTGAATTTTTGTTGTTTTTATATTGTCAAAAGAAATAGTGTGCTGCACTGTTTCCATTTTTTTGCCTTTGCCTTTTATTTCTTCTACCACAATGCCCGTTTCCGTTACATTTATAAGTTTGCCTTCTTTTTTGGCTTCCTCCTTATCAGTTACTTCAACAAACCGGTCAATGTTTTTCAAATACTGACGGTGTAGTTTCAGCGATTCATCTAATCCGGGTGATGACACTTCCAATGAAAAATCGCCCCCGGGAAACATGTTATCCTCTTCAATTTCTTTATACAACCGACGGTTATATTGTACCAGTTTTTCAATGCTGATTCCCTGGTCACCGTCAATAAAAATTTTTATATTATTCGCCGGCTTAATTTTTACTTCCACCAGGAATAAATCCGGCTCAGCACTAATCAGGGTTCCCATCTTTTGTTCAATAACCTGTATTTGAGTTTCTCCGTTCATAGGTTATAAAAGAAGAAGGGAACGACCCGTTCCCTTCTTACTGCTATTTCCGGTGCAAATATAGGGGAAAGACAGGGTATCAGCCAAATACTCTGTATGAAATAAAGAGGGTTAACAATTCGGTAAAGAGCCCCAAAATACCGGCAACAGCAAAAAGAGTCTGCCTATCTTTACAGCATGAAATATGTGTTATATGCCATACTGGCTTACATATTATATCAGTTCATTTTCAAGCTGGTGATACCCGTTTATATGGCCAGTCGGAAAATAAAGAAAGGATTCCGGGAAATGCAGAGTAAGATGCAGGAACATATGCAACAGCAGCAACAGGGCTATACCGCACAGCCCTCCGCCACTGAACCTGAGCCAAAAAGAAAAGCAGGTGATTATATTGATTTTGAAGAAGTGAAATAACTTGTTGCGGTCCGCTATATTTTTTTACTTTTGCTGCCCGAAAGTTCTTTATTCCTGCAAAGCAGTATTGGCCCCATAGCTCTTGCGATTATATCGGAATGGTTAGTACATCCCTATATGATCGGGAGGGTGCAGAATTATTGATTAGCTCTTTGTTTTAAATATTTCGCCGCAAATGCGGCATCGGACCCATAGCTCAGTTGGTTAGAGCACCTGACTCATAATCAGGGGGTCGTAGGATCGTGCCCTACTGGGTCCACAAAAAAAAATGCTCCGGGTTTTTACCGGAGCATTTTTTATTAAAATCAAAGGGTTCTTTAACCTTTTGTTAACCGGGATGAAAATACATTTGTCCACTACTAAAAATTATATGAAGAAAATTATAATCTTATCCATCTGTGCACTGTTTACTGCTCCTTTGCTGGCACAGGACAATCCGGCTACGAAAAAGAAAAAAGATATTCCTGATATGAGTAACCGGCCCAATGATCATTTACTGGTTCAGTTTGGTTACACTTCATGGGCAGGTAAGCCAGATACGATCAATACCAGTGGGCTCTCAAAAAGTATCAATGCTTATTTTATGTTTGATTTCCCTTTTAAGACAAATCCCAAACTAAGTATGGCTTTTGGCCCCGGCATAGCCAGCGATCATATTCTTTTTACCAAAACACATGTGGGCATCAAAGACATTACTCCTACTTTCGAATTTACCAACCGTTCAGATACCAATCATTTTAAAAAAACCAAACTGGCCACCGTTTACCTGGAAGCTCCTGTTGAATTACGTTTTTCGTCAGATCCAAAGACCGGCAAAGGATTTAAAGCGGCCATTGGTGTAAAAATTGGCACCCTGCTAACTGCACATACCCGTAATACGAAATTTCAAAGCAAAAGCGGCAGCAGCATTAATGAGTATGTAATGAAAGAATCGAGCAAACGTTTTTTTAATAAAAACAGGCTTTCCGGAATGGCAAGAATCGGGTATGGTCATTTTACCCTATATGGCAGCTACCAGTTCACTGCTTTATTAAAGGATGGCTCAGGCCCTGTAGTGAGGCCTTTTTCTATCGGGTTAACCTTAAGCGGCCTTTAAACCCCCAACCCCTAAAGGGGGAATAATAAATAATTCTAAAAAGCGATTCAATCAGGCGAATCGCTTTTTTGCTTTATTCTCTGAATCTTTAGCGCAGAAGTATTTTTACATTTGCATTCTACCCGCAGGAAACGGGAGTTTTTAATTCAATATGATTGACAAAAAAAATAGTATTCAAAAAGAAGAAACGGCAGTGTTGGTGGGCATGGTTCATAAGGATCAGACAGAGCAACAGGTACAGGAATATTTAGATGAGCTGGCTTTTCTGGCAGAAACGGCTGGTGCTATTACTGTAAAGCGGTTTACTCAAAAACTTGTTCACCCCGACAGCAGAACTTTTGTAGGCAAAGGGAAACTGGAAGAAATAAAACAGTATGTGCAGGCTAAAAACATCCGGGTGGTCATATTTGATGATGAACTTACAGGGGCGCAGATCAACAATATTGAAAAAGCAGTAGAAGTAAAAACGATTGACCGCAGCGATCTTATTCTGGATATTTTTGCGAGAAGGGCAAAGACAGCACAGGCAAAGGCCCAGGTAGAGTTGGCACAATACCAGTATATACTTCCAAGACTCCGGGGTATGTGGAAGCACCTTGAAAGACTGGGGGGCGGTATTGGTACAAGAGGTCCTGGTGAAAGCGAAATAGAAACGGATCGCCGTATTGTAAGAGATAAAATCACTTTGCTGAGAAAACGGTTAGCTGAAATAGATAAGCAGGCTTTTACACAACGAAAAGACCGGGGTGAATTTATCCGGGTAGCTTTAGTGGGCTATACCAATGTTGGTAAATCCACCCTCATGAACTTGCTCAGCAAAAGAGAAGTATTTGCAGAAAATAAATTGTTCGCCACATTAGACACCACTACCAGCAAAGTTGTTTTTGATACCACTCCTTTTTTATTAAGTGATACCGTTGGTTTTATCCGCAAGCTGCCACACCATTTGGTAGAAAGTTTTAAAAGCACCCTGGACGAAGTAAGAGAAGCAGACATTTTATTGCATGTGGTAGATATTTCTCATCCCGGATATGAAGAGCAGCTTGGTGTAGTCAATAAAACATTGCAGGAGCTGAATGCCTTTGAAAAGCCAACTCTGACCATCTTCAATAAAATGGACCTGTATGAAGAACGAACATTTGATAAGTGGCTGGAAGAAAGCACTAAAAAAGAAATATTAGAAGACCTGAGAGACCGGTGGAATAATGAAACGAATAACAATGCTGTTTTTATATCGGCTGTTGAAAAAACAAACATTGATCTGCTGCGTAACAACATTCTTGACAAGGTTAGAGAAATGTACCGGGTAAGATACCCTTACAAAACCGATTTTATTTATTAACTCCTGTTGTTGATCTGTTGAGTGCTTTAGTACCCAGCTATTATCTTTGAGGCAACAATCAATTGATAAATGACAGGCAAACAACCTCTTTTCAACCAACAGCACAAATGGCTGTATTTTTTTATCAGTCTTGCCGTGTTGGTTAATTTCAGTGGATTGTTTGTACCCCTTATGGATCCCGATGCCGGTGTATATGCCTCGGTTTCCAAACACATGGTGAAGCGAAATAATTACCTGGAGCTTTTTTTCCAGGGAACCGACTGGCTCGACAAACCCCATTTTCCTTTTTGGATAACAGCTGCATTCTTCAAAATCTTTGGAATACATACCTGGTCTTATAAACTGCCGGGTATCTTTTTTGTATTACTGGGAGCATATTATACTTATCTTTTTGCCAAACAACATTATAACAAAACAATTGCGTTATGGGCAGTTTTTATTTTATTGACTGCCGAACACATTATTATTTCTAACAGTGATGTCCGGGCCGAACCATTTCTGACGGGTTTAATTATTGCTGCTATTTATCATTTTTCCAACGCCCTGTCGAAAAAAATCGGCTGGCAGCTTTTAGCAGCTTGTTTATTTGCGGCCTGCGCTGTAATGACGAAAGGTATATTTACGTTGATTCCTGTTGGTGCTGCTGTAGCCGGTGACCTCATCATTAAGAAAAACTGGAAAGAATTATTTCATTGGAGATGGCTGGTTGCCGGAATATTGATTGTATTATTTATTACTCCTGAACTATATAGTTTATGGTATCAGTTTGACAAGCACCCCGAAAAAACAGTTTTTGGGAAAACCAATGTTTCTGGTATTCGCTTCTTTTTGTGGGATAGCCAGTTTGGTCGTTTTGTAAACAGTGGGCCGATAAAAGGCAAAGGCGATCCGACATTTTTTATACATACTTTACTATGGGCTTTTCTTCCCTGGTCCCTGCTTATGTATGCTTCGTTGGTTGAAAAAATCAGAAGTGCATTTAAAAAGACAAATACCGGTCAGACCGGGACGATCAGACCGGTATCATCGCAGGAGTGGTTCACACTTATTGGCAGTCTGGTAACTCTATTGATTTTTTCGTTATCAAAATTTCAATTGCCCTATTATGCCAATATCATTTTCCCATTGCTGGCTGTACTGACTGCACAATACATTTATAAAACACAAGAAACCAGTGCTGGTCTTATAAGAACAATTCAGAATAGCATTACCATACTTCTTTTATTGGGTGGTTTACTGTTGCAATTTTTCTATGTACCTGCGGTACAGTCAGTGTTACTAATTATAATTATCCTGGTGTTAATCGTTTTTTTGCTCCTGCTTCCTTATTGGGTTAAGGCTAACAAAAATCTGATTGTCTTTTACAGGGTAGGACTTGCCTCGCTGGTATTTAACCTTTTTCTCAACTGGTGCTTTTATCCGGACCTGATGAAATATCAATCAGGTGATGAGGCTGCCTTCTATATCAATAAAAATCATCCGGGTGTGCCCGGTGTACGGATGGGTATTTATTCTCCGGCCTTTGAGTTTTATCTTAAAGACACGATGATAATTGCTGACACTACTACTATCAATAGTTCGATAGCATCCAAAGAAGCTGTCTGGTTTATAAATGATTACGGTCTTGCATTTATACAACAAAAAGGCCTCCGCTATGAAATAATAAAAGAGCTGCCTGAATTTCATGTTACCATGTTAACACTGAAATTCATTAATAAAAAAACGAGAAGCGGGGAGTTGAAAAAAAATTATATTGTCAGGATGTTATAGCTTTAAACAATACCATTCTCCATTAAAAAAACATTCATTCGCTGCCATACAATGGAAGGCTGAATGCCGGTGATACAGGGACGGGTAATACAGGTTGTTTTGCGGTGATTAGCTGCACTTACACAGGGAGAACAGGGAAGACTGAGGTAAAAAGGTTCTGCATTGCCACCAAGCGGTGAATATAAATGAGGTGTTTCCGGGCCAAACAGCACAAACACCTTCAAAGAAGTTACTGATGCAAAATGTGCGGGACCTGAATCATTCGTAAGCATACAGGTGCTTACCGAGTACAACGGCACTAATTCATCAAAAGAAAAAAAACCGGCGGAGTTGATGAATTTTAGATGTCCCGTCATTTTCACAACCTCTTCTACATATTCACTTTCGGCAGGCGAACCAGTGGCA
>JANPMI010000325.1:0-4931 GCA_031422725.1 Chitinophagaceae bacterium | reverse complement strand
CAACGACAGTGTAGCTTTTTTTTCAACGGATTGAAATCCGTTGGTATAAAATAAGCCGGGCCTATGGTTCTAAGCACTTTTTACCAAAGATTAATTAAATTGAGAACAAAAGTTGTGATAAGACAACTGCCCGTCGTTGCGGGTCTTCCCAAAAGAATCACGCCGCTGTTGTGTGTTGTGGGTGGGTTAGTAGCGAAGCAAAAACACCAACAGCATAAACTTTAGGCCACTCTTTCCTGATATAAAAAAGACTCCCCATTCATTTGTCGGTGTTTTTTATATGGAGGTGAGCTTTGGTGCTTCTATAAGCTTCATTGCAAGTTTACACGGAGTTTATCGAAGGGTACACTTCATCGTTCAGTAATTCTATGGACAATTTTGGCAATTTTCATTTCCTATTTTAGGTATCTTTAATTCAATGTGCTGATGGAAGAAAAACAAACTACTGCGCAATATTTACTATTAAATTATACTGTATGTACCATAAAAAAATATTTTTTGTATTCATATACCTGTTTGCAGGCTTAACAACTTTTGCACAAAGTAAAAAAAACAAAATAGCTCAGATAATGAAAACGTATCATGGCTATAATATGTTTGATGGTGCTGTATTAGTTGCGGAAAATGGAAAAGTAATTTACAAAGGGGCTTTTGGCAAAGCTAACAGAGAGTGGGATATTAATAATTCGGTGGATACAAAATTTATGATTGGCTCAATATCCAAACCAATTACTTGTTTTTTAACCTTACTGCAAGTCCAAAAAGGTTTAATTGACATTAATAAAACCATTGAAGATTATTTACCTGCATTTAAAAATAAGCCGGCTGCCAGGGTCACTATAAAACAGCTGATGAGTAATACTTCCGGGATGCCTAACTATGATATTATTAAGGATTTTTTTACAAAGTATAGCAGGCAAAATTACACCAGGGAGGAGTATGTAAAAATTTATATAGACTCTGCCTTAGTATTTGAACCAGGTACCAAATACTTTTATAGCAGCTGGGGCTTCTTTACATTGGGTTATATTTTAGAAACAGTAACAGGCAAATCATTTGCTCAATTAATGAAGCAAGATATTTTTGATAAATTACAAATGACCAATACGGCCAGTTATCATCATACACAAATTGTAACCAAAAGAGCACAGGGATATGATTATGCTTTTGGCGGATTTACCAGCGGAGATTTCAGAGATCAATCTAACACTATGGGTGCTGGTGATTTATATTCTACAGTTGAGGATATGTTCAAACTGCATACAGGCATTCAAAATAATACACTGCTTAATCAACAATTGACCACCGAAATGTTTACACCGGGTATGCCCCCTGTAAAATATGGTTATGGTTGGTTTAATAGAAATTTTAAATACACAGATACCGATAGTGTAGCTGTAAATTTTCATTTGGGTATGATGGAGGGCTTTATTAGTTTTTTTATCCGGATTCCGGAAACAAACAGTTGTGCTGTAATTCTTTGCAATAGTTCCCCTACCGACTTTTTGGGTATTATCAAAAATTTGGTAAAAGTATTGTACAATAAACCAGTTCTGTTAAAACAGCCTGTTCAAAAGAAAATAGAAAAACTTATTGCGGAGGTTGGAGCCAATAGAGCAGTACAAGCTTATCAGCAACTAAAATCAGATACTGCTAATTATTATGTAGATTGGATTTCGATGAATTTCATTGCAGAGCAATTGCTGCAACTAAAACGCTATGAAGATGCAAAAATTATTAGTGAGAATAACGTAACCGAGTTTGCAGATAAAGATTTAGTATTATACACAATGGGAAACATTTATCTGGCATTGAATAAAAAAGATGAGGCAATAAGAATGTATAAAAAAGCTTTACAAATTACCCCAAACTACATCGAAGCAATAAATAAGTTAAAAGAATTAGCAAATAAATAGTACTGTTTTATTTCCTGTCCAGGTCTCCAAAACAAAACCTTTCAGGGAAATGCCTCAGCCAGCAATCAAAACGATTTTTAGCGGCCGGACCCGCAGTTATTAACTTTTCCCCGGGATTAATTAAATTTAAAACATGAATTTAACAGCACAAATAGCAAAGCAGTTCAGGGAACTTCATTTTGGCGGTAACTGGACTTCGGTAAACCTGAAAGAAATTTTGGCAGATGTAAGCTGGCAACAAGCCACCACACAAGTGTATTCGCTTAATACAATTTCCACTCTTGTTTATCATACTAATTACTATGTAAGTGCCGTGTTGAAAGTATTACAGGGAGAGCCGCTCAATGCAAAGGATAAAAATAGTTTTGAGCTTCCGCCCATCCTGTCACAAGAAGACTGGGAAAACTTGTTGAATAAAACCTGGACTGAAGCCGAAACTTTTGCCAGCCTGGTAGAACAATTACCAGAAAGTAAACTGGGTGAAACTTTTTGCGAGGAGAAATATGGCAACTACTACCGGAACATTCACGGCATTATTGAGCATACCCATTATCACTTAGGGCAAATTGTGTTGATTAAAAAAATACTGCTGCAAACAGAAAAAAGATGATACATAAAATATTCTCCTTGCAACGACTGCTTTGGATAGACGGCATTGCCGCACTAACATCCGGGTGTATTGTACTTTTTTTCACCGCTGACCTTTCCAATTTTTTCAACCTGCCTCAACCACTCTTAAGAATATTAGCTTTTATCAGTTTAGGCTATGCTGCTTATTCATTGTACCTGGCACAACGAAAAGTAAAACCCATGCCATTACTTAAATTATTAGTGTTTGCCAATTGTGCCTGGGCAGTTGTATGCCTGTCCGTAATGTTGTTTTATAGCAATACCGCTACTTTTTATGGAACTGTCTATTTAATTCTCGAAGCTTTATTCGTTGCCGCCTTAGCCTTTTTAGAGTGGAGGCAAATCAAGCTAAATAAAGTGTAATAACTAACATTTTCACCAATCACCCCGAAGTAGAATTTCTTCATGCAAGAAATGCAGCGGCTTGTTGCTATATCTGCAAAATAGAACGCAGAAAAGACTAAATAAAATCTGCTTCCAAAAACATCCCCTATCTTACTCCCTTAAACAAAAACCAACTCAATGTGTTTCTCCGCCACAGCAAGTTTTGGAGCCAGTGCCGTATTAGGTATTATCGGTGTGATTGCTGTAGCAAAAACCAAAACAAATCCTCAACGGGTGTTTGCCGGCATCCCGTTAATTTTCGCTGCGCAACAATTATCAGAAGGCCTGCTATGGCTATCATTAAAAAACACTGATCTCGCTGCATGGAAATCAACTTTTACTTATGCTTTTCTTGTATTCGCCATGGCTGTCTGGCCATTCTGGATTCCCTTCAGTATCTGGCTGCTGGAGAAAGATGCTAAAAAGAAAAGAATAATAAAGGGGTTTGTGTGGATTGGTGCTTTGGTAGCTGTTGGTGTCGGCTTTGTACTTTTTAGCTATCCGGTTGAAGCGGTAACTCCGTTCTGCCTTACCTGCCCGGGCTCTTCTGCAGCGTCACTTAAGGATCATCTTCATTATGAGTTTGCCATTCCGCAGTTAGTAAAAAATTTAATAATAGCTTTTAGTGTACTTTATATAATGGCTACTATTATCACTCCTTTTATTTCCAGTATTAAAAAGATGAAATGGCTGGGAATTGTATTTCTTGCCTCTTACCTGTTTGCTGTCACCCTCTACAATGGTTTTGTTATCTCTGTATGGTGCTTTTTTGCAGCACTACTAAGCTTCGTGGTGCTTTGGATAATAACAGACCTTCGGAAATCTGTTCCGCAGGTATAATACTATAAATAAAAAGCCACAAAGAAAATTTCCTGTGGCCTGTATAAAAAAATTTAAAATCAGTTTACTCCAATTCTACATTACTGTTTTTATTAATCTTGTTTACCTTAATAACCTTTACCCAGCTCAGGAACCTGATAATAGGATAAGTTGGGTCAAACTCATACCACCTTTTTCCAAAGTTGATAGCCGAAGGTGTTTTGTGATGATTATTATGATACGCTTCACCCATCAATAATAAATCCATCGGATATAAATTGCGGGAGGTATTATTCAATTTGAAATTAACGGTTCCATATTTATGAGCAAACCAGTTGATAACTGCGCCGTGCAATGGTAACATCACAATATGAATGGGTATCAGCAAATACCACCAGGCAGAAGGTGCAAAGAGAATATAGAAAGTAATATAAAAAATAACCCATCCTACCCTGGACATCCAGTTATGAGCAATTCTGTCCAGCGCCGGCCAGTCAGGAAGGTTTTTTAAAAATCTTTCTTCAATTTCAATCTTATTATTAAACACACCTGAAGTAAAGATGCGGCTGCGCCACATCATTATCCAGAGATTGTCATCATATTTTGGTGAATGGGGGTCTTTTTCTGTATCTGTATATGCATGGTGCATACGGTGCATGATGGCATATACTCTCGGACTAACATAAGAAGATCCTTGTCCGATATAAGCCAGAATGTAAAAAAACCGTTCCCAAAATTTGCTCATACTGAAGGCAGCATGAGATGCGTAACGGTGTTGGAGAAAAGTTTGTGAAAAAATCGCCAGGTACCAGTGACACACAAAAAACAAAAGTATTACTAACATTAAAAGAGCCGGGGAGTAATTAAAACAAAGATGTTGACCCGAAAGGTAGTCCTAATTTTGCTGTGAAAGGTCATTTATTTTATGCCGGCACTGGTTTTACCATGCCCTTATGAATTTATAGAACCTGAAATTTTTTGTTCATTTGTTCTGTAAAAAAACTTTCTTGCCGAACAAACGTTTGAAAAGCATTTACACATTTCCTGAATACAACGTTAATCACTGATCCAAAACTCACTTTTAAACCGCAGCAGTTTATCGCTATATACGCCTATTCCGGGATCAGTCTCTGCAGCCTTTTTGTAATGGAGAAAGGCTTCTGCAAGGTAGTGCCGTTGCTC
>JANPMI010000324.1:0-5632 GCA_031422725.1 Chitinophagaceae bacterium | reverse complement strand
GAAAAAATTTAAGCTGAATTTCTATACTGGTGCCGACAACCTGTTGAATGAAAGGTACAGTCTTGGAAATGACATTAATGCAGCGACCAACCGGTTTTACAATGCTGCCCCAACGACAAATTATTATGTGGGTTTATCTTTTCAATGGATTAAATCTCACAAACAATAAATTATTTTTTAGTACCTGATAACCGGGCAATCCTGCAAATCCTTTTTGCCAATTCTATATATAGCCCCGGCAGAGGTGGTATGATAATGATCGTATTGTTTGGGGTTAGCTGCCTTGCTGAAACCATCCAGGTAATCAGTAAAAACAAGACGGTAAGATGATTCTGCATACATGGCGATGCGGCTGGAAAGATTGTATCGTATTCCGGCCCCCAGCGGAATAACCGGAATAATGCGGGGTGGATTTTTCTGTTCATCCAAAACCAGACCGGCAGGAATACCTGACTCATCGCCAAAATAAGCTCCATTAAAATTGCTCCGGTCTCTTTTAATTTTTAAAAAGCTTAATCCTGCACCTCCAAAAAAATAAGGAGAAAATCCTTTGTCTGCATAATTTTTCCCCAGCGGGTTATAAACGAGCAGTTGTGATAATTCAACAACCGGCGTACGAAAATTAAAATTCCGCTGTTTTCTAAATTCGGGATTATTATATTTTGCATCATCACCCCTCAGTCCGCCAATGGCGAGATTCGTACGCAACATAAAGGACCGGCTCATAATTTTACTACCGTGAAGATTTAATCCAAAACGCATTGTTTCAAAAGAACCTAATCGCCGGGGTGTCAAATCTCCCTGGTAAATAAATACACTGATAGCTGCCCCGATTTCATATTTCGCTCCATGATCCTGAGCCGCTGCCAATGAACAGCAAAAAGAAATAATAAAAACGGCGATTACCTTATTTATAATACTATTCATCGCAAATGGTTTTACAGAAGATTTTACGACATCTTCTTTAGTTAATAAAAACACAGCAGCTCTGGTAATGAATAATAAGGATAGGTGAAAGGAAAATGGCCGTAATGACTCAACGATGAAAAACGGGTTTCAGTACATTACCCGTTGTTAAATAATTGGTGATTTTTTCAGGGTTGATGAATAAAAAAGATCCTGCATTTACTGAATCATCTCTAAAAGTTTACTCACATGCCTGCTAATAATTCTTCTTGCCGGGAAAATTGCTCTCCCTACATTTGCAGCGATTTGGTCCCCGACATTAAAATGTCGGGGTTAAAAGGGAAATCCGGTGTAAATCCGGTGCTATCCCCGTAGCTGTAAGAAGCCTCCTCAAATCCCGGATATCCGGGACTCAGAGAGTAAAATTGTTGAAGAATTACCACTGTATCGGCTCATCCGAATGGGAAGGTTTCAACAATGCTTTAAGCCAGAAGACCTGCCACATCAGCAAACAACATTCAGCTTTCGGGTGAAAGGCATGAAGTGTAAAGGTCGCAGGACGTTTATATTTCTATCTCTTTTTGTTTCCGGAAGCAGTCACAACAAAAAATTCATATAAAAATGAAAAGACAATTTTTTGTAGTGGCTGCTGTCATCATCAGCAGTCAGCTATCAGCACAACTTGTGCCGGTAATCCGGGAGGACACAACAGGTAATTCTTTGGACGAAGTAATTCTTACCGCCAACAAGTATCCAAAAAAACAAAGTGAAACGGGAAAAGTAGTTACCGTTATAAACCGGCGGCAATTAGAAAGAAGCGGCGGTAAAACATTGAGTGAACTACTTAATACTGTAGTTGGCACTACTATTATTGGTGCTAATAATAATGCAGGCACCAATCTTACGGCCAGCATCCGTGGTGCATCAGCAGGCAATGTGTTAATTCTGTTAGATGGTATTCCGGTGAACGATCCTTCTGTTATCACCAATTATTTCGATTTGAATTTTATTGCTATTGAGCAGGTAGAAAGAATTGAAATACTAAAAGGCGGTCAATCTACCCTGTATGGCTCTGATGCTGTGTCCGGTGTTATCAATATTATTTCCAAAAAAGCCGGTGATAAGAAAATAAATGTTAGCGGAAACTTCACCGGTGGAACTTATCATACTTTGAAGCAATCCGTTGGAATCGGTGGCAGTGGAAACAATGCCGATTACACAGTAAACTATACACATCTTAGTTCAGATGGCTTCTCAACTGCTTATGATAAAAACAATACCGGCATTTTTGATAAAGACGGCTACAATCAACATGCTGTCAACGGACGGTTTGGATTCAGGGCTGGCAAAAGAATAAAAGCTACCCTGTTTGGAACATATAGTAATTATAAAACAGACCTTGATGCTTCTGCTTTTACTGATGAAAGAGATTATTCAGCAGAAAATAATAATAAACAGGCCGGAGCCGGGGTTGTTTATACGTTCAATAAAGGAGCTCTGCATCTAAATTATAATTACAACAGGGCAGAAAGAAGTTACCTCGATGATTCTTTGCACAAAAGCAGCCCTTATGTTACTTACTCTAAAAGCAATTACGTTGGACGTACACACTATGCTGAGCTATATGGCAACTGGAAACTGAATCAATGGGAGTTATTAACCGGTGGTGATTATCGTTTCAATAATACTGACCAGTCTTATTGGTCAACAGGGCCTTTCGGACCCTATGCTCCGCCTGCCTTAAATGTTGAGATGAACCAAATCAGCCCATACGCTTCTGTGATTTATAAAACTAATAATTTTAATCTTGAATTGGGTAGTCGCCTGAATATCCATTCTGAATATGGTAATAATGTAACGTTTACTTTTAACCCATCTTATTTAATAAAGAATAAGGCTAAAGTTTTCGGCAACCTTTATTCAGCGTTTAAAACGCCGACACTTTACCAGTTATTCGACCCGTCTGCCGGTAATGCTGACCTTAGTCCTGAAAAAGGAATTATTGGTGAAGCCGGAGTGGAACTGCTTTTGATAAAATCATTTAAGGCAAGAATTGTAGGTTATTATCGCAATACAAAAGATGCGATTGTTTATACTTTCAATCCATCCACTTTTGAAAGTAAATACCTGAACGTAAGCAAACAAACCAACTATGGTGCTGAGCTGGAAGCTGGTTACACAAAAGGCAAATTAAATATCACAGCCAATTATACTTACACTAATGGCAAAACAACATCAGCGTATGATGGTACCGGCACGCCGTTGGGTAAAGACACTTCCTATTTCAACCTGTACAGGATACCTAAACATGTCATTAATCTGAATGCAGGAGTGCAGGTAACAAAAGCATTTTTTGTGAGCATACAAATTCATTCGGTAAGTAACCGGGAAGAGTTTATTTATGGCAGTGTTCCGGAAATATTGAAAGCCTATACAACAATAGATTTATACACTGAATATAAGTTTGGAAAAACGGCTAAGCTGTTTCTTGACCTGAAGAATATTACCAATAAGCAGTATTTTGATTTTTTGGGATACAATGCCAGAAGATTCAACTTTACTGCCGGTGTAAATTTTCAGCTGTAAAACCTTGCTCTATGTGCCAGCATGAAATAAAAAATTGCCCAAGGTGCAAGACGGCATTTGAATGTAAGCCGGGTAACATTACTCAGTGCCAGTGCAATGGCATTAAACTTACAACAGAGCTAAAGGCGTACATTGAACAACGGTACAATGATTGTCTGTGCAAAGATTGCCTTCAATACCTGCAACAGCGCCTGTCCCGCATTGCGGGGAATTAAACCTGTTTAAGGAAAAATATTTCTTTAAATAAATAAAAGCCCGTCTCAATCTGAACTAGCCGGGGCTTTTAATTATGACAACTGTAGCAAATGTTACCTTTGTCAAAATTTCTTATGAACATTGACTTTAATAAACTGCTTACCGTAACATTTACCCTGTTTGCTGTAATTGATATTGTAGGCTCCGTTCCAATCCTTATTTCATTGAAGCAAAAAATGGGTGGTATCAATGAATTCAAGGCCACGTTGATATCGGGAGCCTTAATTATTCTTTTCATGTTCGTAGGAGAAGCTTTTTTGGGGATATTGGGCCTGGACATCAGTGCATTTGCCGTAGGCGGATCCATTGTAATTTTTATCCTGGGGCTGGAGATGGTACTGGGATTAGAGTTTTTTAAAAGTGAAAAGAATATAAAGGCAGCTACCGTAGTTCCCATTGCCTTTCCATTAATCGCTGGTTCAGGAACATTGACTACTATTATGTCATTAAAAGGTTCTGATTACGGGGAAACAATTTTACTCATCGCCATTCTCATTAATCTTATTATAGTGTATCTCGTATTGAAATCATTGGGGTCTATTGCAAAACTGCTGGGGCCTGCAGGACTAATTGCAGTAAGAAAATTTTTTGGCGTAATATTGCTGGCCATTGCGGTAAAAATATTTGCTACTAATGCACCGGGATTGATAAAATAGTTCTTTGTTGCTGGTTACTGGTTAAAATAGACCCCGATAGTCACCAGTAACTAAAGACTCGCAACAAGTTCCGGCCTCGTAGTACAATGGATAGTATAAGAGTTTCCGAAGCTCCAGATCCAGGTTCGATTCCTGGCGAGGCCACATGTTGATTTTCCAATTTTTAAATCTTTGAATTTCAGTCACCTTCGGGTGGCTTTTTTGTTTGATATAGGTAATTTTTGATCATTTCGTTTACGGTTCTTTATTTCTTTATTATAAAGAGTTCATTACTAACATCAAAAACACAAAAGTTCGATTCCAAAAGTGAATCGAACTCTTCTATATTTACTTATGCTTATGCTACTATTCGGCTTGATAAGTTATTTTTAGCATCACAGTTTTTTCAGTCAGCATGTTGAATACAATTATTTGATAGGAGGTGAAATCCTTGTGAACATTGTTGAGCCTACACCTACTTATTCTTTTCTGCCCACGCTGCTGCCTGGGTAGCTATGAGTGCCGTAAATTCATCCAGTTTATCTATCGTTCCTGTTAGGTCAATTTTATGTTTCACCTCTTTATTCTGTATAATAAATACTTTTATCGTGATTGCGTTACCGCTTATGTTATAACGACCGCTTAAAGTGTAAGCGGCAGCGGAAGATGTTGGGCCGGCATAAACAATGGGCGCATCAATCCCTCTTGATGAAATACTGTTTAATTGCTGATCAATCAGTTTATTCAGTCCAAGGTTATCTATTGGGTTGTTTTCATCAGCGTTCTGGAAATTACAGGCAGCAAACAAAGGTTTCTCATTTTGTAAAACAATCTTTGTCATCACTGCATCATCTACCACACCAATATTGAAATTGGTATTGCTGACAATTTGCGGATCCTGCCGGGCACCCGTTTCTTTGGATAGTGCGGATACAGATTCTCTGGCTGCATTGAACCATTTACTTACATCGAGGTATTTGCCTTCATTTAAAATATCGGGTTGTTGCTTGACCGCTTTTAATAATGAATAGGTCAAAAGACCCTGTGAGTATCGTGCCATCTCATAGGCAGCCATATTACTCGCAGATGCCGATAAAATAAATAAGCCTGATTGATTATTCAATTTTTCAATAGCCTTAATTTCCTGTCCTTTTTCGTCGCTTCTCGCTGCTATATACCCCTGGTCTTCTTTTCCCAGACTGACAAAATCCTTTATCGCCTGGCCGCTGTTACAGGCATCAAATATCATA
>JANPMI010000323.1:0-40349 GCA_031422725.1 Chitinophagaceae bacterium | reverse complement strand
GATCCTGAATTCTACTGTATTGAAAAATGGATGAACGCGAAGGTCCCACCAGATCTTCTTCGCGTTGTCAATACAATTGGTTTTGATCAGGAGCTTGACATAATTATCATAAGCCTCTATACTTTCAAAAGCATCGGGGATACCAGTACGGGGAAATTTATCGAATACTTTTGTCCGGAATGATTTATATCCCGTCATCCTTCCTTCCCAGAAAGGAGAGTTGGTACTTAAAGCAAATACATGCGGCAGAAAGTAACGGGTGCTGTTGGCAATATGGTTGGCCAGTTCCCTGTTCTCCATTCCCACATGCACATGCAGGCCAAAGATTAAATTACTTCTCGCAGCTTCCTGTAGCTCGTTTACAATTTCATTGTAACGGGCATGATCCGTAATCAACTGGCTTTCCCAATGACTGAAAGGATGTGTACCCGATGCACCCATGGCAAACCCAAGACCGTCTGCAATACCTGATATGGTTTTACGCAGGGTAGATACATCAGTATAGGCTTCGTCAATATCTGCACAAATATCTGTACCTACTTCTACTACGGCCTGGTGCATTTCAGCTTTTACTTTATCCTTAATAATTTTTTGCCCTTCCTGCACAATCTTTTGCTCATGACTTTTCAGTTCGAAAGTTTTCGGATCAAGTACCATGTATTCTTCTTCTACACCGAGGGTAAAAGTTTTGTAGTTCAGGTTCATAATAATTAGTTGGTAAAAATTTCTGTCAGATTAATGTTTAATCCCGGCACTGCGAAGCTTTGTATAGTGTCGTCACCTGCATACATGTTCAAACCGGAAAATTTTCCTTCTTCATTTAAAAGAAACACAACGATGTTTTCTTCAACAGGGTTTACAATCCAGTATTCTTTCACACCGGCTTCTTCATACAATTCATGTTTCAGCCGTATCTCTTTTTTGGAATTGCCAGGGGAAAGTATCTCCACAACAAGATCCGGGGCACCGCAGCAACCACGGATATCTAATTTCGTTTCGTCGCAGATTACACAGATGTCTGGTTGCACTACCGTTGTCACTTCATCATCTTTCTTTTTATTTTTTACAGGCAGCCTCACATCAAAAGGGGCGGCAAAGACCTTACAAGGCTTCTTTTTCAGGAACAATGATATTGGAACAAAAATATTTCCTGAAATATCCTGATGTTTTGTATTGGGAACAGATAGTTTAAATATCTTCCCCCGGAACAACTCCAGCCTTTCTTCAAACTTCCATTGCAGGTAATCCGCATAGGTATAAGTGAGGGAGGAATCCGGTTCCTCCACATTAGAGTAGCTGTCATCATCAATATTATAAATAGTCATTTTACTCATTATACTAACGGACTTTTATTAGCACCCCTTCTCACATATTCTCCCCAGGTAAGATTGTCTTTACCTTCATTATTTTCCAGTGCTTTTTCAATGGCGTAGGTGGCGGCCGTTTCTACCACCCATTCAAAATTCTCTTCACCCACACTTGTTTTTTCCGCATCGGGGGCGGGGTTGCAGAAGTCAATGGCATAAGGCACTCCATCTCTTATGGCTAATTCAACGGTGTTAAAGTCATAACCGAGATAAGCATTTATTTTAAGTACGATATCCGTCATCTGTTTCAGTCTTTCAGGCGATGGTTTGAAGTCTGCCACATACCGCAGATGATGCGGATTGCGGGGTTCATATGACATGATGCGGACATATTTTCCGCCAATGCAATAGCAACGATAGTATTCAGTGAAAACAATTTCCTCCTGGAAAAGCATTACCAATTGTCCCGTTTCTGCATGTTTGGTAAAAAAATCTTCTTTGCTATCAAGCCTGTACACATTTTTCCAACCACCGCCGGCAAATGGTTTCATATAAACCGGAAAACCGGTGTAACTGAAAATACTATCCCAGTCAAGCGGAAAGGCAAGATTGCTGAATGACTCATCAGACGTATCATCTGGTAAATCTCTTGATGGGATGATAGCTGTTTTAGGGACAGGCACCCCAATTTTCGTCATCAGGCAATTATTGAAATATTTATCATCAGCACTCCACCAGAAAGGATTATTAATAACAGCGGTTCCGGTAACCGCAGCATTTTTTAACCAGGTGCGGTAAAAAGGCACATCCTGCGAAATACGGTCAATGATGACAGCATAACCACTATGCACTCCCTGCATGGCTTTGTCAATGCGAACAGGCTCAGCAATTATGCCGGGTACTTTTTTGCTATTTACTCTTTCAACAAATGCTTCAGGAAATGAACGTTCCTTACCGTGGAGGATTCCGATTTTCTTCATAAACAATTTTTAATTGAATGATTAATGCGAAGCCGGCGCAGGGTTAAAAAAGTACTGAAGTGGCTTTTATCAAATTTATCCTGTAGCGGTCAAATAAACAAATTAACCATAAAGGGTCTGACGGTCTCCGTCTGACCCTCTTCTGGTAATTCATAAAGTGTCAGACGGAGACCGTCAGACAGCAATTATCGCATTATTAATAAATCCTTATTTTTGAACCCATGCAAGGGACGAATGTATCCGGGATCCTGGTTGAAAACACATCCATTGAATCCATTTTTTTAGAAAGAGAAGTAAGGGTTGACTTTTACCTTCCCCGGCATGTTGCAGATCCTTCAGCAATGAGCCTCTTGCTGATCAATGACGGGCAGGATATGGAAAAACTCGGTTTCGAATCTATTCTCGAACAATTATACATGGCTGATGATGCTATTACACCGCTTCTATGTGTCGCTATCCATTGCGGAACTGAACGGAAAATGGAATATGGCGTTGCCGGTATGCCTGACTTTAAAGGCCGTGGTGCCAAAGCAGGTTTATATACTTCTTTTATTTTCGAAGAGCTATTGCCATTTCTCCGCAACCGATATGCTGTTACAACTTTCCGGGAAAAAGCATTTGCCGGTTTTTCGTTGGGTGGGTTGATGGCACTTGATATTGTTTGGAATTACCCGGAGGAATTTAGTAAAGTAGGTGTTTTCTCAGGCTCTTTATGGTGGAGAAATATTGACCAGACAGACGCAGCATATGATGATGACACGCATCGCATCATGCATCAGCAAATAAGAAATGGCCATTATGCTCCCTGTCTGAAATTCTTTTTTCAGTGCGGCAATATGGATGAACTAAAAGACCGTAATCAAAACGGTATTATAGATTCCATTGAAGACACACAGGATCTGATTAAGGAATTAGCAGCGAAAGGTTATACCAGCGATACGGCTATAAAATACCTGGAACTCAAAGATGGGCATCATGATGTGTTTACCTGGGGCAGAGCCATGCCTGAGTTTTTAAAATGGGGCTGGGGTAAGTAGGACATTTCAACTGGTCACAAAATTTACAGTATTGAATATTGCGTATTGAAAATTGTCTCGCCTGAGGCGAGATGAATATTAGTATTGAAATATTCAATAATCAACAAACAATCCCGATAGCTATCGGGATCAGGTATAACACCTGCGATCAGTAAATCTTTCAGCACATGTTCATTTGCCGGTAATAAAAATCCCCGTCTCGTTTCAAACGAGACGGGGATTTTTTATTTTGTTCTGAACTAATTAATTAAAAATATATCTTATTCCAAACTGAACAGAGTAAGTAGAGGCAACGCTTACATTATCCCTGAATGTCCTGGTAATGATATTACCTCTGTCGGAAGCAAGCCTGAATATAGGTACCTGTGTTCCACCAGGTACAAGAGAACCGACACCTGTGGCTGGATTTTGTGGTATCAGGATAGAACTTGCGTTGATGGATTTTACTTTGCCCCAAGCCGGGTTAATCAGGTTACCAAGGTTGAATATGTCAATGGTGAATTGCAAAGTGTTTTTGTTTTTCCCGGTCTTCGCAAAAATATCCTGCATAAATTTAAGGTCAGCCTGGTTGCGCCAGGGAATTTGTGCGCCATTGCGTTCAGCATATTGACCTCTGTGCTTGCTCAAATACCTGTCCTGCTGAATATACTCTTCAAACAATTGAGCTTGTTGTGAAGGAGTATAGGTTACACCATTAATTATAACATTTGCAAGAGTACCCGTAGTGTTAACGGTGGTTACGCCAGCAATAGTAGTGACAGTTCCAAATTGTATCTCACTGGTATTTCTGGCATCTTTCGGTATATAAATAAGGTCGTTTCCCTGTACTCCATCACGGTTGAAATCGTTGCTATACACATAAGAGTACCTTCCGTCAATAGAACCCTGGTACAGTAATGAAATGGTAGTAGCAAGGTGTTTGAAATATTCTTTACGGTAAGATATAGATGCAATAAACCTGTCTGGAACTACATATCCTGCTGTGGCAAGGGAAGGAGTATTAATACCAAATACATGTTGTGTACCCTGGAAAGTTCCAAGAGGCTGGTCACCGTTACCATCATGCAGATTGCCGGCGATAGACTTGGTATAAGCTACAGAAGCGAAGAGTCCTTTGCTGAAAGGCTTCTCCAATTTAATAGTGAAAGATGCATAATACCCTCTTTTACCATTATCAATTATAACAGGAGTAAACCCGGATGTTCCATTCACCGTAGGCACACCTGCATTGTTCAGGGTATTAATAAATCTGGTAGGAACAGTGCCTCCATAAATAGGCCTGTTGTCAGGATATCCGCCAACATTTAAATTTTGCGGGGCTCTATAATTTGGACTTCTGAAAAAGGCAGTATTCATATCCTTATTAAAAATAGCTTCTATTCCTGCTATTATACCCCAGGGCAATTTGGTATCTATTGCCAGGCTCGATTTCCAGGACTGTGGGTTTTTAAAAGTAGGCGACAAGGCAGTAACATTTGCCGGTACAAGAGTACCTGCTACAGGAACAGATGCAGGGCGATAAGCGGCAGGATCGGGGTTGAATATTCCCGGGGTGTTTGCAGTGCCGTTAAAATTTTGAGTGATTTGTATCATACCATTATCGCCGGACTGGCTAACAATCCATACAAATGGAATCTTGCCGGTGAAAACTCCAGTTCCACCACGGATTTGCAATGAACGGTCTCCATACAGATCCCAGTTAAATCCAATTCTTGGTGACCACATTATCTTTTTATCGGGTAAATTACCTGTATTCACTTTTTCACCTTTATCAAAATTCATTGCCAGCACAAGCGGATGTGTGATGATTTGAGGAACACCAGGATAAGTAGGCAAATCAAAGCGTAAGCCAAGGGTTAGCCTGAAATTTTTATTGATAGCTATTTCATCCTGTCCATAAACAGAGAATTGCCTGAATTTGAAGGATGAAAATGCAGGTGCAAAGTCTTTGGATAAAGAATAGGTAAGTGCAAAGTCAGTAGGCTTTTTTCTTAAAGCAGGATTTGGATCCAGGGTGCTGGCAAAATCAGCCCAGGTAGCAAACCTGTAATAGCTGGCCGCAAAACGCTGAAATCCGTTGATCGTTTCACTCTCGTCAAACTGTGCGCCCACTGTCCAGTTATGTTTCTTTGTTGTCCAGCTGATGTTATCAACAATAGAATACATTTTAACCTTTCTCAGGTTTCCAAAGCTAAAAGGTTCATATCCAAAAGTGGTATAGGGAGCAGGAGTTGAT
The DNA here is from genome assembly GCA_031422725.1 of Chitinophagaceae bacterium. Classification (GTDB taxonomy): domain Bacteria; phylum Bacteroidota; class Bacteroidia; order Chitinophagales; family Chitinophagaceae; genus JJ008. The sequence continues at coordinate 34,789 of JANPMI010000323.1, read as the reverse complement.
ACAGCAGTAGAACTCATGATATCAACTGTTGGAAAAATGGCACCGTCAGTTGAACGGGAGTCATCCTGGTAAGTATAAGTGCCGCGGATTGTATTGGCGAATCTGCCCCAGGTGGAATTAAGTTCAGCAGCGAGAGAATAAAAATTTTCACCCTGGAAATAATTTGAATTTTTGAACCACAGTGAATTATTGTCTGTCCTTGATAAACCTGTTGTATTTTGAAGGCCGGTTCCTGTCACTGAATTACTGATGCCACTTGGCCTGCCACCTTCTACCTGGCTATACCTGATATTAAAGCGGTTTTTTGAATTGATATTCCAGTCAATACGACCAAGGATCTTCTTTCTTTCTGTATTGGGGGTATAGTTGTCAAAAGGCCCGGTTTCATAACCATAATTAGTAAGAAGATACTGGCGGATATAATTCAATGAATCAGCTGTTGGCCTTGCAATCTGCGGGCTGCTTCCAAAGGGAGCACCGGCAGTAGCAGCAAATCTTGTCTGTATAGAAGTTGGTTGTTTATCAGTTTCATAATTAAAAAAGAAAAACAATTTGTTTTTAATTATGGGGCCACCAAATCGTACACCATATTGCCTGAACTCTTCAACGGGTCTTATAAAAGTTGCTTTTTCAACCCTTTTGCCACGATGTCTTTCTGATCTGAAATACCTGTACACTGAACCGGAAAAAGTGTTGGTACCTGCACGGGTTACTGCATTAATAGCACTGCCGATAAAACCAGACTGCCTTATATCATACGGCGTGATGTTTACAGAAATCTCTTCTACGGCATCTAGTGATATGGGAGTTCCACCTGCGGGCAGGTTACTGCCAATTCCAAAACTGTTATTGAAATCAGCACCGTCAATAGTGAAATTATTTTGTCTGAAATTACCACCACCGATAGAAGCACCGTTTGATTGAGGGGTAGCTCTTGTAAAGTCGTTAAGGCTTCGGTTAATAGTAGGAAGCTGGGTAATCTGGCGAATGCCAATATTGGTAACAGCACCTGTCCTGTTTGCATTTAGTATTTTACTTCTGCCTCCGGTAGTTAAAATAACATTCTCCAATGCAACATTTGTTTTATTTAAAAGTGGCTCCAGTACAAACGATTCCGCCAGTTTCAAATAAACATCTTCATATTTTTCCTTATCAAAGCCAACGAATGTTATTTCAATAAGGTAAGGTCCGCCTACCCGCATGTTAGGGATTGAAAAAACACCGCCAGAACGGGAAACAGCCGTATATTTTGTACCTGATGGCTGGTGGGTGGCAACTATAGATGCACCCGTCAATGCCTCATCGGTAGTACTTTTTACTGTTCCGGTAACGGAAGAAGTAGTTACCTGGGCAAATAAGAACGGACTGGCCATAATGGCTAACGCAAACAAAAAGAGTAGTCTCTTAAGCATAAAGATTGGTTTTCGGTTGCAAAGAAAGGGAATATTTCCTGATTAAATATATACAAATATTAACAAACTGACCCTGAAAAATAAGGCTTTATAAAGACATTTTCACCAATCATTTTGCTGCCTGCCAATGCCCGAACATTCCCGGCAGCTTCTTTGTTCTATTTTTGCAAAAATTCAACGCTGATGTTTGATTCAATTGAAAGTGCCATACAGGATATTAAACGTGGAAAATTAGTAGTGGTTGCCGATGACGAAGACCGGGAGAATGAAGGCGACTTTGTTACAGCTGCCCGCAATGCCTCTCCGGAAGTAATCAATTTTATGAGTAAACATGGGCGGGGCCTTATCTGCGCTGCATTACCTGAAGAACGTTGCGATGAACTGGGTCTTGAATTAATGGTTAATAATAATACAGCCCTGCATGAAACAGCCTTTACCGTTTCAGTTGATTTGTTGGGGCATGGCTGCACCACCGGCATTTCGGCACATGACAGATCCAAAACAATACAGGCATTGATAGACCCTTTTACCAATCCATCAGAGTTGGGAAGACCCGGACATATTTTCCCCCTTCGGGCCAAAAAAGGGGGAGTACTCCGCAGGGCGGGACATACAGAGGCTGCTATTGACCTGGCCAGGCTGGCCGGTTTTGAACCGGGTGGAGTGCTGGTAGAGATAATGAATGAAGACGGATCTATGGCACGGCTGCCCCAATTGATGGAAGTAGCAAAAAAATTCGATTTTAAAATCATATCCATAAAAGACCTGATTGAATACCGCATTAAAAGGGATTCGCTGGTAGAGGAAATTGTAAGAGTGGATATGCCTACTAAGTTTGGAGATTTTCAATTGGTGGCTTATAAAGAAAAGAATTCAACCAATGAACACCTGGCTTTACTGAAAGGTAAATGGGAAAAAGATGAACCGGTATTGGTAAGGGTTCACTCGTCCTGTTTTACGGGTGATATACTTGGTTCGCTGCGCTGCGATTGCGGTGAACAATTACAAAAGGCCATGATGATGGTGGAAGCAGAAGGGAAAGGTGCTATATTATATATGAACCAGGAGGGAAGAGGCATCGGGTTATTAAATAAATTAAAAGCTTACCGCCTGCAGGAGCAGGGCATGGATACAGTAGAAGCTAATCTGCATCTTGGTTTCCAGATGGATCAGAGAGATTATGGTATTGGTGCACAAATGCTGCGGCAGTTAGGTATTACAAAGTTGCGGTTGATGACAAACAATCCGAAAAAAAGAGTGGGCCTTGTTGGGTATGGGCTGGAGATAGTGGAAAACATTCCTGTGTCAATAAATTCAAATCCTCACAATGAAAAATACCTGCAGGTAAAAAGGGATAAAATGGGGCATGAAATACTTGATAAGCAATAAAATTATTCCGGTTGCAGCGGTTCTTCTCTTTTTGTGGTTGTGTTATCCTGAGGTATTACTGGCGGTGGTGGTGGCACAACAGGTATTTTTTTTCTTTTCCTGAAAACATCACTCAGCTTATCAAAATCTTTTCTGAAATTAAGACTGGCTCCGTATCTCTTTGCTTTTCCCGGGCCGGTGCTTATGGTAGAAGTCAGGTAGTCGGCATTTTCCCGGTAGAAGAAAGAAGCTCTTATGCTTCCGCTTGCATTAATGAGCCACTCCAGTGTTACATCCGGTAAAAACTGCACACCCTGTTGGGAGGTGCTTGATTGCTCAAGCGGAGCATCCAAACCTACACCGGTTGAAATAATAAACCTGTTATTAAAAAAAGATCGTCCGATAGAAAAATTTACATTTCCACTAAGATTCAATGCTGTATTATTATTAGCAATAATACCTCTGCTGTAAAGGGCCGTATTCAGGGTAATATTATATTTATCATTTTTAAAAAGAGAGCCCAGGATTTTGTTTAGCTGCTCACTGATAACATTGAGGAAAATGCCGGATATGGTATTCAGAACTATGCCATCTCCCGACACCGAATTGCCGCCTAAATCTTCACTGGGAGCAAAGCTGTTAAATACAATAAGGTAAGTAACCTGCTTGTTTATTTCGTTGGGGTTCTTTTGCAGTTGCTGTACAATTAATGCCAGCTCAGGATCAGTTACAGCCACACTGGTACGGGGAAAGTCCAGCGCAAACTCAATTTTAGGTTTAAATAACTTGTCAGTTAATTTAGCTATTACATACACATCACCTCTTGCATTGGAAGCTCCGGAACTTATTTGCTTCAGTTTGGCCAATTGGGCAAAACTCACTCTTTCTGCTTTATATACCGCCTCAAAACTTATGTTCGCATCATAAGGATCGCCGTTCCATTCTATATAATTATTAACGCCTTTTTTTAATTCAAATGGTTTTTTGAAAAACGACTGAAAGGTAAACAGGTAACTTCCTTCATCAATATCGAAACGGCCACGCAGCGAAAGTGGTTCCGTAGTTCCTGAACGTATATTAAGTGTGCCTGTACCTTTTCCTTTTATTTCATCACCTGTCAGTTCATCCAACTGAACTTTTACTGACACCATCGGGTTTGCAGTTACGTCCACATCGTATGTAATATTAGTGGCACTTATTTTTATATCACTGTCACTCATCTCCCGGCCGTATTTTCTTTCTACTAAAAAATCTGCGGCACCTGATTCCCGGCTGCGGGAAGGCGGCAGTGTTACATAGCTACTGTCCGTGGTTGAAGCTACAGCATCTATCTTCATATACATAGCCGACTGCGGTCCTGCCAGGGTAAGTGAACCTGTTCCTTTTACATTTCCATAAAATTGTTTATTGTCTTTATAAGTGGTATTAAGCAATTGTACGGGTTTGTTATTGGCCGACCCGGTGGTTTTTGGTTTTTGTGTTGAAATATCCAGGTTGTAAAACATATTTTTGAAAGACTCATGTTCTATCCCCCCGGTAATGTAAACGGGGTTGTTAGTCACCGTATCATATAATATTATTCCATCGAGATTAATTTCCCGGGGAGTGAGTGCTATATCCGTATCTGCTATCTTATAAAAGGTCTGGGTGAAATTTACTTTTAACCCTGCATCCTTCAGCCTTCCTTTACCGGTAATGGCCAGGTTGTTAAATGCTCCTGCGAGGTCAATATTGCCGGTAAGAAAACCCTGCATGTCAGAAAAAAGTGTACCGAGAAACCGTTCTAATATTTTTATTTGAAAATTTTTAGCCTGCAGGGCAATGATGTTGTCTTTTGCTTTCAACGCATCACCCAAAAAGATGCGGGCATCAAAAGCCAGGTAATTCTCAAGGTTCAGTGTATTGCCTTTTACTCTTAATTCTTTGCTGATGTTATCATAATAAAGAGTGGTTTTTACTTCACCCAGTGAATCATTGTCCAGCCGGAGAAATTGCGTTTGTATATCATTGGAAGTAATCTGTAAATTATTAGTAGGGTCTTCTACTAATATATTTCCGGATACTAATCCTTCCAGCCTGCTTTTTGGTAAAAAGTAAGGAGAGAAATCACCAATATTAACTTTCGTTAATTGTACTTTCAGGTCGTTCCAGTTTCCCGACGGAGAAGGCTGTGTTTTTAATACTATTTTTTGTTCTCCTTCTGTCAGCACCAACTGACCACTGGCCGGGTTGTTGCTTCTGAAAATTAACTCACCTGACTCATCAATAGACCATAGCTTGCCACTGACGGTGAAGGAAGAAGGATCAAATTCAATTTTTACACCATCATTATAAGTAAGCACCAATGCATTAAGATTGGCTTTTTCCACCGCCTGGTTAGCCCCCGTATTGATAGTCACTTTTGATGAATCATTGCGGGCATTAATATGGAAAACGGTCTGTGGAATATTCAGGCTGTCATTTATTTTAATGTTGCCGGTGTTGCCGGTTACTACAAGGCTGTCATTCGTTCCTTTAGCAAAAATTTTTACTTCATCAAAATTGAATTGCCCGTATTTAAACTGTGGTACTTCCGCCGTAAGGTTCAGCTCATTTTTACCGAGATTGAGATTTCCTTCAAAGCGGCTGTTATTGAATCCCGACAGGCTGGAATCAATCAGTTGTATATAGTCATCAACATAATAAGTGGTAAAGTCGAATTTTATATCCTGATTTCTCGGGAATCGTTTCGGAGCATTTACATAAGCCGGATAATACTTATTGAGGAGGTAAGTAAAAGCATTGGGCAGGTCTAATAAATTAAAATCGCCGCTTACATTTCCGGAAAACTCATTGGAGGAAACGGTTAATTTTTTTTCAATACCATCATACGTTGAAGAAACAACTAACGAGTCAAAGGGGAGCCGGCGACCATCTTTTGTTATTTCTGCATCCGTAATTCTTGCCGTACCCAAAAAGTTGTCAATATTATCACTGGTAAAATTGAAATTCAATTTTCCCCTGAATCCTATACTGTCTTTGGTAAGCTTCAGATTTTTCAGGTTAATATTTGCGACATCCGCTACCAAGTCAAACCGGGGAGTTTTGCCATTAAAATCAATCACACCATTCAGATCAAGATCGGCATTTTTATCCCGGATAGATGCAAACCCTTCAAACAATTTTTTATCTAATCTTCCTTTTACCGAAATGTTTTCATAGCGGTAGTTTTTATAATCAGCAAAACGAATGGTGCCGTCTATTAATGTATTCCGGGTTTTTTCATTAAAACCTTTTCCTTTTACAGTTCCCGTTAGCGAAACAGTACCAATATTCGGGTCACCTAAAAATTCTCCCAGCCTGAAATTATCAGTGGCGATGGTTCCCGAGTAAACAGGATCCTGCCCCGGCGGCAGTTTCATATTGAGGTCTGTTTTAAGGGTGCCAAGATTTGTCTGTATGGTGCCGAAGGTTACAAAGTCGTGGATGAAACCGGTAAAGTTTCCTCTGAAATTGATGTATTGTAATTTTCTCAGGTCGGGGCTTGTTACCCGGCGCATAGCAGGTATCATGGTGACAGCATCACCATAATTAATTCTGAAAACATTAGCTTTTAAATCTATAAAAGTCTGGTTGATGTTGGGCAGGCCCGTCATGGTAATATCACCATTCAGCACCGTACCGCTACCAGCCTGTATCAGCATATCCCTGCCCACCATATCATCTACCTTACCGTTTACTTTTCCTCTAAGGCTTATTTTCTTTTTCCATGTTTTCAGGGCCGGGGCAAAAAATGCAATATCATCACTGTCTATAAAAGAGTCATCAAAATTGGCCGACAATTTTACTTTATGAATAAAATTACTCATGTCCCTGATGTCATCGTACGACATCATAAAGAAATTACGGAGGGTACTGCGGTTAGTAACGAGATTCATGTTATTAAAAGCCATACTCTGCGGTGTGATCTTCAAATCCGCCGTAAATTTTTTTAATTCTAATCCGCTTCTTTCCTTAGCAGTCAGTTTCATTTTGGAAAACACCGTGTCACCAATAAAGCTTGAATTGCTCAGCTCCCCGTTTATTTCAGTAAATAATACATGTTGCCCGTCGAAATGGGCCAGCGGCAGCTGTCCGGTTTGCTTATCTGTTTTGAAAGTGCCGTTAGTTATTTTAAGATTACCGATTTTAAAAATAGTTTTTGCATTATTCCAGGAGACAGCCATGGCAGTTTTATTATCCACTGTTAAGATGCCATCACGGGATTTCAGTCCGGTATAATTATAAAGCGAAACAACGGGATCTTTCACATTAAGGGAAGTAATTTCAAAGGTATTGCCGTATAAGCTGAGGCTGTCTGCATTCATGTTGAGTTCGCCTACTCTCACTCTCATATCCTGTCCCAACCACCCATCTTTTTTTTCAAATAGTACATTCTTAAGATCCACTTTTTTCAGGTTAAAGAGTATGCCTGCTTTCTTTTTTTTGCTGGTAGAGGGTGTAGCAAAATAATCGAAGATGAATTGTTGCTGCCAGACAGAGTCACTACGTTGAAATTTTACGACAGCATCTTCAAGACCAATGTATTTTAGTTCTGCCTCTTCTTTAAAAAAGAACCAGTCTGTTATCCTTACCTGCATTTTACCTGCATACAATAAAGTATCACCTTTCTGATCTTCAATCAAAACACCTTCTAATTGCATTTTGTTGAACAGGGCAAAATTTACATGTTTGATGGTGATCTTGGTTTGCAGATCCCTGGAAAGGCGTTTGGTAACTTGTTTAGCCAGCCAGTTTTGTCCAAAAGGAGTTTGAATAAAAATATAGGCCGCTGCAAGAATGAGGAGCAAGGACAGGAAAAACCATTTCAATATTTTTTTAAATCTCCTCAGGTTCAACTATTTAAGGTGCAAAAGTAGGTAATCATCTCCTTTGGGCAAATTCAGTACCAAAGAGGGGCGGCCGGGGATAGTAAAGATCAGCAACTGAACTTATTGGACATTTTAAAATCAGTTGGCGAAAATCTCCCGCCACAGCGGGACAAGTTTTACAATCGGTAGCTGTCACATTCCTAAATTGCTGCAAAAATTGTACATGAAAAAGCTCTTCGTCATCTTTTCACTTTTTATTCTCAACAAAATGGCAGCATGGCCCAGGCTGGCTCAAAAAACTGAATGATAAGTTTGTATTGGTTATTCATAGCGGGGCTGGAACGATACTAAAAAGCCAGATGACCCCGGAACGGGAAAAAGCTTATACAACGGCGTTGAATAGCCCTGGGAGATGCGCCGATTACCGGTGCAGAAACCTATGTTAACAATGCAACAGTTGCTATCAGCAGCACTGGCTGGGGTGAATATTTTATCCGCTTAGTGATGGCAAAAACCATCAGCGATATGATGGAATTTGGAAAATGGAAACTGAAAGATGCCGCCCATGAAATGGTGATGAAAAGATTACCTGCATTAGGTGGTGATGGCGGTTTGATTGCAGTGGATAAAGATGGTAATATAGCCATGCCATTCTGTACGGAAGGTATGTACCGGGGGTTTATTAAGAATGATGGAAAGGGAGTGGTGAAGATTTATACGGAATAAGTATATTGCTTTAGTTACTGAACTTTATCGTGGTTCTTTGTAAATCATTCCATACTTTTTTCGGTTATTGCATATTCTTCTTCAGTTCTTTCTTTAGCTAATCTGTACGAGTGGAAAATTTAGAGTGTATTTCTTTTTTTAATATTATTCGCTAACTCAATATAGAAACCTATTTGTAAAAAGTCACGACCAGTTTCATCATTTATTTTGTAATCAAATTGGTGTAAATATCCCAATTGAAAAGTAGTTTGCTTTGTTACTCTATATCCAACTGAAACTAATGCCCTGTTTCTTTCGAAATAGGGCTCTTTGTCTGTAAAAAATATTTCATTACTCAAATTGATTTGATAGGATTTAAAACCTGATTTATTATTCCCAAATGGATATGTAGCTCCTAATCTATATCTAAATCTATTTTTAAAACCATTGCTGGTAAATCGGAATTCAGTTCTATACCTGTGCTCCATGATGAAATTTCCAATTGGTTGCATAAAACTGATTTGTGGCCACAACCGGAATTCATCATTATTCTTCGGCTTTAAAAAATTGCCACATTCTTTGTAAGTGTCGTAATCACCGGCACCAATTGTAAGGGTTACGTTTTTATGGGCTTTAAAGGATACCCCTCCCTTATATTCGTGGTAATGAAAATTTTTATAGAATTTTAATGAACGTATTTGTGCTTCGCCAAAAACACCCCATTTTTCATTTATTTTATATTTGACATTTATAATATTCCAACTGCCTAAATCAAAATACTGAGAAAAGCAGAAATTACTGATAAACAAGAACAAGATTGAATATAAATATTTCTTTAGTATTCTCATTATTTGACGGATTTTGCATGCCTTTGCAAATGTGCTAATTTTTACAACTCAATAATAAATGTGTTGCAACCATAAATCCATTATTATACTGAAATATGGATTTGTCATTTACCCTTTTACCCTGCTGTAAAATCTGATTGAGGTACCCTGCTTCAAACTTTATGTTTTGATTTAACTTGTAACCAAGCAAAACCGCCAAACGGTTTTGATCAAAAATATTAGCTCCTATATTTTTTCCCCATCCAATAAATACCTCATCCTGAAAGGCGATACTCCAGGCCTTTTTATTAAAAGGAATTTCTGCTCTTAATCTGTATCTCATTCTGTTCAGATATCTCCAATCGGTATTTATTTGCCCATTTTGCAATGATGGTATTCGGAGAAATCGTTGTTCTAAAGTAAACCGGTGCGATAAATCTGTTTTGCCAATAGGGTTTTTAATAACAACCTGTTCAAAAATACGATGCTCCGGAAAAGAAGCAATGCCAGGATAATCGCCGTAAGGAAATGTTTCGGCAAAAGCATAGCCGGCATTAAGGCTTATATCTTTACGTAAGGCATAATTAATTCCTGTACGAAATAAACTTTGCTGCCAGTTTTTTATTCCATCAACCCTGCGCCATTGGTATTCTGTATGTATAGCAACTTTCGGCTTTATTTTAAATGTGCCGGTATAAACAAGCCAGCCAATAGTATTATGATCGGAAAGCCTTTGTTCCTGTGAAAAAGAAGATTTGGCAAATGTTATAAGCAGTAGAAAAAAAATAAAATACTTCATATTCTGAATACGCTATGTTATTATAAAACATTTTTGGGCAATTTATCTTCCCCCTCTTTATAATGTTCATGTGTTTCTACGGGTCTATTATTTCTATGCATCCGCATTTGAAAAATACTTACCATCATTGAAAATGCCATAGAGAAATAAATGTATCCTTTCGGAATTTCAATGCCAAAGCCTTCACTTACGAGAGCAAACCCTATCAGTAGCAGGAATGAAAGTGCCAGCATTTTAAAGGCAGGATGTTTATTTACAAAATTGCTGATTGGTTCTGCAGCTACCAGCATTATTAAAACAGTAACAATAACAGCAACATACATTATCCATACTTCTTTTACCATCCCAATAGCTGTAATAATGGAATCAATTGAAAAAACCAGGTCCATTATTAATATCTGAAAGATTACCTGAGCAAATGTAGCCGCTTTAATTTTTTTACTTTGGTTGCCTTGCTCCCCTTCCATTTTATGATATATTTCTGCGGAGCTTTTATACAATAAGAACAACCCTCCCAATATCAATATCAAATCTTTGGCTGATATCCCCTGGTTAAAAAGAGTGAATAAATCATTGTCTAATTTCAGTATTAAGGATATTATAGCCAGTAAACCCAGCCGCAATACCATTGCCAGCAGCAAGCCATAGCGTCTTGCTTTTTTTTGCTGATGTTCAGGTAATTTATTGGCTAAAATGGATATAAAAATTACATTGTCTATCCCGAGAATAACCTCTAAAGCTATCAGCGTTAAAAGCGAAACAATAATTTCGTAATCCATAATTTGTTTTTTGGGCTAACTGCTCTATTTTTAGTTACATGCAGCAGATATTGATATTCGGTGGAGAATAATTAGACTGTCTCAATCTTTTTTTTACTACATTAATATACACAAGTTTGTAAAATTTAATTATTCATGCTTTTCAGCCGTATTTGTTTCTAATCAAAATCAAATAAGTTGCCCAAAAATCCGCCTTTTCTTCTGTTGGGGTTAGTTTTATTTTCGTTGCCCCTGTTTCGGTTAAAAAACCCTCCATCTTCGTCGTCATCGTCATCATCATGCTCCCGGTTTCGTTTTTCATCCTGAGATTTAAATTGTTTGGATGATTCAGCAGACGAGGACTTTTCAATGATTTTATCCAGTTCCCCTTTGTCTAACCAAACACCACGGCATTTAGGACAATAGTCTATTTCTACACCTTGTCTTTCCGTCATTACTAATGTTTCTTCACAATTTGGGCATTTCATGGTTTTAGGTTTAGTGTTACAATGATTATGGAATTAATATACCAGCAATTTTAAGGTTTATAATATTTACACTTTTGCCAATTCATTGAATTTGTTGCCGGCTATTGTTTCTGCCTGACAGGTGAAGATTTCAAAACTGGATTAACTATTTACTCCGGGTAATTTTCCTTTGTCTTCCTTCTGTCTTTGTTCTCCTTTTTGCTATTTGTTTTTCTAATGCTTCGGCTGATTGTGTTATAGCTTCTTCAAATGTTCTGCACTTAGCGGTTGCCAGCAGGTCGTTACCAGGAATAATCAATCTCATCCTGCAATGTTTATTTTCTTTGGTAGATGAACTATCTAGGCTCAGGCATACTTCACTACTGATAATCTCTTTATATAAATGGAAGAATTTTTCTACTTCCTCGTGTACAAAATTTTCAAGCTCCTGGTTGGGGGCAAGCCCCGGCGATTGAATATCTATTTTCATTATTATTATTTTAAAACTAATTAGTTACACAATAGTTTTTGTCAGGATTATTTTATAATTAAAGTATCATCATAAAAATTAACTGCGCCTGTTGTAATGTCATGTGTGCCTCCCACAATTCCAATTGCACCTGAATCTATCATTTCTTTTAAAATGGGGCTACGTTCCATAATGGCATGTACCGTTCTTTTTACATTGATACTTGCTACTTTTTCTACAAAATCATTGTTGCCTGAATTGCGGTTTTCCGTTTCTGTTTTTTCATCATAAACCGCAGGCTGTATTTTAGAAAGTAAAGCAGTAAGGTTGCCCATTTCCACATGGTCGCAGGCCCCTTTTACTGCCCCGCATTTTGTATGACCTAACACCACAATAATTTTTGCACCCGCCACTTTGCAGCCAAACTCCATACTGCCGAGAATATCTTCGTTAATGATATTGCCTGCAATGCGAATACTGAATACATCACCTAACCCCTGGTCAAATATCAGTTCTGCTGATGTACGGGAATCAATGCAGCTTAAAATAACTGCAAAAGGGTGTTGCCCGTCTGATGTTTCGTTAGCCTGTTGTAAAAGATTCCGGTTTGCTTTCAGGTTGTTTACGAACCTGTCATTTCCTTTTCTTAAAATTTCGATTGCCATTGCCGGTGTTATAGCGGCCTGCATTTCTTTAGTTAATGTTTTCATTTAATTGTTTTTTTTGTTATTAATTTGAATATGCATAAGCTGGTTCAATGAATTTTATTTTCTCAACGCTGATGTTCTTTGTTTTAGCATTAATCTCATAATCTTTTATTAATTCAAGTACATCATGGGCAACTGATTTTGATTTAGAAAAATCAATAATAACTTTTGAATTTGCCGGAATTTCTTCCAGTTCCTTTACCACATTGGCTTTATTAAAAAATGAAACTTCCTCTGCTAAAACAAGATGATAAGTTTGTATACCATCTTCTGTGGTAATAATTTCTTTCATGTGGTGTGAATTGCGGTAGCTGTGAAGGAGTGCATAAAAACCACCCACTATTAATCCTGCCGTAATTCCTTTTAATAAATCGGTTAATAAAATGGCAACTACGGTAACTATAAAAGGTACAAATTGCTCCCAGCCTAATTTATACATCTGCTTAAATAAAACAGGTTTGGCTAATTTATACCCTACTATAATTAAGATGGCGGCTAAACTGGCAAGCGGAATCATATTGAGCATTCCGGCAATGGTAATGGCGCTGATTAGTAAGAAAATGCCATGAAGTATTGCGGACATTTTTGTTTTACCACCGAAAGAAATATTTGCCGTACTGCGAACAATTACCTGTGTAATGGGTAAACCGCCAATAAAGCCAGAAATAATATTTCCGAGACCCTGAGCCTTTAACTCTCTGTTAGTAGGTGTAACTCTTTTTTGAGGATCCATTTTGTCAGTAGCTTCAACGCATAGTAATGTTTCCAAACTTGCCACGATGGCTAACACAATCGCTACTTCCCAAACTTTAAGATTTGTGATTGCAGAAAAATCGGGGAAAGTAAAAAAACTAAAAAACTCCGTTAAGCTATTTGCAACCGGAAGCCTTACTACCTGGTCTTCTGCCAAACTGAAATTTAAAGTGCCGCTTTGAAAAAGATAATTCATTACAATACCTAAAATCACCACTACAATAGGGCCTTGTAACAATTGAAAAACTCTGTGTTTTTTTGTAAGTACTTTATCCCATAATATGAGTACGGCTATTGATATGGCCGCTATAAGTATAGCTCCGGGAGTTATCACATCAAAAGCTGATACAATGGATGAAAAAGTGTTGCTGCCGTCGGTTTGAAAAAAAGCATCATCTCCAACAGCGTCTTTATCATACCCTAAAGCATGGGGTATTTGTTTTAAAATAATCAGCAGTCCAATACCGGTAAGCATTCCTTTAATTACAGAAGAGGGAAAGAAATATGCAATAAAACCTGCTTTGGCAAAGCCCATAATAAGCTGTAAAATGCCTGCCAGTACAACGGCTAATAAAAATACAGGCCATGAGCCAAGTGCTGCGATAGAGGTTAACACAATTACCGCCAACCCAGCAGCGGGGCCGCTAACCCCAAGCGGCGATCCACTTGCAACACCCACTATAATACCACCGACGATACCGGCAATAATACCGGCAAATAGCGGTGCGCCAGATGCCAGGGCGATACCAAGACATAAGGGAACAGCTACAAAAAAAACGACAATACTTGCCGGGAGGTCGCTCTTTAATTCTTTAAACATGTTTTTTACGCTCATAACTACCTGTATTGTTTTTTGGTAGTGCAATGATAGTATATTTATTTCAAATGATAGTAATACTATCATATTAAAATGTAAAACTTTTACTTAATTTTGACAATTGGATTTAGAGTCTTACTATTTTATTGGCAGTTGTGGGCCATTTTACATTAAAAACCGGAATACATGGAAGTACAGTTACAGATAAAAATGAATGAAAAATTATTTCTCAGAAATCCTGAACAATCTGAACTGGGCAAAAAAATCATTCTTCATAGTATTCAATTAATACATAAAAATGGGTTTGAATCGTTCACCTTTAAAAAGCTGGCAGAAGATATTGGTACAACCGAAGCAGGTATTTACAGGTATTTTGAAAATAAGCACCGTTTGCTGATATATATAGCAGCCTGGTATTGGAGTTGGCTCGAATACAGGGTTGCCGTTAACACCAATAATATTAAAGACCCTAATGTTAAGCTCAAAAGAGTAATTAAATTACTGGCTACTGTAGTAGAAGATGATGTTAAAACCAGTCATGTAAATGAAAACATTCTTCATCAGATAATTATTGCAGAAGGCACCAAAGCTTATTTAACCAAGCATGTATCCGAAGATAATAAAGACCAACTATTTAAACCCTATAAAGACCTCTGTGCTAAAATTGGAGAAATCATTCTTGACTGTAACCCCAAATACAAATACCCAAAATCACTGGCAAGTACTATTGTCGAAATGGCACATTTCCAGAATTTTTTTATGAATAACCTGCCTGCGCTAACTGATTTTGGGAAAGATAAAGATGAATCAAAGATTGTTATGTTTCTGGAGGATTTGGTTTTTAGCAGTATAAAAAAGGGATAGTTGTTTTGATGTGTGAGAAGTGTCCGTCAATAATGAAATTGTTACAATTAGTTTGGGGTTTCTGCTGTGTCTGCCAAATATGAGTACTGTCGACAATAGGCTTGCAGGTAACTCTGTATTATACGCAACTCCTTGTACAGAAATCAGTTAATTTGCAATACAAACTTGTACAAGTAAATTAAGACAATCTCACTCCTTATTCCTCATATCAATTACAATCTTCTTCCGGTTAAGATATTTGCCAATGGAAATACCATAGGCCCGGTGCTTAATAACCGGGCCACCATCTAAATTGCTGATACTGGCCAGGCCATGCGAATATTGGGCAAAGATGATAAAGCCACTGCTTGTTTCATAACCGAGTTGCCCGATCAGGTTCATAGCCACATAGCCGTAATCGCCAAAACTGAATTTCATTTTGCGGTTTACGGAACCACCTGCCATCAGGTTAAATTTTTCCCTGCCTATTAATTGCAGGTCCATGGATGGCCCGGCTTTAATAAAGGCATGACCTGGTTCATTACTGAAATCGTATTGCAGCATTGGAGCTATTTCAAAAGTATGTATGGTGGTATTATTGTCTTTTGCGTCAGCATCAGGAAGTAAAGCAAAACGGGTAAAAGTTACTTTATATCCCTTCATACTGTAAAATACGGAAGGGCTAAAGTATAGTTTATTTTCAAAAGGTATTTTCATAGCCCCTCCTGCCTGGAAACCGTATTTCATACTGCTTTTTTGTTTTAAACCCTGCACTTCATAATGGGCAGAAGTAGCCTGTGGTCCCGCAAAAACGGCCAATTGGTTTTGACTACTGGCATTTAATGATAACAGGAGAGCAACTGATACAGGTAATAAAAATTTCATGTGATAAAGTTTACAAGCCACGAATTCAATAAATATAATAAACGAAAAGTTTTTCAGAAAGGATTACACAGCTTCCGGATGGAATGAAGTTAGATGGACGGCAAAAGTAGAGATTTAATTCCGGGAATGCAAACCCGTTTAGAATTTCTTTGCCGGGTCTTTTAGCTGCTGGCCGCTATTGTATTGGATAGAATTCCCTTTTGGAATAGACAGATTCTGCCAGTTTTTATTTTTTATGATTTTTGCTATATAAATAATCTGCCCGATATGGTAAGGATAGTGTGCCAGTTGCCGGTTGATGGCATCAACAACCGGCAAAGGTTCTTTGCGGATGTAAATGGTTTTTTTGAGATCTTTTTTCTTCAGGGGTTCAATGGCATCAAAAAAACAAGCCCATCCTTTTTCCCACAACGCAAGCAGTTGTTGTTTATTGTAAGTATGGATTTCAAATTCATCATCCCGCTGCCGCCATTCTTTTTCGCCGTCCTCCGTCAGAAAATTTGTCCAGCGGCTGAGCATATTGCCCGCCATGTGCTGAATGATGATGGCAATACTGTTTGATGCTGAGTTTGGCTGATAATGAAAATCTGCATCACTTAACTGCTCAAAAGTTTTATCGCAGAGATCTTTGTAATATTTCAACCGGCGAATTGCAGTATCCAAAAATTCTTTTCCAATTGTACTCATAATTCTTTTTTTTTGACTCAGCACTTCTGACTAACGACTCCGGACTAATTACCATCCTTCTGCTGCGTCATCACCTCTTTTATCAGCTACCGCCTCAAATCTTCCATCGGCTAAAACTTTTATTACTTCGGTACGGCCAATATTTTCTCTTTGCTTAAGGGCATAGCCCATTTTCTGTAAAGCATCCCTGACCGGTTGCGGAAAATCTTTTTCTACCCGCAATGTATCTGGCAGCCATTGATGATGAAACTTGGATTTGTACACTGCATCTTCGGTGCTCATATTAAATTCAATAATATTTACCAATGTTTGAAAAATGGAAGTAGGGATAGTAGTGCCACCTGGTGTGCCTGCTACCAGGTAGGGTCTGCCACCTTTTAATACCACCGTGGGCGACATGGCACTTAACATCCGTTTGCCGGGAGCAATAGCATTGGCCTCACCACCCAAAGCGCCGTACATATTGGGTACGCCGGGTTTGATGCTGAAATCATCCATTTCATCATTCAGAAAAAAACCGGCGCCACCAATCACCGTTCTGCTTCCGTATGAATTATTGAGTGTGGTAGTTACCGCCACTGCATTGCCTTCTTTATCAATCACACTCAGGTGAGTAGTTTCTTCGCTTTCATAAGCTGCTGCATTACCTTCTTTTATTTCTTTACTGATGCTTGCTTTGGCAGGATTATAATCTTTCATCCTGTCCTGCAAATATTTTTCACTGCTCAATATTTTTACCGGCACTTTGTAAAAATCGGCATCGCCCATGTACACGGCACGGTCAGCAAAAGCCCTTCGCTCTGCCTCCGCCATCAGTTGCACAGCTTGTGGCGATTGAAATCCCATGGCAGCAATATTTTTGTTTTCAATCATCTTCATCATCTGGTTCACCAGCAATCCGCCGCTGCTCGGCATAGGCATACCAATAATAGTGTAGCCTTTGTAATCAAAAACATGCGGTTGCCGGAATTTAGCTGTATAGTTTTTTAAATCTTCATACGAAATAATACCGCCGCCTCTTTTCATTTCTTCTACAATCAGTTTTGCTGTTTCGCCTTCATAAAATCCTGCTGCTCCTTTGTCACGGATTCTTCTTAATGTAGTAGAAAGATCAGTTTGTATCAACGTGTCACCCATCTTCCATTCGATGTTTTTTACAAACACCGGCATCATGGTATTAAATTTTTTCAGATCATCCTGCAGACCATTTAATGAGTTGGCTTCCCGCTGGCTGATCACAAAACCTTTTTCAGCTAAATCAATAGCGGGTTGAATTAGTTTGGTAAAAGAAAGCTTTGCATATTTCAGAGAAGCAAATAAACCGGCCACCGTTCCCGGTACACCCCCGGATAAGTGCCCATTCTGGCTTTTATCTGTTCTGGGTGTGCCATCTGCATCAAGATACATATCCCGGTGAGCTTTGCCGGGCGCCATCTCCCGGAAGTCTATTGAAATTTGTTCCCCATTACTCAGCCTTGCTACTAAAAAACCACCGCCACCCAGGTTACCGGCATTGGGATAAACAACCGCCAGTGCCAGTTGCGTAGCAATAGCAGCATCAACAGCATTGCCACCCATTTTTAAAATTTCAATACCCACTTTGCTTGCCAGCGGATGAGCAGACACAACGGCACCATTTTCAGCTATCACTTTTTTCCGAATACTGTACTCAAAAGGATTAATAGTAATCGAAGGACCTGCATTCTTTTTCGAAGGATTGCATGACAATACAGTGACAGAAATAAGAAATATGATAAGGGTTCTTTTCATTTAGTTTATTTGTTTGTATCAGGAGAAAGGTAATTAAATTGAGCAGAATCATTTGCCTTGAACACTGAAAAAGTCTTACATTTAACTGACCCCATCTACCCTTTCCTAAGTTTTTGCTGGTAATTTTTTTTATTAACCAAAATTAAAGTTATGCTTAGTAAACTCTTTTCTCCGTTTCGTTTTGTGGTACTTATGACATTATTTCTTTTTGCTTCGGTTTATGTTTCGGCGCAAAACGGTACACTAAAAGGAACTGTAAAAGATGCCAACGGTCTTCCCGTAGCCGGAGCATCTGTGGTGCTGGATGGCTCTAAAAAAGGAACTGCTACTGATGCGATGGGTAATTACACACTTCAGGCGCCGCCGGGTTCTTATACGCTTATTATAAGTTATGTTGGTACACAAACACAGCGTTTTTCTGTGACGGTTTCGGCAAACAGTACAACGGAGACAAACGCTGATATGGTATCTACCGGCGACCTTACAACGGTAACTGTTGGATCCCGTTCAACTACTGTACGAACCAGAATACAAACACCGGTGCCGGTGGATGTAATTCAAATTGCACAGGTGGTAAATGATATTGGCCAGGTAGAACTTAGCCAAATATTAAACTTTATAGCTCCTTCTTTTCAATCGGCCCGGCAAACCATTTCCGATGGCACCGACCATGTGGATCCTGCACAACTGAGAGGATTGGGTACCGACCAGGTGCTGGTGCTGGTAAATGGCAAACGCCGTCACCAATCGGCATTGGTGAATGTAAATGGTACGGTAAACCGGGGATCTGTGGGTACGGATATGAGTGCTATTCCTGCTACGGCTATTGAAAGAATAGAAATACTGCGGGATGGCGCTGCTGCACAGTATGGTTCAGATGCGATTGCCGGAGTAAACAATATTGTATTGAAAAAAAGAACAGGAGTACTGGAAGCAGGAGTAAGCTATGGAAAGTACATTACCTCTTACGAAAAGAATTATGCTTTATATAAGATAACCAATAAAACGGATGACCCTTCGGTGAAAGTAAGAGATGGTGGAAACTTGCAGGCTTCTTTAGGATACGGTTTCAAAACAGGCAAAGGTCATTTAAACCTAACCGGGGAATACATTAAGCGGGATGCAACAAACAGGACAGGAACGTTTACCGGTGCTGTTTATCCCAATGTAAATAATGTGAACAGGGATGATTCTATTATGGCTGCAAGAGGCCAGACAAGAAATACTTTTGATATGTTTATCGGGAACTCTGAAATGAAAGGAGGAAACCTGTTTTATAATTTTGCTTATCCTGTCAGCGAAAAAACGGAACTGTATTCGTTTGGAGGGTATGGCAAAAAAGATGGCAGGGCTGCCGGCTTTTACCGCTACCCCAGCGGTATTCCCGGTAATGCAAAAATGTATGCACCCCAGGTGTTTGCTATTTATCCCAATGGATTTTTACCCTTCATCAATTCTGATCTTACTGATGCTTCCGCTTCACTGGGTCTTCGTACAAAATTTAATCAATGGAATGCAGACTTCAGTTATACTTATGGTACGAGTAAGTTTGATTTCACTATTGACAACTCGGTTAATTACTCACAATTTTTTATTGCCGGAAACAGGCAGACCTCCTTTGATGCAGGTGGTTTGAAATTTGGCCAAAATACTTTCAATGCCGATCTCTCCCGGAAATATAATGTACTGGCAGGGCTAAACGTGGCAGGAGGTGTTGAATTCAGATTTGAAAGTTTTGAAGTGAGGGGCGGGGAGGAAGCTTCCTATAAAAATTATGATCCCCCCACCGCAGCGGCAGCAGGTGCGCAGGTATTTTCAGGCTTTATCAATTCAAATGATAATAACCGGAATGCTACGTCTGTTTATATTGACCTGGAACAGGATTTTACCAATAAATTTTTGGTAACCGGCGCATTACGTTTCGAAAATTACAGTGACTTTGGGTCCAGGCTGAATTTTAAATTAGCCAGCCGGTATAGGTTTAGCGATGCATTTAATGTAAGAGCATCTGTCACTTCAGGCTTCCGGGCTCCATCCATGCAACAGCGATTTTATGAGAGAACAAGTACTTTATTTGTAGGCAATCCATTGATGCCGATACAGGCCGGGACATTTACGAATGGCAGTGTTCCTGCTCAAATACTTGGCATACCAACATTAAAGGAAGAAACCAGTAAAAGCTATTCAGCAGGTATCACTGCCAAACCATTTAGAGGGTTTGAGTTAACCATTGATGCCTACCAGATAGATATTGATGACCGGATAGTGTTAACCAATAATTTTACGGGGGGCGGCAATCCACAGTTGCAGGCACAGTTGGACGCTGCCGGGGCAGGTACCGCCAATTTCTTTACCAATGCTATTGATACAAGAGCCACCGGATTGGAAACAGTTTTTTCTTATAGCACAAAATTTTCCGGCAAACATTCATTGCGGGCTACGCTGGCAGCCATATTTATTGATAATGAAGTAAAAAAAGGAGCTGACGGCAAACCCATTATCAAAGCTTCTCCAATATTAGTCTCCACCGGACAATTAGGAAACTATTTTAACCGGGAAGATCAAAGCCGTATTGAAGTAGCCAATCCAAAAAGTAAACTGAGCCTGACATTGAACTATAAAGTCAGCAAGTTTGGAGCTATGGTTCGTTTGGTGAACTTTGGAAAAGTGGAATACCTGGATCCTACTATTAATCCTGCTAATCCCGGAGCCTTCCCGATGAATGCATTTAATGCCAATGCAAGGGAAACACTGGACCAGGTGTTTGATTCCAAATTGGTGACCGATGTTTCCGTTTCTTACCAGATTAAAAAAGAATTTAGCATAACAATCGGTGCCAATAATTTGCTGGATGTGTACCAGGACAGGCATACGCATAGCGGTAATATGAGCTCAGGCCGTTTTGTTTACAGCCGCAGGGTACAGCAACATGGATTTAACGGGGCTTATTATTTTGCCCGGTTAAAACTCGAACTACCAACAAGCAAATAGTTATTCATTTTTTTTATAAGGCGGCTACCGTTCTTTTGCGGTAGCCTTTTTTTATTGCTGTGAAAACGGGTTGCCTACATTTGCATATCTTAAATTGCCTAAACATAAAATAATGCACAAACGATTCTTCTTTTCTTTTCTTTTTTTAATACAGCTATTTATAACGGCATCCGCCTTCGCCCAGGCTTCGGCGGACAAGCAACTAAAATCACCTGATGAATTTCTGGGTTATAAAATTGGCAGCCGTTTCACTCCGCATTGGAAAGTGGTGAGTTATTTTAACCATGTACTCGCCAATGCACCTGCCATGATGAAACTGCAGCAATATGGTGAAACCCATGAAGGCCGTCCGTTGCTGGTGGCTTTTATCTCATCGGCAGATAATATAAAAAACCTGGAACAGGTAAGGATGAATAATATCCGGCTGGCAAACATGGCAAAAGACAAGATGGCTGCTACAGAAGAAAATGCACCGGCTATTGTTTGGTTAAGTTATAATGTACACGGTAATGAAACTTCTTCTTCCGAAGCAGCGATGCTTACTTTGTATTCACTGGTGGATCCTTCCAATACCAAAACAAAGGAATGGTTGAAGAATACAGTGGTGATTATTGATCCCTGTCTTAATCCTGATGGAAGAGACAGGTATGTGAACTGGTTTAATTCTGTAGCCGGGAAAAATCCTAACCCCGAAAGAATAGCAAGAGAACACCGGGAACCCTGGCCGGGTGGCAGAGCCAATCATTATAATTTTGATCTCAACAGGGACTGGGCATGGCAAACGCAGATAGAGTCAAAGCAACGGATAGTAAAATACAACGAATGGATGCCGCAGGTGCATGTGGATTATCATGAACAGGGCATTAATGAGCCGTATTATTTTGCACCGGCAGCAGAACCTTATCATGAAGTTATTACACCGTGGCAAAGGGATTTCCAGGTGTTGCTGGGAAAAAATCATGCAAAATATTTTGATGCCAATGGCTGGTTATATTTTACCAAAGAAATATTTGATCTCTATTATCCTTCCTATGGCGATACCTGGCCCACTTATAATGGCGCCATTGGCATGACCTATGAGCAGGGTGGTAGCGGATCCGGCGGCACAGCAGTACTGACGGATGAGGGTGATACACTGACCCTGTATGACCGGATGATTCATCACTATACCACTTCCCTGAGCACCATTGAAATATCATCCATGAATGCAGGGAGGTTAGTAAAAGAATTCAGAAATTTTTTTAACGAAGCGGTAAGCAGTGGTGTTGGCGAACATAAATCGTATGTCATTAAAAATAAAGCAGCCGACAGGGATCGGATCAGGGCATTGCTTGTATTGCTAACGGATAATGGTATCCATTTTGGATATGCTAGCGGACCTGCCAAAGGGTATAACTATAATGCAGGAAAAGACGAATCCTTTTCCATGCAATATGATATAGTGGTAACGGCTCTGCAACCGAGGTCGGCGATGGTAAAAGTTTTATTTGAGCCAAAATCAAAACTTCCTGACTCTCTTACCTATGATATTACTGCCTGGTCATTACCCTATGTTTATGGGTTGACTGCCTGGGCATCAAAAGAAAAAATAAACGCTGATGGCATGGCGCAGGCTGCCTTTGTTCCTAATACACCGGCTGATGCATATGGGTATGTCATCCGCTGGCAGGGTGTGCAAACGGTGAAAGCAGTTTCTCAATTGTTGCAAAAAGATATCAGGTTACGGTTTGCTGAAATGCCATTTGAAGTAAATGGCCAGCAGTTCGGCAGGGGTTCTGTCATTGTATTAAAGAAAGGTAACGAAAGAAAGAATCTTACAGAAATCCTGGTAGAGGTCGCTAACAGTAATGCTGTTACGCTGAATGCTGTATCCACTGGTTTTGTAGATAAAGGATTTGACTTTGGCAGTGATAAAGTGCATCCTATGAAAGCGCCTAAAGTAGTATTGTTAACCGGGGAAGGCATTAGCTACACCGCAGCCGGCGAAGTATGGCATTTCTTTGAACAGCAGATTGATTATCCCCTTACACTTATCAATACCAATGATATCAGCCGTATGAACTGGAATGATATTGATGTGCTGATAATGACTTCGGGTACATATAGCTTTTTGAATGATAAAGCTGCAACAGATGTTTTTAAAGACTGGGTTAATAAAGGTGGAAGAGTGGTGGCGCTGGAAGGAGCTGTCGGGGCACTGGCAAAAGCTGAATTGGGAATTAAAATAAAAAAGGAAGAGGAAAATAAAAAAGGTGATTCTGTAAATTATGATGCGCTGAAAAAGTTTGAAGACAGGGAAAGGGATATCATTCCCACTACCACACCAGGATCTATTTATAAAGTGCAATTAGACAACACCCATCCTTTGGCCTACGGCTATCCGGATTATTATTATACGCTGAAACAGGATGACAATATTTATGAATTCATAAAAGAAGGCGGGTGGAATGTGGGAGTTATCAAAAAAGATAACCAGGTGGCCGGTTTTGTAGGAGCAAAATTGAAGGCTAAATTAAAAGATGGATTATTATTCGGCGTGCAATCAATGGGCAGGGGCACTATCACTTATCTTGCAGATAATGTGCTCTTCCGCAATTTTTGGGAAAATGGAAAACTTTTATTCTGTAATGCTGTTTTTTTAGTGGGTCAATAGTGTTATTGAAAACGATAAAATTTATAAAGGGCATCTCTAAAAACCCTGTCAGTCTGAGCTTGTCGAAGACTGAATGTTGATAAAATCGATGTCTGATAAGGCTTCGATAACCCTTCGATACACTCAGGGTGACAAGCCTGACAAACAGTTCGTTTTTATATAGCGGTTTTTAGAGGTGCCCTAAAGTATGTAAATGGCCGGTTGTTAAAGCCGGCTTTATTTATTTAAGCGGTTTCTGCCGCTTTTTCAACAAACAGTATATTCGCTGAATAATTTTCTGTAATGCAAAAGATTTTTTCAATAGCCGCTTGTGTCTTGTTCCTTGTTCCTTGTTCCTTTTCACAGTCTCCGCAAAGCTGGTCATCTGCCGACATGTACCTGGCCCTCCGTAAATTAAATGTGCTGGGTTCAGTTTTATATATTGCTGCCCACCCGGATGATGAGAACACCAGGCTGATAACTTATTTATCCAAAGATAAATTATACCGCACCGCTTACTTATCCATAACAAGAGGTGATGGCGGGCAAAATTTAATTGGCGATGAGCAGGGAATTGAATTAGGACTGATAAGAACACAGGAATTATTAAGTGCCAGGAGAATAGACGGTGGGGAACAATTTTTTACAAGAGCTTATGATTTTGGGTATTCAAAAACACCGGAAGAAACTTTTATCAAATGGGATAAGGAAAAAATATTGAGTGATGTGGTATGGGTGATACGAAAATTTCAACCTGATGTAATTATAAACCGGTTTCCCACCACCGGCGAAGGAGGTCATGGTCATCATACTGCTTCAGGAATTTTAGCGAATGAAGCATATACCGCTGCTGCGGATCCCAACCGTTTCCCGGAACAATTAAAGTATGTATCGGTCTGGCAGGCCAAAAGAATAGTCTGGAACACATTCAACTTTGGTGGAACTAACACCACAAGAGAAGACCAGCTTAAAATAGATGTAGGTGGGTATAACCCCTTGCTGGGAAAGAGTTACGGAGAAATAGCCGCTGAAAGCCGCAGCCAGCACAAGAGCCAGGGTTTTGGTGTGCCTGCCACGAGGGGAGAATCATTTGAATATTTTAAAGCGACTAAGGGTGATCAGCCGGTTAGTGATTTAATGGATGGAACAGAACTGACCTGGAATAGAGTGCCGGGCGGAGAAATGATTTCAAAAATCATAGACAACATCACCGCATCTTTTGATTTATTGCATCCTGAAAAATCAGTGGAAGGGCTGGTAAAATTGTATAGGGCTATTAACAATCTGCCGGATAGCTATTGGAAAAAACAAAAAACAAAGGAGGTCTATCAGCTGATTGTTCAGTGCAGCGGATTGTTTCTTGATGTCACGGCATCTGAGCAATTTGCGGTGCAAACCGATTCCATAAAAATTAATTTTTCATTAAATAACCGTTTGGGTACTGATGCTGAATTGCAGAAAGTACAGGTTGATAATTTTGATTCCAGCTTTTCAAAAGTTTTAGAGAAGAATAAGAATATTAATTTTTCCAAAACGATTTTTGTTCCTGCTGACAAGAATATTACGCAGCCTTACTGGTTAGCCAGCAAAATGGAAGAAGGTTATTTCAATGTTAGCGATCAGCAATCGATTGGTCAGCCTGATGTGAACCCTGCCTATTATGCATATATACAGTTAAAAGTGTTTGGAGAAGTATTCACCTTTATGAGGACAGTCAGATATAAATTTACCGATCCGGTAAGAGGAGAATTGTACGAACCGCTGGTAGTGCTGCCACCTGTTTTGGTGTCAACGGATGAAAAATATAAAATTTCGAAAGGGAATAACAACTTCGAAGGGGTTTTAAATCTCACCGGTAAGAAAAAGGGTTTTAAAACTTTTCTCAATGGTGTAGGACGGGATCAGGTGGACCAGGTAAAGGTGGAATACACACCTGAAAAAATTGAGTTTGCAGATAAGAATACTACGATACCTGTAACATATTCTATCAAGGCCAATATGGACAACGATTATTATTTTGCCGTGGATGCGAATAACGGAAGAAAAGATGTGTATCACCAGGGGATGAAAGAAGTAAAGCATGATCACATCCCTTATATTAATTATTTTATTATTGCTACAGTAAATAATAAAAAAATCGACTTAAAGACGGATGGTAAAAAGATCGGGTATATAGTTGGAGCCGGTGATAAAGTACCCGAAGCCCTGGAACAAATGGGCTATGAGGTAACATTGCTAACCGATAAAGAACTTTCAAAAAATAACCTTGATAAGTTTGATGCTATTCTTACAGGTGTCAGGGCTTACAATACCAACGAGTGGATGAACAGACACTATGAAAAATTGATGAAGTATGTGAATGAAGGGGGTAACCTGATTGTTCAATATAATACCAGCAACCAGATTGGCCCGGTGAGGGCTAAAATAGGCCCTTATCCTTTTAATATTACAAGAACAAGAATAACCGATGAAAATGCAGCAGTTACTTTTTTAAAACCCGAACACCCGGTATTTAATTCGCCCAATAAAATTACAGCCGATGATTTTAAAGGCTGGATACAGGAACGGAGTATTTATCATGGCAGTGATACGACAGGTAAATTTGAAAAACTGATCTCGATGAATGATCCAGGTGAAAAACCGGAGGAAGGGGCTTTGCTGGTAGCTAAATATGGTAAAGGTTATTTTACCTATACCGGTATTGTATTCTTCAGGGAGTTGCCTGCCGGTGTACCCGGTGCATACAGGTTACTCGCCAATTTGATTGCGTTAAATAAGAAAAAAGGATTTTAATGCCTGAAGAACGAAAGCCAAGCATACGAAGAGGGGAGATGGCATTTATTTTTGCTATCATTTTAGGATTGGTAGTGGGTATATTAATTAAGAGAGTGAAAATTGGAATTATAATCGGGATGGTTCTCGGATTTATAATTGTTTTGACAGGCTGGTTACGAACCAGGCGCAGATAAAATATGCAAATACCTGATAACGATAAAGCACCATTATTCAAAAGCTGGAAGGGCTGGTACGTCTTTGTTATTTCATTTCTTATTATACTTATCGGTTTATTTTATCTGATTACAGAATATTTTAAATAATATGAGCCAGATAGATTGGATTGTTCTTATTGCAACCTTACTGGCTATTATTACTTATGGCTTATACAAAAGCCGTACTTCCCATAATCTCGATGGTTATTTTTTATCCAACCGCAGTTTGCCCTGGGGCCTGGTGTTGTTAAGCATCATGGGTACACAGGCCAGTGCTATTACTTTTCTTTCGGCACCTGGCCAGGCTTACACAGATGGAATGCGGTTTGTTCAATACTATTTCGGCATCCCGCTGGCGATGGTGGTCATCTGTATTTTTTTCGTTCCAATCTTCCGGAAACTAAAAGTTTATACAGCATATGAGTATTTGGAAAACCGGTTTGATAATAAAACAAGAACACTGACTTCATTCCTTTTCTTGTTGCAAAGAGGGTTGTCAACCGGCATCAGTGTATTTGCACCTTCTATTATTTTATCTTCTTTATTTAGCTGGGATATTTATTGGACAAATTTGTTCATGGGCGGTCTGCTTATCATCTATACCATAAGCGGTGGTGCAAAAGCGGTGGCTTATACACAGCAACTCCAACTCATTATTGTATTTACCGGGATGTTTCTCGCTGGCTACATGGTGGTGAATATGCTGCCGGAGAATGTTGGGTTTGTAGATGCGTTGCAGGTTAGCGGAAAAATGGGGAAGCTGAATGTGATTACAACAGGATTTACAGAAAAAGGATTTAACTGGGGCGATCAATACAATTTGCTGAGTGGTATAGTGGGGGGTTTTTTTCTTGCTTTATCTTATTTCGGGGCAGATCAGAGCCAGGTGGGCAGGTACCTTACGGCAAAGTCACTGAAGGAAAGCCGGATGGGTTTATTAATGAATGGACTGGTAAAAGTGCCGATGCAGTTCCTGATTTTATTAATCGGGGTATTAGTGTTTACTTTTTATCTCTTTAACAAAGCGCCGATTTTTTTTAATGAGGTGCAAGTGAAAAAATTAGAACAATCCGTTTATAAAGATTCTTTTTTATTAGTGCAGCAGCAGTATGAAGCAATTGCTGTGAAAAAACAACAGGCTGTTGTTGCTTATTCTGCTGCTAACGATGATAAGAACAAGGTGCTGGCCGATGAATCCATACAGTCGCTAAAAAATCTTCAAACCACATCAGATAGTTTACGAAAGAAAGTGGTGCAGTGGGTAAATACAAAAGCCGTAGGCGGAGATGGTAATGATACTAATTATATTTTTCTTCGGTTTGTTGTGGATAATTTGCCGGTTGGCCTGGTTGGTTTACTAATTGCCATTATTTTTTTAGCATCATGGGGTAGCATAGCTGCCGCTATTAACTCTTTGGCGTCCTGTACGATGGTTGATTTTCATAAACGGTTTACCAAAAAGAAACAAAGTGGCGAAGATGAATACAGGTTATCAAAATGGTACACATTAGCCTGGGGTATTTTTTGTATTATAGTAGCCATGTTCACTTATAATATTGGCAACAGCCTGATAGAAGCGGTGAATGTTTTAGGTTCTCTTTTTTATGGCGTAATACTCGGTGTTTTCCTTGTTGCTTTTTTTATTAAGAAAATAAAAAATGGACATGTTGTTTTTTGGGCAGCCGTTCTGGCCGAGTTGCTGGTATTGACTGTTTTTATTCTTACCAAAACAAAACCTCCGGTACTGAAAATGGGATTTCTCTGGCTCAATCCAATCGGGGCTTTTGGAGTGATTTTCTTCAGCTTAATACTCAATAAAATTTTTGCCAAAAAAATAGCCCCGTAATAGGGCTATTTAAATTATCGGAATCTAAGTCTCCCTTTAAGGAGGTTGGAGGGTTTTTATTTATTCAACTCAGCAATCAACTTTTCATTCAGCTTCACATAATCATCATTTTTGGCGGTGGTCGCTAACTCTTTTGATTTTTCAGCCGCCATTTTTGCTTCATCTTTTTTGCCCAGTTTAGCCAACGCATTGGCTCTTTGGTGATGAATCCAGAAAGCGGTGGGTTGTAGCTCCACAGCTTTGTCAAACCATGCCAAAGCCTGGTTCAGGTCTTTCCCATTATCCATATAATACATAGCAGCACCAAAGTAAGGACGGGTATCTTTATTCATCAACTGGTCAATCTGTGCCATTACTTTTGTTTCCACATCTGCAGTAACAGGTAATGATACCACCGTATTTTCCCACATCATTTGTAATTCACAGCTGCCGGGTTTTATATTGGCAAATTGCATGGTAAAATTTTCCATATCATCTTTCATCTTCATCGGTTCTGCCATCAC
Source organism: Chitinophagaceae bacterium (assembly GCA_031422725.1). Taxonomy (GTDB): domain Bacteria; phylum Bacteroidota; class Bacteroidia; order Chitinophagales; family Chitinophagaceae; genus JJ008. Next base: position 5,710 of record JANPMI010000323.1, on the reverse strand, counting down.
TCTCACTACATCCTGGTCCATTTTATAAGCGGCAGGACTTGTTACATCCAATTGTTTGGTAATAATGATTGTCCAGGTGTTTTTTTCAGGAATAGTTAATAGTCCATATTTGCCGGCAGTTATTTTCTTTCCTCCAATTGTTACATCTTCGCCAAACGTAACCGTAGTGGCCTGGTTAGCACCGGTACGCCATACTTTTCCAAAGGGGACAAGATCACCAAAGATTTTTCTTCCTTTCATTCCGGGACGGGAATAGGAAAGCTCTATGGAAGCAAGTCCGAAATCCTGTTTAATGGTTTGGGTAGGGCTGGGGGCTGGTGTTTTTAGTTGTGCATCAGCAAAAAATAAAGCAAAGACAGCTAACGCTGTAATAAGAAGTTTTTTCATACAAGCTAATTTTTAGAAAAGCAAAGGTAAGGCTCAGGAGGAGAAATAAGTGATTCAGTTTTACCCCACTTATTAAAAAGAATTATAGAAGGGAATAGTCACCATTGTCCGCCCTTTTTTGGCTTTACGCTTCCATTTAGGGCCGTCTTTTACCAGGCGTATGGCCTCCTTATCACAGGTAGCGCAGAGAGATTTTTCAATTTTGATATTAACCGGTTCTCCATTTTTATCTACCTCAAAAGATATTTCTACCGAAGCTGTATTGGTTTGTTTGGTTTTATATTCCTCCGGCACATTCAGATTGTTAGCCAGGTAAGTATCATAGTTGTCCCAGCCATCAGCAGGTTCAGGTTCTTCTAATTTTACATTATTGTTGCGGGAACGGGCAGCGGTGTTTGGCTTTTGATTACTTACTACCACTTCAGATAAACTTCTCCTGTCGTCCTGTAATATTACCCTGTTGGTGGGAATATCGCCTCTCAGCTGTGAGTTATTATTTTCAAAACCAATGGAACGTACCTGTATGTTAAGAATTGAATCCGGTGACGTCAGGATAAAATTTCCGTTAGCATCTGTATAAGTCCCTGCATTATCCTGCACATTGGTTACGTTGGCAAATGGTACACCTGTATTAGCTGCATCTGTAACCTGCCCACGAAAAGTATTTCTTGCCTGGCTATGGTAATATTCTTCATCGGTTTTACGGCTGGCGGCAACAGCCCTGTTTTTTTTCTGATCTTCGGTTTGCTGGGCTGCCTGGTCTCTTACTCCATCTTTATCGGTTTCCTGTCCTGCATTGGCGGCAATTTTATCCTTTGCTTCTGTCTTTACTTCATTACGGGCAACTTCTTTCTTTTCAGTATTTTTTCCTGTCGTTTTTTTGTACAAATCAGCTTGCCCATCGGCTACTTTAGCAGGTGCTGAAACTGATGGTTGAGTTCCCTTTGTAGTTGAAACAGCGACATCATTACCTGGTACAACTGTTTTCTCACCACTTACTTCTTTTGAAACATTACCACCTGGCCCGGTTGCTTTATCATCTGCAGCAACTGTTGTTCCGGTTGTTATTTGTTCGGGTTTTGAAATAACGGGTTTATTTTCTGTAGTGGTATCCCTGGTAGTGGCAACGGCTGAATCTGAAACTTTTATTGCTTCCTTCTGTTTTGTGTCAGCCTGTGCTATGTCTGCTGATTTTTTATTGAACGCAAATTGATAGACAAGCAAACCGGCACCGGCTACAAATACAATAGCAACAGCGGCACGGAGCAAACGGAAGGAACTGGGGCGGCTTTTTTCTAATGGAAGTATTTTTGCACTTTCAACCCTTTCTCCGAGCCAGTTCTTCAATTCCGTATTGTCCGCAGCAGAATTAACACCGTGAACAGCATAGCCCTCCATTGCATCTGAAAGAAAAGGATCATCCATCGCTGCTTTTTCCAGGTCATGCATTTCTTTTGCAGAAAGAAAGCCCTTGTGATATTTTTCAATATCAGCGGCAGTAAAATGTTTTATGTTATTATCGTTTGCCATACCCCTAACCCCTAAAGGGGGATATTATAGTTTGTCTTTGTGCAAAAATCATTACAAAGTTCATGTTTTTTATTTTCAAAGTCCTGACTCCCTTCTCTCAACTCCTGCCTCACTTTTTTCCATACATATCTTAAGATTTCTTCTTCCATTCTGAATCAAACTCCGCACCTGGTTCCATTCCTGCCCCGTCATTTCCACTATTTCATTATAACATTTCCCTTCCAGGTAAAATAATTTTATTGCTTCCTGTTGCTCCTTTATCAGTGTGCCGAGACAGTATTCCATTTTATTAAAATTCTCCTCTTTTTCCAGCACTCCATTCAGATGCACATTTTCTTCTGATTGCACAAAGTCGGTTTTAAACTCAACCGTTTTCATGTTTTTCGGTGTTCGCAGTTGCATCAGGCAATGATTCTTGGCCACCTGGTGCAGCCATCCTTTAAAATTATCCACCTCATGCTTTTTCAATTTTGGTACCAATTCTTCAAATATCTGCATCACACTGTCCTTGGCAGTTTCCGGTTCTTTATAATACTTTAAACAAACACCATAAACGAGTTCCATATACCGCTGGTAAAGTTCACCGAGTACGGCCATATCACCCGATTCTTTGTACAGAGCCACCAGCTCTTTATCGGTTAGTGATGTGTGGGATATGTTTTTAATAAAAGCCAACGGTTAAAATTAGCGAATAAAATTTTATGCAGTCTTATGCAATTGCTAAAATACCCGCATCAGGGTATCTAAACACACTTATTTTATGAAACGTTTATTTATCCTCATTACGCCGCTTATTTTAATAATGCTGGCATTCCGTCCCATCAAATCCCATACTATTACGGGCACTGTAACCGACGACAAAGGAAGTCCGGTACCGCTAGTTAGTGTAATGGTCAAAGGAGGCACACAAGGCACTATGTCTGATGCGAAAGGTGTTTACCGTATTACTGTATCGAAATCATCTGCTGCATTAATCTTTTCTGCTGTTGGTTTTGTGGCGATGCAGGAAAATATCAATGGCCGTTCTGTTATTAATGTTACACTAAAAGCGGCCAGCACAGCTACCCAGGAAGTATTAGTTACAAAAGCTTATGATGGAAGAAAGATAAGCAAAATGGAATCTTACAACCGGGGAATTGCAACCGGGGAATTTAAAGCGGCACCCTCAACCGGATATTACGGTCTTGATGCCGATGAAGAAGATTTCAACCGGGAGGGTTATGATAATATCAATGAGAATAAATTCTTAAAAGTAAAAGATAATCCACTTTCTACATTCTCTATTGATGTGGACGCAGCATCTTACAGTAATGTCCGCCGGTTTTTAAACCAGGGACGGTTGCCACCTGCCGGTGCAGTTAGAATAGAAGAAATGGTCAACTATTTTCATTATGAATATCCGCAACCCACAGGTAAGGACCCGTTTTCTATCAACACAGAAATTTCTGATGCTCCCTGGAATAAAGAACATAAACTGGTACTCATTGGCCTGCAGGGAGAGAAAATTTCAACTGATAATCTTCCGGCATCCAATCTGGTTTTCCTGATTGATGTGTCTGGTTCTATGAGTGGGCCATTGCGTCTTCCATTGGTTAAAGCCTCACTTAAGATGCTGGTTGACCAGCTTCGTCAGCAGGATAAAGTAACGATAGTGGTATATGCAGGGGCTGCAGGATTGGTGCTGGCTCCAACAAATGGCAGTGATAAAACAAAAATCAAAGATGCCATAGATAACCTGGAAGCAGGTGGCTCTACCGCCGGGGGTGCAGGAATAAAATTAGCCTACAAAACAGCCAAGGAAAATTTTGTAAAAGGTGGTAATAACCGTGTGATCCTTTGCACCGATGGTGATTTCAATATCGGTGTCAGCAGCAATGATGAATTAGTAACTATGGTGGAGGAAGAAAGAAAAAGCGGAGTCTTCCTTACTGTATTAGGTTATGGCATGGGTAATTACCAGGACAGCAAGATGCAGCAACTCGCCGATAAAGGAAACGGAAACCATGCTTACATTGATGGCATCAGCGAAGCAAAAAAAGTATTGGTAAATGAATTTGGCGGAACACTTTTCACTATCGCCAAAGATGTGAAACTACAGGTTGAATTTAATCCTGCTAAAGTGCAAGGCTACCGTTTGATAGGTTACGAAAACAGGATGCTGGCTAAAGAAGATTTTAATGATGATAAAAAAGATGCCGGTGAACTCGGCAGCGGTCACACTGTAACTGCACTGTATGAAATAATACCAGTGGGGGTGAACAGCGACTTTTTAAAAGGGATTGATTCATTAAAATACCAAAAAAATGTTCAGCCACTTAGTCAGTCATCTCAAAGTGATGAAATACTGACGGTGAAGTTTCGTTACAAAGCACCGGATGGTGATGTAAGCAAACTGATAGAACATCCGGTTAAAGACAATCAAATTCCAATTGCAAAAACATCTGACAACTTCCGTTTTGCTGCGTCTGTGGCACAGTTTGGTATGTTGCTCCGCAATTCAGAATTTAAATCCACTTCTTCTTTTGATAACGTATTAAATCTTGCCCGTAAAGCAAAAGGCAGTGATGAAGAAGGCTATCGTTCAGAGTTTGTAAGATTAGTGGAAAGTGCAGAAATGCTGGCAAAAGGAAAACCTGAACCCAAAAACATGGATGAAGCGAAAGTAAAGTCTGTAAGTAAAAAATAAACACAATAACCGCAGAGACGCAGTGGCGCAGAGAATAAAACACTCAGCGTCTCCCCATCTCTGCGGTTAACTCTCACTCCGGCTGGCAATTTTTTTATTCATCTTTTAAACAAAATGCCATGAAATTTCTATTTGAAAAAAGAAACGTACTGCTGTCAGCATCAGCAGTAGCCGTTGCAGCATTGTTAGCAGCTACTACCGTAAAAAAAGAAACCCATGAAAAGAAGGAAGTAAAATGTTGTAACAATCCTGCAGCCAACCACGTTTGTATTATGAAAACAATTCTTGGAACAGATACCAGCCAGGAAGGAAAGCTGATCAGCACATTTAAAACGCCGGAAAAGGTTGATGCCTCTATTAAGAAAGGATTAGACTGGATGGGTAAGGCACAGGCTAATGACGGCGGCTGGGGTGCCGGTACACATAGCCGGCAGGATGTTCTTGATCCGCATGCTGTAACAAGTGACCCGGCCACAACAGCACTCGTTGCTATGTCATTGCTGAGAACGGATAATACATTAGATAAAGGTGACTACTCAAAGCATTTAAAAAAAGCAACTGATTTTTTATTAAAAATTACAGAGGATTGTCCCGATAATCAGCCATACCTGACCACACTCACTAACACACAACCACAAATAAAACTGGGAAGAAATATTGATGTGATTTTAACCGCACAATTTTTTACCAACATTCTTCGCTACAACCTGAATGATGAAGCGATGAAGAAAAGAATTGAAAAGGCATTGGATAAATGTGTGGCAAGAATTCAGCAGGGGCAGGATAAAGATGGTAGCTGGAGAGATGGCGGCTGGGCACCTGTGTTGCAATCAGCTCTCGCCAACAATGCATTAGAGAGTGCCGGAGATGTTGGCAGAAAGATTGACTCCGCTGTGCTTGCCCGTGGTTACAAATACCAGAACAGCAATTTTGATGCAAACACCAATTCAGTAGTTACAGACAAAGCTGCAGGTGTAATGCTCTATGGTTTGTCGAGCACCACGAGGGCCAGTGCCAAAGAATCAAAAAGAGCACAGGATATGGTGGATAAAGCAAAAAAAGAGGGGAAGATCAGGGACAACGCCGTAACCGAAGAGAACCTGAAAG
>JANPMI010000322.1:0-3433 GCA_031422725.1 Chitinophagaceae bacterium | reverse complement strand
GACTTTTGTAGTTCCTCTTCCCTTTTTTTTCGTTCTGATATGTCAATGATGCTTCCCCGGATAAGAACCTGCTGATCTGATGGCAAACGAACAAGCCTTACTTCACAGGATATTTCATTTTTTCCCGTATCAATATGTGTCCACTCAAAAACAGGTTTCTTTCCTGCTATGGCAAGGTTAATGTTTTGCATGGCCGCTACGACGGATAAAGAACCATCCGGCTGATATTTGGGACTCACCTGTGCAGGGCCAACTTTTAACAACGCTTCTTTAGACATTTTGAAAAATGCTTCAGCACTTTCACTCACATCGGTAAACACTCTTTTCTCCACATCCAGAATAACCAGTGCTTCTGGGGCACTTTCAACCAGCATCTTGTATCGTTCCTCACTCTCCTGTAGTTTAAGCTGATTTTTTTTTCTCTCCATTGCATGACTGACCGCTTTGGAAAGAAGTTTTTCATCAAATTCGCCTTTGGTAATATAATCCTGGGCACCGGCCTGTATGGCCTGGAGGGCAATACCTGTATCATCTAAACCGCTTACTACAATAATGGCAGCATCCAGCATTCGTTTGTTAAGGGTAAGAAATGTTTCCAGCCCATTACTGTCAGGAAGATTGAGATCAAGAAAAACAAGATCAGGATGAAAAGAGGAAGGCATACTGAGTACCTGGTGCATTTTTTCAGCAGTAATAATTTCCTCTATTTTAATCCCGGCATTATCCAGATACTCCCTGAGTAAAAACAGATCGGCAGAATTATCTTCAACAATCAGGAGTTGTTTTATTGTTTGCATTATTTTTCCCCGGTTTTACAGGTCATTACCCGATGACTGGCAACTTTACAACCGTTAACCAGAAACTTTCAATTTCACTTATTACATCCATGAAGGTTTTCAGATCAACTGGTTTGGTAACATAACAGTTTACATAACTACTATATGCCTCCAGCACATCCCGGTCAGCATTGGAAGAAGTGAGCATTACCACCGGGATTAATCTTAATTTTTCATCTGCCTTGATTATTTTCAGCACTTCCAGGCCGTTGATTTTTGGAATATTAATATCGAGAAAAATGAGGTCAGGGGTTTGTGCATGGGCAAATGCACCACGACGGAATAAAAAATCAAGTGCGGCTTCACCGTCGGATGCCACATCAACACTGTTCAGAATTTTGGCTTCTTTCAAAGCCTCTTTTGCCAGTATAATATCTCCCTCATTGTCCTCTACCATTAAAATACGGATCTCTCTCATAAAAATTTTATAGTTGTTTTGAAATAGTGAAATAAAAATTGCTGCCTTTGCCGGGCTCAGCATCTACTCTTATTTTTCCCCCGTGCCTTTCCACAATCCGTTTACAAATGGCAAGACCGATGCCGGTGCCTGAGTATTCCTGTTTTGTGTGCAACCGCTGGAAAATTACAAATACTTTGTCGGAATATCTGTTATCAAACCCAATCCCATTGTCTTTTACAAAAAATTCATATTCGTCCTCATATTCCTGGCATCCTACTTCTACAACAGGTACCTGGTGACTCCGGTATTTGATGGCATTGCCGAGAAGGTTTTGAAATAGTTGATCAATTTGGGGAGCATTGCCGTTTATTACCGGGAGTTTACTGATATGAATTATTGCCCCGCTTTCTTTTATAACAGGCTGGAGTGAGGTTAGCACATTTTTCAATGTTTCGGTTAGATCTACTTGTTTAAATTCCTCCTTGCTGGCACCCACTCTTGAAAAACTCAACAAATCATTAATAAGTATTTTCATCCTGCCGGCACCATCTACCGCCAGGTCAATATATTTTATAGCTGTTTCGTCTAATTCATTGTGATATTTTTTTTTCAATAAGTGTAAAAAACTTCCAACCATGCGAGCAGGCTCCTGCAGATCATGACTGGCTACATAAGCAAACTGTTCCAGGTCCTCATTAGAGGCTTTTAATTCAACAGTGCTTTTTAAAAGTTCTTCATTCAGTTTTTTCAGCAGCAGTTCATTTTCTCTTCTCGCCGTTATATCAGTATGTGTTCCTATAATTCTTAATGGCATTCCATTCTCATCTTTGCTAAGCACTACACCCCTGTCAAGCACCCATCTGAGCGAACCATTTTTATGGTAAATCCTGTATTCTATGTTATGACTGTTGCTTATTCCTGCTTTATAATTTTTGTCATTTTCCTCCAGCATCCAACGGTCATCCGGATGAGTGTTCTTCCACCAAAGGTTTATATTGTCATTTGTATCATTATTACTGTAACCCAATAACTCCTGAATAGTTTCTTCAAAATAAGTTTTACCTGTGGCAAAGTCATGTTCCCATACATTATCCCCAATAATACCCAACACCTCCCGGAACCTTCGTTCATTATTCAGAATCTGATTGTCGGCTTTTTTTTGTTCCAGTTCCAGCCGGTTCAATCTTGTAGTTCCTACCCAGGTGGTAAAAAAGAAAGTAATCGAAAAAATGATAATTATAACAGAAACACCAAACTGGGTATCAAAATGGCCGGCATCCTGCAATTTTAGCCGCAGCCATCCCACCACAACTACGATGGCAATTAATACTATTACTTCACGGCTACCTATCCTTGCAGCATTGGTGTTTTTATTGAAGGCGGCTAAAAATCCTGTTTGAGGTTTGGAAGAAATAATTCCGAGTGCCAGTAATAAAATGGATAATGCAGTATGTAATGCAATAGAGACAAATTGGAAGATCTGGTAAAGATGGCTGGAGCGATATAAATAGCCAATAATAGCTGCAAAGGCTATCAACAAAGCAGCAATTGAAGTAAACTCAGATATGCGTAGCCATATTAATTTTTTGAAAGGAAACATAAATAATGAAATACCCAGCAGTACAAAAGAAATAGCTGTTATAGGCGAAATTCTACCAGGATATTTATCACCGGCGGCCCCGGTATCTTTTAAAAAAAATTCATCAATACCGGCATCCCATGCGAAAAGATATTCACTTAAAGAAACAGCCCCGGTTAGAAAAACAAAAAGCGGCAAATACGAAAGCCAGTTTCCTGTTGTCACCGGAGGTATAGAATAAAAGCGAAACCGCAGCACATAAAATAGCCAACGCTGTGTTCACTTTCATACTTTCCCAGGAGTAGTTAAGCCTTTTAAGTATTTCGATATCAAATACCCATCCGGCAAGGGCTGCTGTAGCAAGACCCATAGCCAGCATAGTGGCGATGAGGGTAAGTTTGGGAACTTTATAAAAAAGAGTTCTGCTACCAGGCATTGTGCAGATAAATTACAAAATAATTCAACGTAAAGAACTACTACTTTTACAAGCCCTGGGCATTAATAAAATTTACGAGGGCCGCAGTATTTTTCAAATTCAATTTTTTCAGAACATTATAGCGGTGAACTTCTACTGTTTTTAGTGAAATATCTAATTTAACAGCAATTTCTTTTGAAGAC
>JANPMI010000321.1:0-35454 GCA_031422725.1 Chitinophagaceae bacterium | reverse complement strand
AAATTTATCAAATGATTTAAGTAACTCAATTTTAGCAGTACTTTCTCTTAGTGATTTTAATCTTGAATACAATTGATGCTCTTGAATTCCTCCGCCTTGTTCGGGTTCTTTGTCATTTTTTTCGTAGAAGTCGTTTATTTCAATAAAGGATGCAATAAGCCGATTTACTCATAATAATAAACCAGCAACTGCAATAAACTATTATTCAAAAGAAGCATACAAATCATTTGGCATAGAAATAACTTAAAAAACTACGCACAACAGCGAGGTTTTGCGTCAGCGGGGGGCGACGAACAAATCCTAATCTTATTCTGTCTTGTCCTGAAATAGGTTTACACAAAAAAGTAAACTTATGGACATTAGAAAACAAGCCGTTCTGGAATACCAGCCTCAGTTGTCCGTAGTGTTCGAAAATAAGAAACGGAACGATAAAGGTAGCAGCAACGATAAATAAATAAATAAAGGATGAAGGGTTGTGCTTCGTCCCGACCGTTGGTGCGGGATAAATATTGCAACGAAGTTCATTACACCAACCCAAAAGATTTAATTTTGCTGAAAGAAGGGAAGACTAAGGAGAACGGGGTAATGCAGACCGTTGTGTACTATTTTGCGTTACCTTTTTCACAACCAGAATATTTTAATTATTCTTAAATAAAGAACATGATTTCAGGAAATGCCGGCATCAGAAATACCATAGGGAATACCCCAATGATAGAATTAAGAAATATAGTACCGGTTAATAGTGCCCGAATTATAGCTAAAATGGAAAGTGCTAATCCAACAGGTAGCATGAAAGACAGAATGGCTAAAGCAGTAATTGAAGAAGCAGAGAGAAAAGGGTTAATTAGGCAGGGAAGTACTATTGTAGAATATACCGCCGGAACAACAGGCATCTCACTTGCATTTGTATGTGCCTCCCTGGGTTATAATTTTCATGCAGTTTTTTCGGATGCTTTCAGCAATGAAAAGAGAATTACCATGAAAGCATTCGGAGCTACTGTTACAGACGTATTGAGTGATAATAAAAAAATAACAGAAAAGCTCATCAAAGAGATGATTGAAACTTCCAGGAAGTTAAGTGAACAGGACAATCACTGGTGGTCAGACCAATTAAACAATCACGATGCAGAACAAGGTTATTATCCGCTTGGTGATGAAATTTGGGAGCAATCAGAAGGCAGCGTTGATGCTTTTGTACATACAGTAAGTACAGCACATTCCATTCATGGGGTAACTAAATCACTTTTAAAACATAACCATAAGATAGAAACATTTGCAGTTGAACCCGATGAGTCTGCAGTACTATCCGGACGTCCTTCCGGCTCACACAAAATTGAAGGCATTGGCATTGGTTTTATTCCACCGCTATGGCAACCAGAAATTGTTACGGAGATTTTAACTGTTACTACAGAAGATGCAATGTCTATGGCCCGAAGACTTGCCAAAGAAGAAGGAATTTTTGCAGGCACATCAACAGGAGCAAATATTGTTGCAACCCTGAGAATAGCTGAAAGGCTGGGCCCCGAAAAAACTGTTGCTACCATAATTGTTGATTCCGGACTGAGATACATCAGTACTCCTTTATATCAATTATTATAAACAAAAATGATTTACATAAAACAGCACAAACAGCGAGGTTTTGCGTCAACAGTAATAAAAAAAAACTCACTGAAAAATAAAGGTTGAAATGATTTTTAAAAAGGAAATGAATAATGGCAAAAAATAATCAATTTTTATTTCATGACTTACATTGTAAACCCGGGAAATAAAAAAGAAGAGAAAAAATTAAACTAAATTGAATTACGGATTGAAATTTTGAATAGAGTGCAGTATATTTAATTTAGTGTGCTATGGCAACCTGATAATTAATTCTAATTGCACCATGCAAAGTAAAGCAGCCACTGTTGACGATTATTTAAAAGAGGTTCCGGCGGACCGGTTGAAGGCATTAACGCAAATCAGGAAATTATTTCTTCAGGAACTTAAAGGCTACAAGGAAACCATGCGGTATGGCGGTCCCTGTTATGAAAAAAATAATATTGCTGAAGCCGGCTTTGCCAGTCAGAAACATTTCATTGGCGTTTATATTCTAAAGACAGATGTAATGGAAAAATATAAAGGCGAACTTAAAGGAGTAAGTACCGGCAAAGGATGTATCCGGTTTACAAACCCTGAAAAGATTGATTTATCTGTCGTACAAAAAATGCTGGCGGGTACTTTCCTTTCAACTTATAAAATTTGCTGATACCGTTTCTCCGCAGCAGGCAGGTCATTTTCAACTACAAAAAATGAAAGAAACTCTTTTCTCCTACGGAATACTTCAAAAAGAAGATGTTCAGATGAAACTGTTTGGAAGGATTTTTCAAAGTTTAACAGATACCCTGAAAGGTTTTAAAACCACTGCTGTTGAAATCATGGATGAATCTTTTCTTTCAAAAGGTGAAGAAAAATTTCAGCAAACACTAATTGCTTCCGCAGATAATAATGATACTGTTAAAGGAACTGTTTTGGAGCTTACCACAGAAGAACTGACACTGGCTGATAAATATGAACCGGATAATTATAAAAGGATCCGGGTTACACTTGAATCCGGAAAAAAGGCATGGGTTTATATAGCAACTAAAATAAACATATCCAAATGAAGGCAGTTGTTTATAGAAAATATGGTTCTCCCGGTGTACTTCATCCGGAAGAAGTTGACAAACCAACTCCAAAAGAAAACGAGGTACTGGTAAAAATTTATGCAGCATCCGTAAATTCCTGGGATTGGGACCTGCTGAAGGGCAAACCGTTCCTGGTACGCATCATTGGTGGGTTGCGAAAACCCCGGCACAAGATACTTGGGGCCGATATAGCCGGACGGGTCGAAACAGTTGGCAGAAATGTTAAGCAGTTTCAGCCGGGTGATGAAGTGTTTGGAGATATTGCAGGTTGTGGCTTTGGTGGTTTTGCAGAGTATGTATCTGTTCCTGAAAAAGTTTTAGCAAGAAAATCTACTGCCATGTCATTTGAACAATCGGCTGCCTTACCACAGGCTGGTCTTCTGGCTTTGCAGGGGCTTCGCTATAAGGGAACAATAAAAAAAGGCGATGAAATATTAATCAACGGTGCAGGAGGTGGTGTTGGTACGATTGCATTGCAATATGCAAAGTCATTAGGTGCTGTGGTAACCTGTGTGGACAAAGCTGAGAAATTTGAACTACTCCGCTCATTGGGTGCCGACCATTTTATAGATTACACAACCGAAGATTATACCCGTAATGGGCGGCAATATGACCGGATACTCGATGTTATAGCACATCGTTCTGTATCCGATTATAAACGGGCATTGAAACCCGGCGGCACTTTTGCAATGATAGGTGGGTCTATGGGCGGGTTGTTGCTGCAGTTTTTATTGCTGTGGCCAGTTCTTTCCTTATTCACTAATAAGAAGTTAGGATTAATGGGATATAAACCCAACAGAAAAGATTTGGAATACCTCAACCTGTTATTTGAAGAAGGCAAATTAGTGCCTGTTATTGACAAGTGCTACCCGTTACAGGAAGTGCCTGCTGCGCTTAAGTATCTTGGGGATGGACATGCCAAAGGCAAAATCGTTATCTCAATAGTTGATAGCAGGGTACCATAGAGGAAGGCAATTTCTTTTTCCTGCGGGGCTTTACAAATTTATCGCTTCGAATCTCAACGGATATACAATGCAAAGTGAAACAAAACTGACGGTTATTAAAATCATCCACACCCCGTTACCGTTAGTCTTCCACTATCATCAAAATAAAATGGTGGCGCTGATTTCACAGTATTTAAAAATTATCTTGCAGCTACTATGCAAATAGAAAATTGTACAACAACCGATATTCCTGAAATATTCCGGCTTTACAGCATAGCATCAGCCTATCAGCAATCAAAGCAAACAGTAGTGGTGTGGCCGCAGTTTGAACAGCAGCTGGTGGAAACCGAAGTAGCAGAAAACCGGCAGTGGAAACTACTGATGGAGGATGAAATAGCCTGCGTTTGGGCCACTACTTTCAGTGATGAACAAATCTGGGAAGAACGAAATGCCGATGCTGCCGTTTATATCCACCGGATTGCTACCAATCCAAATTTCAGGGGCAACAATTTTGTTTCCCGCATTGTGGACTGGGCTAAGCAATATGCAAAAGATAACGGTAAAGATTTTATACGATTAGATACATTGGGCAACAACACCAGGCTGATAGAATATTACACCCGGGCAGGTTTTCGTTTCCTCGGTATGTTTGAGTTAAAAAATACTGAAGGGCTGCCCGGCCATTATCATAATATTCCTGCCTGCTTATTTGAAATAAAATTGTAAAAAAGTACCCGGCTCTGCAAAACTTCTACTGAGCTTGCCGATGTGTTTCTAAACACTACTCTATCGCCCCCGGCGATAAAATAAAAATCCCCTTTCCTTCCTACCTTCATCCTTCAAATTTTCAAATGGGAAAACTACACGACTCCATTAAACCAGCTCACAAAGATTTTATTGAGAAGCAGCATATCTTTTTTGTCAGCACCGCCCCGTTAAGTGCCGATGGCCGGGTAAATCTTTCACCAAAAGGATTGGATTGTTTTAAAGTATTATCCGATAACCAGGTTGGCTATATGGATTTGATAAGCAGCGGCAACGAAACTTCTGCCCACACATTAGAGAATGGCCGTATCACCATCATGTTCTGTTCCTTTGAAGGTGCTCCCAATATTCTGCGATTGTATGGAAATGGATTTACAGTTTTACCCGGTAGTGAACAATGGGAAAAGTATGCTCCGCATTTTAAACTATACCCAAGCACCCGTCAATTGATTGTCGCCGATATTGATTTAGTACAAACATCCTGCGGCTTTGGTGTGCCGCTTTACAATTATGAAGGTGAAAGAGATATTCACTTTGAATGGGCAGAGAAGAAAGGGGCAGATGGGCTGCATGAATATGTGCAGCAGAAGAATCTGGTAAGCTTAGACGGATTACCGACAAATTTGGGATTGAAATAATCATAAAGGCACAAGGTAGACGGAACAAGAGAACAAGTTCATGACACGGGTAACTCTCCGTTCTTTAAGTCCTGTGCCTTGATTCTTGTGCCTTGATACTTACATCCCGATTCTTGTGTCTTATGTCTAAATTTGTTTTATGATTCGCCGGTCCATAGAAATAATTACGAGCAGTTTTAAAATGGCTTTGCAGGAATTGTGGAAGAATAAACTCCGCACTTTCCTTTCGCTGTTTGGCATCACTATCGGCATTTTCTGCATCATCGGCATACTGGCAACGGTAAACAGCCTCGAACGTAATATACAGAATGAAGTAAAATCTTTAGGTACCAATACCATTTATGTAGATAAGTGGGACTACAGTGCCGGGAGCGGTGGTGAATATCCTCTGTGGAAATATGCAGGCAGACCGGCGCCAAAATATTCCGAAATAAAATTTATAAAAGAAAGAACACCCGGCGCACAGTATGCAGCCTTCCGGATAAGAGTGGTGGCCGATGCCGAATATAAGGGAACTAATTTATCCAATATAAATGTTTATGGCATCAGTGAAGATTTTGATAATATACAACCGATAGAAATACAAGTTGGCCGCTATGTATCGGATGCAGAATTTAGCAGGGGAACCAATGCTGCTGTTATTGGCAATGATGTTGCAGAGAAATTATTTGGCGACACCAAACTCGCCGTCGGCAAAGAAATAGTAAGCCGGGGAAAAAAAATCCGTATCACCGGTGTAATAAAAAAACAGGGTAAGCAAATGATCGGTGGCTGGGATTTTGATCAGAGCATGGTGATACCTTACCAGTTTGCCCGCAGCATAATGAATGAAGCTAAAGCCGATCCACTGATTATGGTGCAGGGCCGTGATAATACAAGCAGCAAGGCATTGAAAGATGATCTGACAGGAACAATGCGGGCCATACACCGTCTTACCCCGATGGAAGAAGATGATTTTGCACTAAATGATATTAATGATTTCAGTGATGCTATCAGTTCTGCATTTGTGGGATTGAATCTTGGCGGATGGGCTATTGCTGCTTTGTCGCTGATAGTCGGGATGTTTGGAGTGGCGAACATTATGTTTGTAACCGTTCGTGAAAGAACCAGCCAGATCGGTTTGAAAAAAGCGGTGGGTGCCAAACGACGGGTGATACTGACTGAGTTTCTTTTGGAGTCTGCATTTCTTTGTATTATCGGTGGGATGATAGGGCTGCTTCTCGTCTTCCTGCTAACTCAAATACTAAGTAAGGCTTTAAGTTTTCCCGTTTTTATTTCCACTGGTTATATGGTGCTGGCCGTTGCCATCTGTATTATAGTTGGCGTACTGGCCGGTTTTATTCCGGCACTGCAGGCAGCAAAGATGGATCCGGTGGCGGCGATACGGGGAAAGTAAGCGGCCCCTCCAAACCTCACTGAAGGTGAGGCTTTCGAACACACTTCATCTTTGTAAATTCATTTTAACACTTCAAATAACTCATTCATACCCGACAGGCGATGCAGCAAAACAAAACATCTGACTGTCATTCTAAAAAAGGCGGATGAGAAAAATTTTTATTGCCATATTTTCAATTTGCTTCCTTGCATTGCTTGTATCCTGTAACAAAAACATCTCTGACGAGGAAACAGGTATAGTAAAAGATTATACCGGTCTTGACGGATGCGGACTGGTAATAGTGCTGGACAGCGGAACCAACCTTGAACCCGCCTCCCTTCCGGCAAATGTTACCCTTATTGCTGACAAACGAGTGACGATAAAGTACCGCACCCTTACTGACAGGGCTTCCAACTGTATGATTGGACCAATCGTTAAAATAGTGAGCCTTCGCTACCTTTGAGGCCTTCATGCCGGTTACCATTTTAGCAATAGAATCAAGTTGTGATGAAACATCTGCCTCCGTTTGTACGGATGGAAAAATTATGTCTAATTACATTGCTAATCAGCCGGTGCATGAAAAGTATGGAGGTGTTGTTCCGGAATTAGCGTCGAGGGCACACATGCAGCATATTGTTCCGGTGGTGGATGCTGCTTTAAAAGATGCAGGATGTGAATTGAAAAATATTGATGCCATTGCATTTACACAGGCACCGGGACTGATTGGTTCTTTACTGGTCGGTGGTCAGTTTGCCAAATCCTTATCGCTTGCATTAAATAAACCATTGATCGCAGTGCATCACATGCAGGCACATGTACTGGCAAACTTAATTGATGATCCCAAACCAGGCTTTCCTTTTTTATGTTTAACAGTAAGTGGTGGCCATACACAAATAGTTCTATGTGAATCACCCACCAGTATGAAAGTGATTGGCGAAACAATTGACGATGCAGCAGGGGAAGCATTTGATAAATCTGCGAAGTTGCTGGGACTTCCCTACCCCGGCGGGCCCTTAATTGATAAATATGCACAGCAAGGTGATGCCAACCGGTTTAAATTTCCTGAGCCTAAAATTGACGGATTTAATTTCAGTTTCAGCGGATTAAAAACATCTATTCTGTATTTTTTACAAAATGCAGGGAAGAGTAATTTGTTTAAAGCAGAGTTTACGGCAACGGAAAAAGAGAAGCAACAATTCATTCAAAATAATCTCGCCGATATTTGTGCTTCTATTCAGCAACGTATTGTAACTATCCTTTTAAACAAACTAAACAAAGCTTCATCAGATACCGGCATTACTGACATTTGCCTGGCCGGTGGCGTTTCTGCTAACAGTAGTTTACGAAAAGCATTTGAAGAAGCCGGAAAGAAAAAGGGCTGGAACACTTTTATTCCTGCTTTTGAATATTGTACAGATAATGCTGCCATGATTGCTATTACTGGCTACTATAAATATCTTGCCGGGCAGTTTGCTGATTTATCGGTTAGTTCGACAGCGAGGGCCGCATGGTAATATTTTATGGCTAATTCTTATTTCCAATTCAAACAATTCACCATTCAACAGGAAAAATGCGCCATGAAGGTGACAACAGATGGATGCTTGTTTGGAGCCTGGGCAGAAGAGAGAGTCAGGAATCGGGAGTCAGGAGTCGGGAGGGTTCTTGATATTGGAACGGGTACAGGATTATTAGCTCTCATGCTGGCGCAGCAAACTGATCTTTTTATTGATGCCGTAGAAATAGACAGTGATGCAGCGGAGCAGGCTTCAGCAAATGTTGCTGCTTCTCCCTGGAGTGAAAGAATAAATATTATTACTGGCGACACAAGAGAGTTTGCATTCTCACATAAGTATGATGTCATCATCAGCAATCCACCTTTTTATGAAAAGGAACTGAAGGGTGACGATGCAAAGAAAAATATTGCCCATCATAATGAAGGTTTGTTACTGCCTGAACTATTAGATTGTATTAAAAAAAATCTTACCCCAAGTGGCAGCTTTTACCTGTTGTTGCCTTACAAAAGAAACGAAGAGATTAAAAAGTTACTTACCGAAAATGACTTTGCCGTTGAGCAAATAACTTTTGTAAGACAAACTGCCAGCCATGATTATTTCCGCATGATGCTTGAAGGAAAGTTTAAAATGACTAAAGCAGGTAACTCAATAATAGATGAAATTTTTATCAGAAATGGGGATAAGGAATATTCTTCTGATTTTATTGCGTTGCTAAAAGATTATTATCTGCATCTTTAAGTCACTCCTGACTCATTTCTTCTCCGCAAAATTTTTCAAATACTCGTTCGGTTGTGTAGCTCACCATTTTTTGTTATTATAAAAATAAAGGTGAACAGATACCCGATTATCAGCTGCTATTTTTCTATTCCGTATCAATACCATCCTTTCACAGCATAAAATCGTTCGTTAAGTAAAGACCGCAAGGATACAAAGTTATGCACTTACCAACGCCAAATAAAATGATTAAACTCACTTATCAAACTTATTATGGTCACAATTACCGGGCTATTAAATAGATACCTTGAAACCAGATACTGAATAACAATATTTTTTAACCTAAAAAATATAGTCATGAAAAACAAAATCTTCTTCCCGGGAATTTTCACAATTCTCCTTGCTTCTTTCCTTTTTACAATAGCCTTTATTAGCTGTTCCAAGGAAAAACAGTTTAGTAATAAATCCAGCGAACCCGTTAGTTCTGTGCAATTAAAGCCTGTATACTACAACTACGGCGGTATAAGCGGAACCCTCAACCCGGTGCCTTCTGAGGCTTTAATTAAAATTTATAATGATAATAATACCTATGCTCCTCCCTATGGTTATTCAAACCCAAACGGAATTTTTGAAATTAATAATATTCTTATTCCGGATGTTTACCATTTAGTAATCCGTTATATTCCGGAAAAATCTCCAACTGGAAATTATGAATATTTAGAAATCCGGGATATAAAAGTTCAAGCAGGTACTGTAACTCAATTGGGGATAATAGAACTTCCCTAACTGAATGAAGATTTATTGATTAATTAAGCAGGATCAAAAAGATCCTGCTTTTTATTTGCGTATATAGTTGTCATTTCCCCTTCACATAATCCTGCAAATACTCAAAATGCTTCGTCAGTTTACCATCCTTCGTTATCGTTGCCCTATCAATAATAACTGAACTATTACCAGCAAGATCTTCCAGAACATGTTTTATCAGTTGCTCGCCAAAATAACGGCTTGCATCTCTTGGCAATTCATTGGGCAGGTTGCCCACCGCCATAATGTCAATAGAATTTTTCAAGTAAGGGACTGTCTTCTCCAATGTAATTTTATCAATACCATAAACCGGGTCTTCAATGGTCTGGTCACCTACATTAATGGGAACTGAACCATCGGCATCATCCGTTATATCCGCAATGGTTTGTATAATGAAATTCTCAGCTTTTACATCTTGCTTTTCAAATAGCCGGGGGCTATTTTTTTCCCAATACACACCGTTCATTAAAATATCTGTTTGCGCAGCATACGGTAAAAATTTACATTCATACTGTCCCGGATGTTCATGAAATTCTTCCCGGTTGTATTTACCGGTAGTTTTATTCCTGTATAATTCAGCGCCTTTTAATTGAGTGTAAACGGGGTAAGAGAATCGTCTTTTCAAATAATCTTCCGGTTCCACTTCATGAATACCTACCAGGTTCATAATTTCTAAAATTCCATGAGCCACTCTTCCCGAACCTGCCACGGCTATCTTTACATTTGGCAACTTTAATCCGAAATAATTATGAATCAATTCTCTGAAACTGCGTTGTTTGTAAACTCTGTCTAATTTAAACAGTCCGGTCCTGTTTCCATACGCCATCATACCATTATGTGCCCCCACCACTCCTGCAAAAAAACCAAAACCGATGATACGCTGCCCGTCTTCATGTTCCAGGCACTCATAATCAACCAGGGTAATTTCTTGGTCAAGAATAGCTTTCAATAGTTGCTGGTTATGCGGCTGCTTCTTTTTAGTATGGGAAAAAAACAGGTAGGTCTTGCCTGGGATTAACTGTTCAATTGGTACTTCTTTAATTCCAAGCAGAATGTCGCTATCAGTTATATCCTCCCTTACTTCTATGCCTGCAGACAAATATTCCCTGTCTGAAAAACAACGATGGGCAGATGATTGAACAATTATTTGAATCTGAGGGACATTTTTATGTATCCATTTGCATTGGGCAGGGGTTAATGACACCCGGTTATCAGCCGGTATTTTTCCTTCCCGTATCAGTCCGATCCTTGTCATACAACAGTTTAGCGTTTAGTAAGGTGGCAAAGTTGCCGTTTAAAACAATGCTAAACAAACTGATTTAAATCATCTGCCCGCCCCTGCTCCATGGTGTACCTTTGAAAAGATTTTAAGAAAAGATTTGACATAAAGGTTACATCTTTTCGTTTTGTACTTACACAACAAAAAGGCTCCAAAAAATGAGGAATCTCAAAATTAACTTTCCTGGTTTCATTCTAATAGCTGCATCAATAGCCTGGTTTTCCTGTAATAAACCGGCTACCGATCCGCCTTTGAATACGGGAGGCCCTTATATTCTTAGCTATGGTGATTCTATTCTATATCTTAAACCCTCCGCCGGAGATTATATTGTATTACCCACTACCCGCAGAGATGGTGTGTATGCAGGATTTCCGGAAGGAATAGAAATTGACGATATTACCGGTGCCATTAATGTTACAAAAAGCGAAACCGGGCTTCGTTATCGCATTACACATACAGCTACTAATGGCACTGTCACTACAACTATGGTGGTGTTATCAGGCATTACTTTTTTTGATAAGTTTTATTTTCTGTCGCAAAATGATTCTATCGCCTTGCCCGTTTATAATGCCCTGGCTTCAAGAACTCTTCCAATAGCAGGTTCTGTTTTTGATGATGGTGGTGGTGCCAATGCCTCCGGCTGTGATGTAAAAACAGTGAACGGCCAGATAAACCTGGCGCAAACCGTTCGCAATGGTTTATTCGGCAACACACCTGCTAATGATGCAAGGCGTGATATAGAAATAATTTATCGCCTCAACGATGGCAGTTCAAAAATCATCAACAAAATAAAAGTTCGTTTGTATTATTATACTTCAATGGCCACGGTGGCACCAGACCTCCTGCAGACCTTGCAGGACAGGCAGGCAGATGGTGTATTTTTGCGGGGCGAAATGGTTGAAAGAACCGGACAAGCGGCCAAACCAAGACCACCCTGTGTGATTATTATTGCCAATTAAACTGTAGCGGTTAAATTTGATAAGTATTTCCCCTGCTTATCATGCAAAAAATTCTCTTATCATTTTTATTGCTGACGGTACTATTGATTTGCTTTTCCCAGCATCAGCCATCTGTTAATATGCCAGACCTTAAAAAAGCCTGGGCTGCGGCAAATAAAATTTACGGCCATGCAGAAAAACTTGCAGCACAGGCTGGTGATAATGAAAATTTACAGGCAAAGGCTGATGAAACTTATCAGCAGGCCCTGACTGCATTTCAAACCCTGATACCAGCCGCCGAAAAATCAGCTGATGATTCCCTGAACTTTTTCCTCCATCTGCGTACAGGTTTTATCAATTATTATTTTGACAGTGGGGAAGCCGCCAGGAAAGATTATTCCACCGCTATCGCCCTGAAGCAAAAATTACCGGAGGTGGCAGATTCATTTTTATTTCTGCCTTATTTATATATAGGTGGAATTTATTACACCAAAAATCAGTTTGATTCTGCTTTATTTTTTTATAAAAAAGCAGAAACCGTAAACGACAGCTATATAAAACCACTGAACGAATCACAACGGCTGTTCAACCGGCTTGGTGTAATGTATTATGAAACCGGCAATTACCGTCAGGCCAAAAATTATTTTGAAAAAGCCATCAGTATCACTACTACTGATAATAAAAACCTGCTGGTTAATTATAAAATAAATATAGGTTCCATTTTGATAAAGCTGGAGGATTACGGGTCTGCCCGGTCAGTTTACGAAAGTATTCTATCCTTTAATGTATTTAATGATGAGATATATCACAACCTTGCTATCATCAGCCTGAAACAACAGGATTATAAAAAAGCTATTGCTTACCTTCGAAAAGTAAATTATTCCGATAATAAAAAAAATATTGATCTCTTTTATAATTTTGGGGTTGCCTTTTCAGGACTGAATGAAAATGATTCTTCTGAATTGTACCTTCAAAGAGCCATTACAGAAAATTTAAGATGGAATGGCCATAGAAAAAATATTCAATCCGGGCTTATTCTTAGCTTCCAGGCCAATGAACTTGCAAAACAGCAGCTTTATAAAGAAGCATCAGCCCGTTACCAGCAGGCAATCATGCAGTTTCATACAGATTTTAAAGAGACCGATACTTATCAAAATCCTGAACAATTCAGCGGGGTTTATTCCTACATCAATTTATTTAATACATTAGCTGCAAAGGCAAATACATTAGAAAGCTGGTATCAGCAGGATAAAAATATTGAACTGCTAAAAGCATCTTTGGCTGCTTATAAAGCTGCATTCAAACTGGCTGAATATGTGGAAAAGACATACGATTCCGATGAATCCCGTTTGTTTTTTGGAAAAATAAAATATATCGTTCATAGCCGCCCCATTAATATTAGCCTGCAGCTTTATGAACTTACCCGGCAAAAAAATTACCTGGAGGAAGCCTATTTATTTGACCAGCGGAATAAAGCTTCTATTCTTGCACTCAGGGTTCAGGAGAATGATTTAAAAAATCAGGCTGACCCGGCAAATGAACTGATCCGTCTTGAAAAATCATTGAAAACTTCCATTACCCGGTTAATCTTAAAAATTCCTCAGACAAGTGACAGTAACCAATTATTTCAAATCAACTCTGCCATCCGTGATAATGAGATAGAATTGGGCAAGCTCCGGGAAAAATTAAATGATGATCCGGCCTGGCAGGGAAAAGTATCCGTTGAACAAATACCGCCGGTACATGAACTACAAAAAAAATTAGACAACACAACGGCAATTCTATCCTTTCATTTGTCAGAAAATGAACTGCTGACACTTATCATTACTTCCACCAGGTTCGACTACCACAAATCTGCTATCAGTAAAAGCTTTTTTTCTGACATTGAGCTATTCAAGACCCAATTGCAAACGACATCACCTGAACAGCGCTACAATGAAACTGCTGCCACTAATTTATATAAGCAGCTTATGTCCGCCGTGCAATCGAAACTATCGCAAATAAAAAGACTGATTATTATTCCTGATGATGAACTGAACTATCTGCCATTTGAAGCCCTGCAGGATGAAAACAAAAAATACCTTGTAGAAAGATTTTCCACTCAATACCAGTATGCAACCACCTTATTGGGTGAAAATAAAAGAACAAAATGGTTGCCGGGCATTTTGTCCTTTGCCCCTTTTGCTACAAAAGCATATAATGACTCATCCGGCAACTCATTACCTGCTTTGCCAGCATCCAAAGAAGAAATTTCCGGGCTGGAAGGAATGGCTTTTACTGATTCGGCGGCAACGAAAAAAAAATTCCTTGAGTCGGTCAATCATTTCAGTATTGTACACCTGGCCACACATGCCAGCGTAAACAACATTGATCCTGCCCGTTCCTTTATCACTTTTTATCCTGACAGCAGTGATTATAAATTGTATGCCCGGGAAATATATAACCTGCGGCTTGATTCTACACAATTGATCATTTTGAGTGCTTGTGAAACAGGTACCGGTAAATTAGTAAAAGGTGAAGGACTTATGAGTTTATCAAGGGCATTTGCTGCTGCCGGTTGCCCCAATATTATTACCTCTTTATGGAAAGCTGAGGATAAAGCCACCGCCTTCATCACCCAACGCCTGCATTATTACCTTACAAAAAAATATAGTAAAGACGAAGCATTGCAAAAGGCCAAACTTGATTTTTTGAATAATAGCGAAACAGACCCACGTCTTAAGTCGCCTGTTTACTGGGCGCATCTTATATTCATTGGCAATTATGAACCCCGCCAAAATTCTTCCAATTGGTGGATAGTTGCTGTTTCCATCATACTCGGAGCCCTGGCCTACAAATTCTTAAAAAGAAAAACCTGACGATGCTTTTCGCCAGGTTTAGTTTTCCAAAGCAAGTAAAGTTTTTATTGACGCAATGTGATAGTTGGCAAATGAGTGTCTTCCCTGTTTCTGACAATCACATTATTAATAAGAGTGTCGTTAAAGCCATTCTGCCCGTCAATTAATATTTTATAAGTTCCGGCATTTAATCCTGCTATTTTAAATTCCCCATCATCATGATCAGGTATAGCTGTTGCTGTGTCTGACCCAATGATAGCTTTTACAATAGCATCAGCAGCACGGGGCAATATTTTTCCCTCAATTTGCCCGGAATGACTACGGGTAAATATTTTGATATGTGATTTCAGCCTGTAGCCATTTCCATTTCCCGGACCACTGTTATCAACCTGTATCGAATTGCCTGCATCAAAATCAATCCAGAACAATACCTGGCCGGATGGAGTAATTTCAAAATTATTACTTTCCAGGTTCGCAATCACTTCCCTGTCCTCATCTTTCAGCCGAAGTGAAAAGCTTTGGCCGTTTTTCATTGCACTGTTTTGGGTGCCCAATGTCAAACGGATTTTTTTCACCTTTGCATTGGGTAATGTACCCGTGGCAAACAATGTGTCTAATCCATTCCTGAACCGAAGAATATTATATACACCAGCCCTGATATTAAGACTCACCCAGCCACCATTAGGCAGTGTATCGTCTTCCAGCTTTACATCCAGCCGTTGCAGGTCAATGAATACACTGTCAAAGACAGGAGTCTGGTGATCTGTCAGGTATATAGTAACAGCATGTGGTCTGTTCAGATCAGTTGTATTTCCGCCGGCAACATCTTTCTGACAGGAGTAAAGAACAATACTGGTAATGAGCAAAGCAAGTGCACAAAATCGAATGATGTTTTTCATATTACTGAGTTTAGATTCAGCAATAAGTCAATTCAGAAAGGATTACCGTAACCTTTATTCAAAAAAAAATCCTCCCCCTGAAAAGGAAGAGGATAACCATTAAACCTTAAAGTAAGCAAAATAGTTTATCGCCACTTCAGCATCTTAACCTGGCGGATAAGTTTACCGGTAATTTCTTTATTATAAGTATGACCGGCATCATCCTGGATTTTATTCATTATATCAAGTGCATAATCATAATCCCTGTTCCGGATATAGCCAAGTGATAAATAATATTCAGCTTCGTCATTCAATACAGGCTTTTTAGACTGTTTGTTGGCATCCAATACCTCTTTAAAACATTTAATGGCTTTGCTATTATCTTTTAATTCCAGCGCAGCTGAGCCACACAAAAACTCTCCTTTCGGGGAACCGTCTTCCCCGGCATCGTGTATCCGGAGTACTTCCTTATAATTTTTTTCCCTGTAGGCTTTTTCTGCAGGTGTTTCATTGCCGTCACCGTCACGAAGAGTTACTAATTCATAAGACTGATACCTGGAAGTAAAAACTTTATCCGGCGTAAGGGTAAAGAAATTATAAGCCATGTAACCACCAATAAGCAATAACAAACCTGCTGCAACAGCAATAGTATAGCGAATAAACTTTCCTGCTGATCCTGTTTTCTTAACCTGTGGCTGCAATTCTTTCATCATTTGATGATGAATAACAGAAACCTTCTGCTGCAAACCATACAATTTTACTGCTTCACGGGTTTCTTTCAAACTGTCAAGTTCATACTGCAATACTTTATCCGCAGCCAACTGCTGCTCAAGGTTCTCTTTTTCAACCCCGGCAAGTTCACCATCCAGGTATAAAACCAATTTTTCAGACATATCGGGTGTAGAATTATCCATGCAATAAATTTTTTAATGTTTGTTTTAATGCCGGGTTTTCATTTACCATTTGTTCCAGTTGTTTCAGGCATTTATATTTTTTATTTCTTACCACCTGTTCGTTTTCATAATGCATCGTTTCAAGAATTTCTTTCATCGACAAATTTTCATAATAAAAGAGCAGTAAAATCTTCCGGCAGGTTTCTCCCAATTCGCTAACCAACTTCGCCACTTCAGCCTTTCCCTCCCGATCAGCAATAAGATGGCTTGTGTCTGATTCCACCTTTTCCTGGCCCCTTTCATATTTTTCTTCCCTGGCCAGTGCTCTGCCTCTTCTTTTCAGTTCATTCAGCCACACATGACGGTTCAGGGAAAATAAAAATGTTTTAACCGTTGACTCACCCCTGAATTTATCCTTTTGTACCAGGTCAATAAAAGCTACCACCACTTCCTGAAACACATCTTCGGCATCCTGACGGCTGCCGCTGTTATTCATCACATACCATCCCAGGCCGTCGAAATAACTCCGGTAAATAGCTTTTATCGTCTCTTCCATTCGTTTACCGGAACGTAAGTTGCCCACCAGTTCCGAATCCGGGAAGTTCCTGATTACCTCCATGCTTTATGCTTAAATTTGTACATGATCAACCCTGTTTTGTAACCTAAACTAAGGATAATTTTTTAAGAAAAGAGACGAAAACCCATAAATGGCAATGACGTACTTTGAATTGTTTGATATACCTGTACAACTGAAAGTAAATACGGCTTCCCTGTCCAAAAAATTCTTTGAGCTCAGCAGGAAATACCACCCGGATTATTTTACCAGTGAAAAGGAGAAAGTACAGGCCGATGCACTGGAGAAATCAGCTTTATTGAATAAAGCATGGAAAACATTTCAAACCCCGGATGCTACGATTAAGTATGTACTGCAGGAAAAAGGATTATTGGAAGAAGAAGAAAAATATGAACTGCCGCCTGATTTTTTGATGGAGGTATTAGAAATCAATGAACAATTAATGGAAACAGATGAAATGGCTAATACTGCAAAGCTATCATCTGTTGTCTCTCAACTATCATCTGAAATATATGAACCTGTTAAAGAAATTGTGGAGAATTATAAAGAAGATATTACTTCCGAAAAAGAGTTGCTGCAAGTAAAAGAATACTATTACAAGAAAAAATATTTAGACCGTATCCACCGGCAATTAGCCGGAATGGCTTAATATTGCTGCCCAATTCAAAGCCCGGGTGGCGGAATTGGTAGACGCAGCAGACTCAAAATCTGCCGTTCGCAAGGATGTGCTGGTTCGATTCCAGTCCCGGGCACCAGTAAAATATGAAACCCCTTTCAGCATAGAGGCTGGCGGGGGTTTTGTTTTTTCAGGGGACGTTTCGGGGGTTCTTTCATTCAAGTTCAAATTGGATTTACTATAATTAATATAGCCCGTAACAAATTTCTTTGCTTATCTTACAGGGGCTGTTATTTTCTTCCGCCACCAGTGAAATGCCTTCAATAGAATTCAATCTCTTCCATTAATGCCTGAGAATTACCATCTTGAGAGTATTGATGAAAAGAACGCAAAATGTACAGAAAAATACTTCCTGCTTTATACATTACTTTCCTGGCCTGCGGTCACCTGGAGGCGCAAATAAATTATGCTGATTACGGGAATGAAAGAAAGGAAATAATACTCTTTGAATCTTTTGATACAGATAATAAAAAATGGCCGATACCACAGGCAAAATTTGAAAACGGTATTTTAATTGTATCAGACAGGTTAAACATGCAGTTTCCCAAAACAGCTGTAACCATACCCATTGATGAGAATAAAGATTTTGAAATTGAAATAACAGCTTCATCAACTTCCGGTGTGTTAACCGCCCAGGTTCACTGGAATAATTATACCTGGACACTTGGCTCCGGCTCCGGCTCCTCTATCTATTTAAATAATTCGCAATTAAAATATATCAATAATAACATTGAAAAAAATGTCTTCAGCAAGTACACTATCCGTAAATCCGGCCCCAATTTTTATTTTTTTATTAATGAAAAAAACCTGGGTTCAACTGCCTGCATCAAATCAGAAATTGCCGGTAAAATAAAAATCGGTTTTGCAGGTAAAATAGATGTCAATTCCCTAAAAGTAAGTTACCTCTGGAAAGAAGATCAAGCACTATTCGAAAAAACGGGTGATGCACCAACAAGGACAAACAATCCGGCTGATGGAAAGACCCAGGGTAAACAGGAAATAAAAACAGGGGGTAAATATTATGCTCTGCTAATCGGTGTATCGAGGTATAATGAGCCTAAAATGTATCTCGAAAACCCGGAAAAAGACGCCGCCAAACTAAAAGATATCCTTATTAACCGTTATACATTTTCCGATTCATCTACTTTTTTATTGCTGAACCCTACCCGCCAGAAAATAATAGCAGAACTTTACCGCTTAAGAAAAAAAATAGGCCCGAATGATAACCTTGTAATCTTTTATGCCGGTCATGGTTTTTGGGATGAAGATGCAAAACAGGGGTATTGGTGGGCCAAAGATGCTGCCCCCGGCGATCCCTCCACCTGGTTATCCAACAGCGATCTGCGGGAGCAAATCAGGAGTATAAAATCTGCCCATACCCTACTGATTTCCGATGCCTGTTTCAGCGGTGGTATTTTCAGAACCAGGGGTGGTAATGAAATTCAAAATGCGACCAATGATATACAGATTTTATATAAAATGCCGAGTCGCCGTGCTATTACCAGTGGCACCATGACTGCGGTTCCTGATAATTCTGTTTTTCTTCAATATTTAGCAAAAAGATTAAACGATAATCAAAACAAGTTTCTTTCTTCCCAACAATTATTTGACAGTTTCAGAACTGCCGTTATTAATAACTCATCGGTGGTTCCCCAAGATGGTG
Organism: Chitinophagaceae bacterium; assembly: GCA_031422725.1. Lineage (GTDB taxonomy): Bacteria > Bacteroidota > Bacteroidia > Chitinophagales > Chitinophagaceae > JJ008. Next base: position 16,299 of record JANPMI010000321.1, on the reverse strand, counting down.
TTATTGCTGAAACCGGAGATGAAGGAGGTGATTTTATTTTTATTCTGAAAGAGAAATAATCTTATCATTTATTGCATTCACTGAATCTTGTCTGAGGAAGCAAAGCAATTTTTATTTGCATCTTTTACATCCCGTTTGTGCATTTCCTCCAACAACATAACTGCCATCCGGGTTTTTCTGATAACCATTGTAGGCACCTCCAACGACATACCTGCCATCCGGATTTTTCTGATAACCGTCATAAGCACCACCCACAACATAAGTACCATCAGGATTTTTCTGATAACCGTTATAACAACCTCCTACTACATAGGTGCCATCAGGATTTTTGTGGTAGCCGTTATATGCACCCCCGGTCACATAGGTACCGTCAGGGTTTCGCTGGTACCCGTTATATGCACCACCTATAACATAAGTCCGGTCAGGATTCATTTGATAGCCATTATACGCACCACCTACAACATAAGTACCATCAGGATTTTTTTGCCAGCCGTCATACTCACCGCCCAGCACATAAGTGCCATCGGGATTTTTCTGCCAGCCATCATATCCTCCACCCAGCACATAAGTGCCATCAGGGTTTTTTTGCCAGCCATCATAGCAACCTCCTATAACATAAGTACCGTCAGGATTTTTCAGCCAGCCATTATATTGACCACTGCAAATATTTGATAAAAAAAACAGAACAAAAAACAGCAGGATAGCCTTTGTCCTTTTTGCTATGCTTCCTGGCTTATTTTTCATTATTTAATATTTGCACCTTAAATATACACTACAAAATTATTCAGCACCGGGGTAAAGGTAATTTCAAGACCATTATTTCTTTATATTACCATTAAACTGCAACCCCGCAAATCACTCCCATACATTCGTCCCAGAATTTCAAAACTCCCGTCAGGATTTATCTTTCCTGCATCATCAGCCGCAATAAAACTACAGGAATAAATATTGGCCAGATCAATGATATTAACAGCCCCGGTTCCTGATTTTTTTACTGACAAAGGGTCTTCTTCTTCCCTCACCATCATTTTCATCCATGGCGGGCAATAAAAAATACCTTCCCCTTTTGAATAGGCCTGGGATAAAAGTTCTGTCATCCCGTACTCGGAATGAATGGCAGTAACTCCAAATTTTTTCTTCAGTATCTCATGCACTTCCTGCCTTATCATTTCTTCTTTTCTTCCTTTCATGCCGCCGGTCTCCATTATTGTCGTATGCCGCAGTGGCTCCATGTCGTTGTTAAAAGAAAAATGTTCTGCAAAATCCAGCAGCGCAAATGTCACACCTATGAGCAGCGTTTTTTGCTGCTTTTTTTCTAAGTCCGATAATACCGAAAATAATTTTTCATACTCATTAAGGTAAAAGCCACTTTGCGGATGTTCACTCAACCCAATCAATTTATCCACCATATAAACCAGCGAAGAATTTCCTCTTTCAACGTATGATGGCAACAGGCCGATGATACAGCAATTCTTTACAGGACCATTAAAAAGCTCAAACCCTTTAATAAAACTTTCTTCATATAATGACAGGTCTTTGACCAAATGGCGGCTGTTTGCATTGGTGGTAGTTCCGCTGCTTTCAAATACAGCTTCCGGTTCAAAAAAAGTTGTTTGCACCGGATGGGATTTAAAAAACCTGATGGGCAAAAAAGGAATTTCCACGAGTTTGCCAATGTTTGCAGTGTTTATGCGTAAAGCATCTGTATAAGCTTTATAGACAGGGTTGTTTTTCACCTGAAAGCTGAAAACTTCCAAAGCCAATATGTCAAAACCGCTTTTGGTGACTGAAAAAATTTTATGATTCCATTTTTCCTGCATATATGACTTGCCTAACCAAAAAAATAGTAAATTTGTTATAACTCAAATCGCACCAATGAAACTCTGTCAATTTGTGATAACAGCAATTGTGATAATGGTAGCTGCCTGCAACAAAGATAAGTTTACAACAATACCGCAGTTAACTTTAAAATCTATATCTCCCGAAACAGTTCTAAGCGGAAATGTTATCAGGTTGAAAGGATCTTACACAGATAAAGAAGGTGATATTGATTCGGTTTTTGTGGTAAGAAAATTTTTTGCTGGTAATACCGCCACAAAAATAGACACTATTGAAAAATTTCAATTTGCCGCCTTGAATCTTCCTCCCAAAACCCTCGAAGGCGATATTGAGTTAACTTACGAATACAATACACAAAATTTGGGGATTCGTACTTTATCTGGTGTTGCTAAAGATACCACAGCTGCGCTGGGAATGATATTAAAAGACAAAGCCGCCAACAGAAGTGAATACAAAGAATCTGAAAAAATCAGGTTGAAAAAACCCTAATCGCAGTTGAAATTTTTTCAAAAAATTTTTCTACTTCTTTGTTTACAGCAACCTTTTTATTGCCCTCTGTGCGGTACTGATGGTTTGGCAAACTTATCACCTGCTCTTATTGGCTGAGCCAGTACATTACTTTCTCTTTTTTGTATTTTTTTCTACCATCTGCAGCTATAGTTTTCACTGGTATCTCACAGAAAATTCTGTTATTCCATCTCCCCGGATTAAATGGGTTGGCAACAATCGCCGTATTCATCTTTTTCTTTTCTTTACAGGATTAGCTGGGTCCGGAATTTTCTTTTTTTATTTATTACCTTATTGGAAATGGCTGCTGCTTTCAGCGTTCATTACTTTTCTTTATTCGGCACCAAAAATCCCTCACCCATACTTTCGGGCACTCCGCAAAGTTGCGCTGGGCAAAACTATTTTCCTGGTATTAGTCTGGACACATGTAAGCACTATTTTACCTATTGTTATTTCCGGCGAAGTATGGAAAAAAGAATTTACTTTATTTGTCATCAGTCGTTTTTTCCTGGTGTATGCTATTTGACTATCGTGACAGAAAAGATGACAAAGCTGCCGGCGTACGCAGCCTTATCACTTACCTGAGTGAAGGTAATATCACTTCCCTTTTTACTTTTTCATTATTAGTTTTTTCTGCTTCTACTCTCCTGCTGCTCAACTATAACTTTACGTTTACTTCCGTCATCCTGTTACTTATTCCAGGGGCTGTTACTGCAGGGCTGTACAATTATGGCCGCCGAAATTTCTCAGACCTGTTATATTATTTCATTCTTGATGGACTTATGGCCGTTTCAGCAATATTAATGCTGATAGCTGGTATTTAATTAATTTTGACACTTAATCATCCAACTATGGCAAAAGCGTTGAAAGCAAAAAAAACAATTATCACCGACAAAGCATTTGAATTCTTCCGCAGCTATATCAATAATGCATCCCCGGTTGGGTTTGAAACCTGGGGTCAGAAACTGTGGATAGAATACCTGAAACCTTATATAGATACCCACTATGTAGATCCGTATGGTACTGCTGTGGGGATAATCAACCCGGATAACCCGTTTAAAGTAGTAATTGAAGCTCATGCAGACGAAATAAGCTGGTTTGTCAATTATGTTACACCGGAAGGATTGATCTATTTAAAAAGGAACGGCGGTGTTGATCATCAGACAGCACCGGCATCCCGTGTATTAATACATGGGAAAAAAGGGCCGGTGAAAGCTGTTTTTGGCTGGCCGGCCATTCATACAAGAATAGGTAACCCGGATCAGAAAGAACCATCACCAAGAACAGATAACTTATGGCTTGATTGCGGCGCCAGGAACCGCAAACAAGTAGAAGCATTAGGCATCCATATCGGCGCTGTGGTTACTTACCAGGAAGGTTTTGATGAATTGGCCAATGGCAATTATATCGGCCGTGCATTCGACAACCGTGTCGGAGGTTTTATGATAGCCGAAGTGGTCAGAATGATAAAAGAGAATAAGAAAAAACTTCCTTATGGTTTGTATGTGGTCAATGCGGTTCAGGAAGAAATTGGCCTCCGCGGAGCTGAAATGATTGCCAGGAGGATAAAACCCAATATTGCGATCGTTACCGATGTTACCCACGACACTACCACACCTATGATCAGTAAAAATATTGAAGGAGATGTAAGTACGGGTAAAGGACCTTCACTTTCCTATGCACCGGCTGTTCACAATAAATTACTGGCCCTTGTTGAGAAAGTAGCTGCGGATAAAAAAATCCCGATTCAATGGAGAGCCTTGAGCCGCAGCACCGGCACTGATACTGACTCTTTTGCCTACTCCAATGATGGATGCCCTTCCGTTTTAATTTCTATCCCTTTACGTTATATGCACACCACCGTGGAAATGCTGCACCGGGATGATATAGAGAACACCATTAAACTGATGTATGAAACTTTGTTAACTTTATCTCCTAAAACAAATCTCAAATACCTGTGACAGAGCATTTTTTATATATTGATCCGGGAAGTGGCAGTTACCTGGTGCAGGTAATAGTTGCCGCTGCCCTTGGAGTTGTATTTTTTTTCAGGAATATCAAAAACTATATCAAAGCTTTTTTTTTCCGGTCACCGGGTAAAAAAGATAAAAACCCGCCTGCCTGATGTCTTCTTTATATACCCGGCATCCATCCTCCTACCGGGATCCGTCAGGATTTATTTTTATGCATGCCGGCAGCTATTACAGGCAGGTCAACCAGATTTTTAAAGACGACTTTGATTTTTTTATCAGCAGTGGTTGCTATGAAAATTTTGTAAAAAAAGAATTGATCATCCCCCACCAGGTAATAAATGAAAATTTAACCGGTTTAAATGATCATTACAAAACACTGAAACCTGAACCGGTCAAATTTATTTCCTATCCTTATGAGTGGAGTTTTGATATGCTGAAGGATGCAGCGCTACTTACACTTCAGCTGGTGAAAGAAGCTGCGGGGTATGGCCTGATGCTAAAAGACGCTACTCCGTATAATGTACAATGGCACAGGGGAAAATTTATTTTTATAGACACCCTTTCTTTCGAAAAGTATAACGAACATTTACCCTGGATAGCTTACCGGCAGTTTTGCGAAACCTTTCTCAGCCCTTTGTTGCTGATGCATTACAGTAAAATGCCTTTGCATCAATTACAATTGGCGTATCCGGAAGGCATTCCACTGGCAGTAACAAAATCATTATTACCTGCTAGAAGCAAATTTTCATTTCATACATATCTGCACTTACATCTCCATGCTAAGGTGTCTTCTAAAAACAATAACAATAATTCCAGTACCGGCAAATTTTCGAAGCAAAAACTACTGAACCTTATTTCCAGCCTGGAAATACTTATTAACCGCTTAAAATTTTCGAAGCAGCAATCTGCCTGGTCAGACTATTATGAAGAAGCTGCACAACGCAATAATTATCTTGAATCAAAGAAAATACTGATCCGGCAATGGATTGACACATTGAATGATATTGAAACGGCTGCCGATCTGGGTGCTAATGAAGGAGAATTTTCCCGCCTGCTGTCTGAAAAAAATATTTACACCCTTGCTGCCGATTTTGACCCTTACTGCATTAACAAGCTTTATAATGCTGTAAAAAATAATGGGGGAAAGAATATTCAACCCTTTATCGTTGACCTGTCTAATCCTTCTCCACCAATAGGTGTAAATAACGAAGAAATAAGTTCTTTTACAAAACGTTTACAGGCAGACCTGGTAATGGCACTGGCGGTAGTTCATCATCTTGCTATTGGAAAAAATATTACATTGAACATGATCGCAGATATGTTTCAACGGATTAACCGCAAGTACCTTATTATTGAATTTGTTCCGAAAAGCGATGAAAAAAACCAACTGCTCCTATCCGGGAAAAAAGATATATATACTATGTACACAGAAGAACATTTCGAAGTTGCATTTAAAAAATATTACAATATCGCTAACAAAGAAACAATTGGAACCTCCGGCAGGATTCTATACCTGATGACAAGGCATGAAAAATAAATTACTGCATATCATTCGTACGAAGCCGGTATTTCTGTATTTATTACCGGTGTTTTTTGTACTGCATGGCTTTGCAGAAAACTATGATCTCATTCCCGTTAAAAATGCCGTTATCCTGGTACTTGTATATAGCGGCGTGGCTTTTATTCTCTCGTTACTATTTTGGCTTCTTTACAGAAATTTTCTGAAAGCTAACCTCATGGCATTTCTCTTACTCAGTTACCAATTCTTTTATGGTAGTGTACATAACTTTCTGAAAGATAATTTTGCAGGTTCGTTTATCGCCAAATACAGTTTTATTCTGCCCTTTACCATCGTTGTACTTACTATTATTGTTATTTACATTAAAAAAACAAAAGCTGCTTTCACTGCCACCACTAAATATCTAAACTGGTTATTTCTCCTTTTAATTTTCATAGATACAGGAACATTACTACTAAAGCTTAATAAGAAAACTAAGGAGCCTGTTGTAAACCTTTCAAAATATTTTTCTGATTGCGACACCTGCTCCAAGCCGGACATTTACCTGATCCTGGCGGATGAATATGCCGGGCAGACAGAGCTACAGGATATATTTGGATTTGATAACAGTCCTTTCCTGGATGAACTTAAAAAAAGAAATTATCATGTTGTGGCAAACAGCAGGGGTAACTATAATTTTACCCACTATGCTATGGCCTCCATGTTTGACATGGACTATCTTCCCGGAATATCCGGAAATCACAGCAGTCGTCATGATCTTTCCATTTCTTTTAATACCCTGAAAAAAAGTAAAGCATTGCAATATTTTTTGAATCAGGGTTATGAATTTTATAATTACTCCGTTTTCGACTTTAAGCATCATCCTTCCCCAGCCACCCCATCTTTTATTCCCCGTAAAACGATACCCATTACTTCACAAACTTTTCTTTACCGGCTTCGCAAGGACCTGGGATACCATTTAATCACTACCCTGAAATTAAAATCGGCTATTTCAAAATTGTATTATACGGACCTCTATAACAATGAAAAAATTTATGAATTAACGATGGCTATCGGGGCTAAAAAAACTACAAACCCGAAATTTGTTTATACCCATCTCGTAATGCCCCATTACCGGTATTATTTTGACAGCAAAGGTCAGCCTGCTCCATTTGAAAAAATAACAGATGATAATTATTGTACCGATAAAAGTGCTTATACAGAATATCTTCAGTACACTAATGGAAAACTATTGGCTCTTATAGATAACATTGCAAAATCAGCAGAAAAACCGCCTGTAATTATCCTCATGAGTGATCATGGTTATCATCAGTTTACAGGCAAGGAGGCTGATACTATAGATAAGAAATATTACTTTATGACCCTCAATGCTGTCTATTTCCCCGGCGGAAATTACTCAGCATTTTATGACAGCATGTCAAATGTCAACCAGTTCAGGGTAATACTAAATTCACTGTTCCGTCAGCAACTGCCATTATTAAAAGACTCAACCATTCTTTTGGCACAATAAAACACTGCGGTTAATAGAGAACAAAAAATCATAAAAGAAACTATATTTTTGGAAGATTCAATATTTTTTAAACTGCTTTTACCTGTATGTTTCTCCCAATGCTAAATAAAGTGAAAGTAATTTTATCTGACCGGAAGGTAACCATGGCCATAATTCTGGTGGTCATCCTTGGCCGGATTATACAACTCATATATTTTTATAATATTGTTGTAGATGCTTCATACCAGGTAATGGGGACACAGAGCCTGTTATCCGGGCATGGCATCAGCCTGCCGGGTGTATCATCTACTAATCTTTCTGATACTATTTATACGCCTCTTATCAATTGGCCGCCGGGTTATTCCATGCTTTTAGCACCCTTCTATTATTTATTTAATGGTGATTATATCGCTGCGGGCATAACACTTGATATTACCGCCGGTATTACGCTTATTTTTATTTGCCGCAGCACATTAAAAGTGGTTGGCCTGCCACTATATATGCGAAATATCTTTACCCTTCTAACCGGGGTTTTTATTTATTTTTTTTATTTCAATGCCTCGTCTGATGCAATAGCTATAACTTTTTTACTGATTGCTCTTTACTTTACTTTGGTGCTTTTAAAGACAAAGAAAAACCTGAACAGCAATACAGCGTTGCTCACATTTTTCTTATTTGCCGGTGGTGCCATAAAGTATTTGTTTATGCCGGTGGTATTTATCATCCCGGTGTTTCTTTTTTTAAAAGGGTATGCCGACAGGAACAGGCTGTTGAAAAAAGCAGGAATTATTTCTTTTTGCATTCTATTCATCACCCTGGCATCACTGCTTTTTTACCAAAAAAGCATCAGTGGCTCTGCCACTTATATAAGTGCAACTGGCAGGGGGTTCTTCCCGGAGAATCTTGCGGGTGCATACCCAACTTTTCCGGCCTCCTTTCTGAAACCTGATACCATAGCCCTGTTATCGGCTGATAAAGAAGCTACAGAAAAGCTATTTTTTAATATATACCAGGGTATATACATAATAGCATTGTTAGTATTGATAACAGGATGCTGCCACCGGCTGCTAAAACATGGGTTTAAAAACTTGTCGCTTGTACAAAGCTTTTTTTACCTGGCTTTTTTTTTATCGGTATCAATAATTTTACTGCTGGGCATTCTATCCCTATTGGTCGAAAAGGAAGAAATATTCTCCTGGCGGTTATGGACATATATAGAAGAAGCCCGGTATCATGGCCTGCCCAATGTACTGATGCATCTTGGTGTATTTGTACTGTACCAATATTACTGTGCAAATCGTAGATGGGTTTTAAAATATATTATATTTTTCTTCCTTTTGCTTATGATACCAGAAATGCTTAGAGGAATATATTTTGATATCAACAGAATCAGGAATTTAAAAAAAGAAGAATATAGCTGGCAATATGAAAAAAGATTTCAGCAGTATGCCGACTCCGTTATTAAAACAGAAAAGCAAAACCGCCCCGTTGAAAAAGTGGTTGTTACCGGCACTTCCTATTATATGAATCACCGGGTAGTTATAAATAGTCATGTTCCCTTGCTCACAGAGGTATATAAAATCAATGATTTCCCTTCATTAAATACAAAATCACCCGTATTATTGCTGGTGATTTTAGATACCAAAACCCTTCCTTCTTTCCAGGAATTTCTTTCCGGAAAAGAAGTGAAAGCAGTGGGGAGTTTTGAGAAATTTAATTTTTATATTGTCCCGGTCATACCTCATTGAGAGTTGTACAATTCTTTTTTAACTAATCTGTTACTGATTATCATACGATGAATCGAATTCTCAACAAACTACGGCACTTTTTATCTGCCAGGATAGCAACAATTGGTATTATACTGATAGCCATTGCAGGCCGGACAATTCAGTTAGTGTATTTTTTTTATCTCGGCGGCGACAGGTCTTATCAAACCATTGCTACACAAAATTTCTTACACGGACATGGCATAAGTTCCGGGAATGTTAATCCGCAAAATCTATCAGAGATATTTTATGAACCCCTTACCAGCTGGCCACCCGGCTATTCTTTGTTATTGTCTCCTTTTTACGCCATATTTAACCATAATTATATAGCAGCAGGGTTAACCCTTGATATCCTTTTCTCAATTATTCTGATTCTCGTTACCAGGGGTATTTTAAAAATACTTGAAACCCCTGCTTATCTCATAAATATTTACACTTTACTAACCTGTTTCACTATCTATTCTTTCTATAAAAAACCATATGATGACACTATAGCTATTACACTTTTTCTTACTGCACTGTATTTTTCACTGCAGCTTATTAAAAGCCCTTCGTCCTGGAAACTGAAAACATGCTGGCTTATCATCTCTCTTGTTCTATGTGCATTTACAAAATATTTGTACATGCCCATAGTCCTGATTATTCCGGCATTTCTTATAATGAAAGGTTTTGTGGATGCTCAATCTAACCTCAAAAAAGCAGGTATCCTGGTTTTGCTGGTAATAGGTGCCGCCATAACTGTATTACTCATATATCATAAAAATATAAGCGGAACTGCGGCTTTTATCAGGCAGCCAATCCGGGGGGTTTTTCCGGAACATATCCTTTCTTCTTACCCAACAATTCCGGCCTCACTCATCAGTCCTGAAACCACCGGCCTGATACTTAAGCAAAACTACAGACCTGGTTCTGTTTTATATCAATTTTACCAATGGATACATGTATTTACATTCTTCTTCATTTTAGTATATGGTTCCAGGGAAATCTACAGGAAAGGATTACGCAGCTTATCAACTGCCAGTAGTTTTTTCTACCTCACATTCTTTACATTTTTATCAATAACAGCTATTTTACTATTATTATCCATAAGAATTGATAAGGAGAATGGGTACTGGACCTATTTGCAGGAACCGAGATACTATGGCTTAATAACTATTCTGCTGCAGTTAACAATTTTTATTGCCTTCCAATATTTCAGGCCCAAGAAGAAAGACCTGCTGAAATATCTGTTTCTTTTTTCTATGGTATTGCTTCTGCCGGAAATGTTCAGGGGAATTCTTTTCACCGCCAACAGGATTGTGAATTGTAAAAAAGAAGAATATATCTGGCAACAGGATTACAAGTTTCAACAATATGCTGATGCAATTATCAGGAAAAAAATGGAAACCAATCCTGTTAACCAGGTAATACTTGCCGGCTCATCCCCTTACATGAATAACCGGATAATTCTCTACAGCCATATTCCTGAGATGAAAGACATTGGTAAAATCAATAACATTCCTGCATTAAATAGTAAAACTTCCGTATTATTACTTGTTGTACTTCGTGAAGATGTATTGAAACATTTTTCTTCTTTTCTTTCGGCAAAAGAAAAAGAAGATGCAGGGTATTTCGCAGGATTTTATTTTTATACATTGTATGTCACACCACATTAATCCAAAAGATGTTTTTATTATTATACCAGCGTATAATGAAAATGCAGTTATCCGATCCGTATTAGAAAAGTTATTACCCTGCAAATACACAATAGTAGTAGTAGATGATGGATCAGCTCAAAATCTTTTTCCATTGATAAATGACATGCCGGTTTATTCTATCTGCCACCAGGTAAACCTTGGGCAGGGAGCTGCCCTGCAAACCGGAATTGAATTCGCTTTGTCAAAGCAGGCCTTGTATATTGCCACTTTCGATGCTGATGGGCAGCATCATCCCGGTGATATTGAGAACCTTTTGGAACCGCTGACAGACAACAGGGCAGACGTAGTATTTGGCTCACGGTTTATGGAGGGATCTGTTCATAATATGCCGGTTAAACGCAAACTTTTATTACAAACGGCCAGGTATATTAATTATTTTTTTACCGGTCTCTTACTTACTGATGCTCATAATGGTCTCAGGGCTATGAACAGGAAAGCTGCCCTGCAAATCAGGATCGAAGAAAACAGTATGGCCCATGCAACAGAAATACTGGCGCAGGTTAAAAAAAACAAGCTGCACTACACTGAAATTCCTGTGAATATCATGTACACCGGTTATTCAAAGGCGAAAGGTCAAACGGTGTGGAGTGGGTTCAGGATATTTTTTGACATACTTTTAAACAAAATTTTCAAATGAACGGGATACAAATTTTACTGATCACCGGGGTAATCATACTATTCCTGTATTACACTTTCCGTTTGCGCAACGCTTTGCTGGATATGCTGATACTGGCACTTTTTACGGGTGTTGCCGTTTTTTTTATTTTGTTTCCGGAATACACCAACAAGATTGCAGGCAAATTGGGAGTAGGCCGTGGTGCTGATTTACTTTTTTATATTTGCATACTTTTTTTCTTATTTGTTATTCTTAAATTATTTGCCCGCATTCGCCGCCTCGAAAAAACATTAACTGACCTGGTGCGTAAACAGGCAAAAGACGAAGCCATTTTTATGAAAGAACCTGACAAAATATGATAACATCCAAAAAAATATTAGTACTTGCTCCACATACTGATGATGGAGAATTGGGCTGCGGAGGCACTATCGCAAGGCTATGCGCAGAAGGAAAAGAGGTTCATTATGCAGCGTTCTGTCTTTGCTCCAAATCACTCCCTGATAATTTACCTGCAGATACATTGGAGCAGGAGTGTAAAAAAGCAACTGCATCTTTAGGCATCACTCCCTCACAACTTATTTTGTTTAACTATGAAGTGAGGGAACTGCCTGCTTCAAGACAAAAAATACTGGAAGAGTTGTTACAACTGAATAAAAAGATTAAACCTGATCTTGTATTGTTACCTGCCAAATCAGATATACACCAGGATCACCAGGTTATTCACCAGGAAGGTATGAGAGCTTTTAAGAATACAACTTTTGCCGGTTATGAACTGCCCTGGAACAATTACAGCTTCCGTACCAGTTTTTTTATGCGGCTGACGGAAAAACATCTTACAAAAAAAATCACCGCCCTGAAAAAATATAAATCACAATCACACCGCAGTTATATGCAGGAAGATTTTATCCGTTCATTAGCAAAAGTTCGGGGGGTGCAATGCAACAGTAAATATGCAGAAGCTTTTGAGATTTATAAACTGATCAGCTAAACGGGTGCATTAAGAATTACTACGCCAGCAATAAAAAAATAAAGCAGTTGAAATGGAGGAACAGTTTTAAGGGTATCTCTAAAAACCGTCATATAAACGAACTGTTTGTCAGGCTGAGTTTATCGAAGCCTTATCAGACATCGGTTTCATTAACATTCAGTCTTCGACAAGCTCAGACTGACAGGTTTTTTGAGATGCCCTTAATTAACCAATGCCAGCTCCAGCACCTGGCTCATCGTTTTTACATAATGAAATTTGATGCCTTTGATAAAATCAGAATCTATTTCCTCCACATCCTTCTCATTTTGCCAGCAAAGAATAATTTCTTTTAAGCCGGCCCTTTTTGCAGCCAGCACTTTTTCTTTAATGCCCCCCACGGGTAAGACCTGGCCCCTAAGGGTTATCTCACCTGTCATCGCCAGAAAAGGTTTCACTCTTTTACCAGTTAAAGCAGAAGCAATAGCGGACATCATCGTAACACCGGCACTGGGGCCATCTTTGGGCACAGCTCCTTCAGGTACATGGATATGAATATTTTTTTTCTCAAACAGTTTGGAATCCAACCCATACTTTTTAGCATTAGATTGTAAATAGGTTAATGCTGTGCTGGCACTTTCCTTCATTACATTGCCCAGGTTTCCCGTCAGCCGCAGTTCTCCTTTACCATCACTCAGACTGGTTTCAATGAAAAGAATATCGCCACCCACATACGTCCAGGCAAGACCTACCGCTACACCGGCCATGTTAGCTGTTTTGTAAATATCATTACTGTATTTTGGCTTGCCGATTATCTTTTCGATATCCTGTGCCGTTATAGTGGCTTTCAGTTTTCCTTTTAATACTAATTGTCTTGCCTGGTACCGCATAATGGAAGCTAACTGCCTGTCAAGCTCCCTTACTCCACTCTCTCTTGTGTAATCCTGTATTACTTTTTCCAGTACCTTATCGCCCATTTTAAAATTGCTGCTCTTTAATCCATGCAATTCCTTTTGTTTGGGGAACAAGTGGCGTTTCGCTATCTCCATTTTTTCTTCCACCGCATAACCGCTCAGGTCAATTATTTCCAGCCTGTCACGCAGGGCTGGCTGTATATTTTGAAAATTATTCGCCGTTGCTATGAATAATACTTTGCTTAAATCATATTCTGATTCAAGATAATTGTCGTAAAACGTATGATTTTGCTCCGGGTCCAGCACTTCCAGCAGTGCTGAAGAAGGATCGCCACGAAAATCGCTGCCCACCTTATCAATCTCATCGAGTATCATCACAGGGTTAGATGATTGTACTTTACGGATAGATTGCAAAATTCTTCCCGGCATGGCTCCGATATAAGTTTTCCGGTGTCCCCGTATTTCACTTTCATCGTGGAGGCCACCCAAACTCAGGCGAACATATTTTCTGCCTATAGCATTGGCAATACTTCTTCCAAGCGATGTTTTACCAATACCGGGAGGGCCAACAAAACAAAGTATAGGACTTTTCATATCACCTTTCAGCTTAAGTACTGCCAGGTATTCCAAAATCCTTTCCTTGATTTTATACATACCGTAATGATCAATATCTAATGTCTTCTTTGCCTTCTTTAAATCATAATGGTCTTCTGTGTATGACTCCCACGGAAGATCAAGCATCAGGTCAAGGTGATTATAGACAACGGAAAAATCCGGAGTGCTTGGATGCATTCTTTCTAATTTCTCCACCCCTTTCTTAAACATTTCCTTTGCAGCAGCCGGCCATTTTTTTGCCTCCGCCTTTTTCTGCATTTCCTTTATCTCCTGCGAATTACTATCGCCACCCAACTCATCCTTGATGCTCTTCATCTGCTGCTGTAGAAAATATTCCCGCTGCTGCTTGTCTAATTCGGTTCTCGTCTTGGTAGTTACTTTATTTTTTAACTCCGCAAACTGTAATTCTTTTTGCAGCAACTGCATCAGCAAATCGGCTCTTTGACGGATTTGATTTAATTCCAATAGCCGCTGCTTGTCTTTTATATCCGTATTCAGATTACTGGAAACAAAATGAATAAGGAAAGCCGGGTTTTCAATATTGCGGAGAATGATAGAAGCTTCGGTAGGAATATTGGGGGAAAGCTGCACAATATCCGCCGCCAGGTCTTTTATATTGGCAACATAGGCATTAAAGTCTTCATCTTTTGGCGACTCCTCTTCTTCCAGCTTTTCAATTTTTGCTTTGAAATAAGGGTCTTCTGAAAAAATAGATTCAATAAGAAACCGGCTCTTTCCCTGGATGATGATAGTAGTGCCTCCATCTGGCATTTTTATCAACTTTACTATTTTAGCTACGGTTCCAATGCTTTCCAGGTCTTTTACAACTGGGTCTTCCACATTACTGTCTTTTTGCGCCACTACTCCTATCAACTTATCCCCTTTGTAGGCATCATTCACTGCTTTTATGCTTTTATCCCGCCCTACCGTAATGGGCAGTACCACACCCGGAAACAGAACAGTATTCCGGAGGGGTAATAAAGCTATTTCAGAAGGAACTTCAATATCATTAAGGTCTTCCTGGTCAGTTTCATTCAGGGGTATAATCGGGAGAAAATCCATTTCATCCTCAGAACGCAGTAAAAATTGTTCAATGTTCATATTCATATTCTCTTTAGACAATCTGTCACCCCCACATTTGTTGAAGGGAAGAAGCGTTAAAAATATAACGGGAAATCAGTATTGCCAAGATTCATGCCTGATGATTACAATCTGCCAAAGTATCCTGTTGACAAGTAGGTGGTTACACAAAAAAGCCCTTCTGAATAAGAAGGGCCATTTTATCAGGGTATTGACTTTATAAGGCTAATCCAACGGATAATTGAAATCCCTGGCTTTTCCACTGATCCTGGTTATCTATATCATTAATATTATTCAAGCCGATAACATAGCGGCCGTTCAGGCGTATGGCCCCGATTTTAACCTGGGCCCCTGCCAAGAACGAAAAATCTCCATGCTTAAAAGCATCGCCGCCGTTCTGTAATAATGTTTTGTTTTTGTTGATAAGGACACCAAACTGGGGGCCGGCCTGTAGCGAAAGAAAACTGCCGATTAACTTATAGTTTAATAAAATTGGAATGGACAGATAATTGAGTTTTACATTGCTCTGGTAGGCGGGGTTAAAAACATTCTGATAAACATGTTTAAAATTACTGTCCACCGTAGTTGAATACTGATTAAAAAGAACTTCCGGCTGCAGTACAAATTTATTTCCGAGGCGAACTTCGGCAAAACCACCGAGGTGGTAACCATACCTGAATTCATCTTCGAAAGATTTGCCCTGAATTTTAGTAACATTAGCGCCGGCTTTCACACCGAGGTGAAACTGTGCCATCAAAGCTTGTGTGAGTAATAGTGCTGCGAACAGCGAAAGGAGTTTTGTTTTCATGTAAGTGTTGTTTTAATATTATGGATAACTTGAAACTGACCGTTAAAAATTTCAAGTATAATGCCAGTAACCCGGCCTGCCTGTTAAATTTTCTTAACTACATATTAGGTAAACTCCAAAACAAAAAAGTAATCATTGTATTGCCGGAAGATTGTGAAGATTTTCCTAATCCCGATAGTACAGATCCCGTCTTGGGCGGGACGAAGTATCAGAACATACAACCTACATTAACCGAAAACAAGCTGTTGAAATTATTACTGCTGGCAGGAAAATAATAATCCATGGTGAACTGAGGTTGAATAAAAAATTTTCCGATAGAGTATTCACCACGAAGGTATAGGGTGAGTGAAAGAGGTTGAAATTTCAACTTGTCATCCAGGTACACATTCTCGGTGCTGTACAACACATTTGAATTATTACGGATAACGGTAGCATAAGTGCTGGAAGACTGGTTAAATCCAAATTTTTGTGTGCCGCTTGTAAAAGCTACCTGTGGGGTAAAGCGGATATGA
>JANPMI010000320.1:0-3831 GCA_031422725.1 Chitinophagaceae bacterium | reverse complement strand
GCTTTGAAATGAATGAAGAAATGATACAGTTCCTGGAAAAAAGCCCTGAACTTGATGTGCAGGTGCAAACGGTATAAATTTCAACTTTATTTGGTAATTTTAAATATGTACTTTAATAAAAACACAAAGGAAAAAATCTTCAGTGAGATAGAATCGCTGCCAGAAAATGAGCAACAAACTGTTTTGGGAATAGTCGAAAACTATATTCATTCTCAGGCTGATGAAACTGAATGGAACCAATTGCCCCAGGCATGGAAAACAAGAATACAAGAAAGCCTGAGCCAGGCAGACGAGGGGAAATTCATCTTAAATGAAGATGCTGTGGCCTACATCCGAAAAAAATATGGGCTGAATGGTTAAGCCTATTGTTCTTACACATATTGCTAAAGCTGACCTGGAAAATATTTCCAGATGGCTGGCAGAAAAATGGAGTTTGCGGGTTCTTGACAATTTCCTATCCTTATATGAAGCTAAAATCATAATTATTGCTGAACATCCCTCCCGTTATCCAATCATCCATCAAATTTCAAAACTTAGAAAAGCGGTACTTACCAAACATAATATTATACTATACCGGGAGAGGGAAGACCATATTCAAATAGTCAGCATATTTGACACCCGACAAGACCCTGAAAAAATTAACAAATTAATCAGTGACGTTTAGAACACAGAAATGAGCCGCCGTTTTAGCAGTTTTGTAAGGAAAGCGACAAATAAAAATGACAAGTTTTACACAACTTTGTGCCATCATCGCATGTTATAGTTAACGGTCTTAAATTTGCAATCCTTTAAATACAAAAATTAAAACCTATAAAAAATGGCAAAAGAGTATACAGATGGTAATTTCCAGACAGATGTGCTGGCTTCTGAAAAACTGACCGTAGTGGATTTCTGGGCAGAATGGTGTGGCCCCTGCCGTGCTATCGGGCCGGTAATTGAAGAACTGAGCAAAGAGTATGATGGTAAAGTAAACGTAGGTAAAGTAAATGTGGACAACAACCCGCAGGTATCAATGAACTATGGCATCACTTCTATCCCTGCTATTCTTTTTATTAAGAACGGACAGGTAGTTGATAAATTAGTAGGTGCACAACCCAAAGGAAACTTTGTAAAGAAAATTGAAGCTCATATCTAAGCTTCTCCTATAAAAACGTAAACCCCGTTCAATTGAGCGGGGTTTTTTATTTTACCATGTTTTTAAATCTTGCTTATTGAATCTCCATTCTGGTGTAATAATTAAACTCGTTGTATCAACCGAATACCAGGGATTTAATGCTCCATTCATTGGATTGTTAAGTATATGAATATCCTGCGCAGGCTGATAGCCTTGCGCAAGCAAGTAAACTTTTTGGCCCTTTTTATTAATTGCCACATCTACCACTATAATTGCATGACCTGGAAAACCACCTTGTACAAAAACATCCCCTGCTTTAATAGTTAAGAAGTCAACTACAGGATTTAGTTGCTTATCCAGCGAAGCAGAACCACACCAGCCAAAAACTGTTTGCAGGTAATTATCAAATGTGTTTCTATTTCCAGTCCCTTTCCAGTTATACCATTTACCACTATAATCCATAAAAGCAATAGGCATTTTGTTGAGGTACAAGTATTCTGCCCTTAACCTCATTACAGCATCTGCGCATTGTTGTAAGTCTTTATTTCCAACAGATATATCTACTACGGCGAATTGTGCTGACTGATTCGGTTTAAGTGAGCCATTGTATAGAAAAACTCTTTTATCTTTTTTAAGCCGAATATTTCTCAGCCAACCTGCAAATGAACCCTTCCCTACGGAGATTCGTGTATAACTCTCCGGCGTCTCAATATCATTAATGAGTTGATATACAACTGAAGCCTTAGGTTCTACCAAAATATTATCGCCAGTTACTTTCTGTTCCGGCTTTTGGTAACAGCCTGTTGAAATAAATAACAGGAGAAGGGGGAGATAATTTCGCATGATAATTCATAAGAGTAATTGGCAGCAGAATTCCATAAATAATACTTAAACTTTTATACAGCTCTATAAATCTTCCGGCTCCATAGCATCTATATTCTTCACAAACACTGTTCGCAACCAATATTTCGGATAGTAGAAAACAGCGAAACCAAAAGTACACTCTGCAAATGTCCATCCGTGTTACTACAGTACAAATGTGCGACGCAACGAAGCTGATAGTAGCAACCCAGCTGGCCAAATAATTTTCTCCCTAATGCTTAATCTCCGCCACGTCTTTTGGATTATGCTTATGCCGGAAGAAGATAGCAAACAGAACCGCAATCACTAATGCATATATGGCAAAGCTAAGCCAGATGCCCTGCCACTCTCTTCCTCCATCTGAGCCGGTATAGTATTGATCAATCACATAACCGCTTACTTTACTTCCGAGGAAAGCCCCTACCCCATTGGTCATCATCATAAACAATCCCTGTGCACTGGACCGGATAGAAGGATCTGTTGTGGTCTCCACAAATAATGAACCTGAGATATTAAAAAAATCAAAAGCCATACCATACACAATACAGGAAAGAATGATCATCCAAAGTCCATCTGCCGGGTTTCCATAAGAAAACAAAGCAAACCGGAGCACCCAGGCAAACATAGAAATCAGCATTACCTTTTTAATGCCGAACCGTTTAAGGAAAAAAGGAATGGCCAGTATAAAAACTGTTTCTGAAATCTGCGAAATAGATAAAATAATAGTAGAATATTTTACTACAAAAGAGTCGGCATAGACAGGTACATTTTTAAAGTCATCCAGAAAGGTATCGCCATACATATTTGTTAGCTGCAATGCGGCACCGAGAAACATGGAGAAAATAAAGAAAGCAGCCATTTTGTAAGTTGAAAACAACTTAAATGCTTTCAAGCCCAATTGTTCAATAAAGGAGGCCTCTTTTGAAATGGATTTCTGCGGCGGGCATTTGGGTAAGGTAAATGAAAAGAGCCCTAATATTATTGCAGCAACACCACCAATAATAAATTGGTTAGTGTTTGCTTTACTGCCTGACAGGTTAGTAACCCACATGGCTGCGATAAAACCTATTGTTCCCCAAACCCGGATAGGTGGAAACACTTTTATTACATCGTAATTATTATTCTTTAAGATAGTATAGGCAATGGAATTGGATAGGGAAATTGTTGGCATATAGCAAATCATTGCTCCGAAAATTGCATAGTACAACGTATTTGCATCATGCACCTGCGTTACATAAAATAAAAACCCTCCATACAAAATATGCAGGATACCATAAAGCTTTTCGGCATTTATCCATTTGTCGGCGATGATACCGGTAAGGGCTGGCATAAACAGCGACGAAATAGCCAGCGTAGAAAATATAGCTCCGAACTGAACACCAGTTCCCATATTATTGGAGAAAAAATAAGTTGCAATAGTTATCAGCCAGGCACCCCAGACAAAAAATTGCAAAAAGCTAACAATCGTCAACCTTAATTTAATACTCATATGCCTGTTTTTAAGTTATGAAAGCACTCAAAAGGAAAGATAAGGATTTTCTGTTTTGAAACACAGAGATACTAATCTATCGGAGTCTTGTCATTCCGACGAAGGAGGAGTCCGAAAGACTATGACAAATGATCACTTCGAAACTTTGAGATGCCTCGTTCCTCGGCATGACAAGACCCTGAATGTTTGCTAACTAAGCTAATGACAATAATCTACTACAAGCATTTAGCTGTAGTTCAAAACTTGTGTA
Source organism: Chitinophagaceae bacterium (assembly GCA_031422725.1). Taxonomy (GTDB): domain Bacteria; phylum Bacteroidota; class Bacteroidia; order Chitinophagales; family Chitinophagaceae; genus JJ008. Next base: position 117 of record JANPMI010000320.1, on the reverse strand, counting down.
TTCTAATCGTAACTTTGCTGCCAGATAATTGTTATTCCATCTATGATAGCCACAACTGATATATCCGCCGATTTGCAACAAATAGCCAACAAAGTAAAAACCGGGCAACGCATTACT
>JANPMI010000319.1:0-11746 GCA_031422725.1 Chitinophagaceae bacterium | reverse complement strand
GATTTTCAGAGACTTAGTCCGAATGGCATTTAAATAATAGTCGAATCTCAAAACTCATATTTTAGTAATCTTCATTTCTACCCTCCGGTTTTTAGCCCGATTGGTTTCGGTAGTATTGGGTGCAATTGGTTCATCAGCACCAGTTCCTTTTATAGTTATCCGGCTTTCATCAATGTCTTTTTCCATCAAATAATTTTTGCAGGTCTTTACTCTTTTCAACGATAAATCTCTGTTTAGCTGGGCACCACCTTCCGAGGAGGTATGGCCCGTTAAAAGAATTTCTAAAGTCAACTTCTCCTTCATCAACAAAACCAATTTATCCAATTCTTTTTTCCCGGTTAATAAAAGAATGGCACTCCCTTTTTCAAACTGAACATTTTTCATAATCAGTTTATCGCCTTCCTGTAAATTTTTATTGTTGAATGAAACCTTAGCGGATTTATTTAATTCAAGCAAAATATCATCTGTAATTATATTCGCTATTACATCAACCTGTTTTATATCCGATGAATAACCTGCAGCAGAACCAGTAACAAATGCCAAACCCGCGGGGATGCCTTTCAATTCGAAATCTCCCAGGGCATTTGTTTTTACGGAACCATAATCTTTTACCTCGGCAATTGCATTTCTTATCGGGCTTTTGGAAACGGCATCTATTATTTTGCCCTGTATAGTTCCTTTGTATAAAACTGCTTTGGGGTTTATCAGTAGTTTTACAAAATCAATTGCATAACCATCTCCAATTCCTGTTTCTATATCATCTATAAAAATGGAAAGTGTATCACCTTTTAATAATTGCAATTGTTCTGCTGAAAATTTCAGTGTAATTATTTTACCAATGGGGCCAGCCTGTTGCAGTTTGCTAATCATTTTCTCGGCTTCTATAAACCGTTGACCATTTAACCTGAACTGAAATTTTGTATTGAAATCGCCGGCCTGAAAATCGTCGATGAATAATTGTAGCGATGCCGTAGTAATGGTGATTTCTTTTATTTCGCTTAATAAAATAATAATTGGTTTTGGAAAACTCCCGGATCGATCTACACTTCCGGCATATCCGTCATGCGGGCTTTCACTATCAAATTTGTAACTGGAAGGAATAAAAATCCGGTCTGTTCCACCGGCATCATTTTTATTTATTTCCCAGGGGTAGCCATGTGCTTCGGTTGATTTTCCGGCGAAAGGAATAAAGCCATCTGTCCAACCAAATCCCAGATTGTCAATATCACCAACCCGAATCATCGCATCGGCTTCAGTTGTATTTTTTAAAACCACATATTGTTTGCTCCAATCTCCATCGGTAGGTGTGGTTTGAGAATAGGAGTTTCCAAAACATAATAGAAAGTAAATGACTATAGAAAATTTTGTTTTCATGATTATTTTTTATGCACAATAGTTAATAACTAAGAGTTAATCAGCCTGTCTCCGTTTTGCTATATTTGCCTGCCTAGATAAAAGTACAATTTCAGCTATTTAGATCAATACTGAACTATTAATTATTCGCTATGTAAAATCAATAGTGAAGTATTTGAAATAGCGAAACTGAACAAAATTTAATCAAGGAAAAAAACCCTGTAAAAAAATAGTAAAAACATAAGTACCAATATCAATGGCAAAAGAAAAAGAACCAAATAATCTTTTTGAATACAACGAAGATTCGATTGTTACTCTCGACTGGCAGGAGCATATTCGGATTCGACCCGGAATGTATATTGGAAAACTTGGTGATGGCTCATCTCCTGACGATGGAATTTATGTATTGGCAAAAGAAGTGATGGATAACTGCATTGATGAATACACAATGGGTTATGGAAAAACAATTGAGATGGCAGTGGATAATAAATCGGTTACCATCCGCGATTATGGCAGGGGCATACCACTCGGCAAAGTGGTGGATGTGGTGAGCAAAATAAATACCGGTGCTAAATACGACAGCAAGGTGTTTCAAAAATCAGTTGGTTTAAACGGTGTGGGTACAAAAGCGGTAAATGCCTTGAGTTATTATTTTAAAGTATCGGCTTATCGTGAGGGCAAAGAAAAATCTGCAGAATTTGAACGGGGTATTTTGAAGAAAGAACATAAAGAAATTAAGAGTACTGAAGATAATGGCACGCTGGTTACGTTTACTCCGGACGAAACCATTTTTAAAAACTATAAATATCATCCGGAGTTTTTAGAAAATCAAATCTGGAATTATTGTTTTCTGAATGCAGGATTGAAAATACTTTTCAACGGAAAAAGTTTTATCAGTAAAAATGGATTGCTTGATTTGCTGCAACGCAAAACCAATGAAGATGAAATCCGTTACCCGATTATACATCTTAGTGGTAATGATATTGAAATTGCACTTTCTCACACCAACGAATATGGAGAAGATATTTACAGTTTTGTAAATGGTCAGCATACTACACAAGGCGGCACACACCAGCAGGCATTCCGGGAGGCTTATGTAAAAACGATAAGGGACTTCTTTAAGAAAGATTATGATGCTTCAGATATACGGACAGGAATTGTAGCGGCGGTGTCGGTAAGAGTAGTGGAGCCTGTTTTTGAATCGCAGACAAAAACCAAGTTAGGTTCAATCAATATAGAACCGGAAGGGCAAAGTATGCGGCAGTTTATGATGGACTTTTTGGGTAAAGAATTAGACAATTATCTGCACAAAAATCCTGCTACAGCGGATGCATTGAAAAAAAGAATTGAGCAAAGTGAGAGAGAAAGAAAAGAATTATCGGGCATCCGCAAGCTGGCGAATGAAAGAGCCAAGAAAGCAAACCTGCATAATAAAAAATTGAGGGACTGCCGTTTTCATCTGAATGATGAGGCACCGGGTAAAGGAAAAGAGTTGTTTGTAGCCAAGCAAAAAGAAACTACCATCTTCATTACCGAAGGAGATAGTGCCAGTGGTTCTATTACCAAAGCAAGAAATGTGGAGACACAAGCGGTGTTTAGCTTACGGGGTAAACCGCTGAACTGTTTTGGGCTGACGAAGAAAGTGGTGTATGAGAACGAAGAATTCAACCTGCTGCAACATGCTCTGAATATTGAAGAAGGTTTGGAAGAGCTTCGTTTTAATAATGTAGTGATAGCAACCGATGCTGATGTGGATGGTATGCACATCCGTTTATTATTGATGACATTCTTCCTGCAATTTTTTCCTGACCTGGTGAAGCATGAAAAAGTATATGTGCTGGAAACTCCATTGTTCCGGGTGAGGAATAAACAGGAAACAATTTATTGTTTCAGTGAACAGGAGAAGCAGGATGCGATGAAGAAATTAGGAACGAAGCCAGAAGTAACCCGTTTCAAAGGATTGGGTGAAATAAGTCCTGACGAATTTGGGCAGTTTATCGGCAGCGGCATGAGGAAACAATTGATGAGAGTGGAAGAAGGAGAACATATACAGCAACTGCTGGAATATTATATGGGAAAAAATACACCGGAAAGGCAGGAGTTTATTATTAATAATTTGAAAGTGGAGTTGGATGCTCCGGTGGAGAGTAATTAATAGTGTTTGAATTTCATGCAGATAGAAAAAGATATTTTGACATTCAGGTTTTGAATGCGGAGAAATATGTGATTCCTTTTATTGAAGAGAAATTTCCGGTGAAACAAGGGATGAGAGTATTGGAAATTGGTTGTGGCGAGGGTGGTGTACTGAAAGCCTTTATCAATAAAGGTTGTGTAGGAGTGGGAGTGGAATTGGATGCACCAAGAATTGTTGATGCGCAGAAATTTTTGCCGGAAGATATTGCAGCTGGCAGATTAAAATTTGTAACAAATGATATTTATAAAGCAGAGCCAGATAGAGATTTCAATGGTCTGTTTGACATTATTGTTTTAAAAGATGTAATTGAACATATTCATGACCAGGCAAAACTGATTGGCTGGATGAAAAATTTTCTAAAGCCCGGTGGTATAGTATTCTTCGGTTTTCCACCCTGGTATATGCCGTTTGGTGGACATCAGCAGATATGCAAGTCAAAGATTTCGAGATTGCCTTATATACATTTGTTACCAGGATTTGCGTACAGGTGGATTTTGAAAAACAGGAAAGAGAATGTGGAAGAGATGATGGAGATAAGAGATACCGGTATCAGTATTGAACGCTTTGAAAGGATTTGTAAAAAGGAAGGCTATAGCTTTTTTCATGTAAGACATTATTTACTGAACCCGATTTACGAATGGAAATTTGGCTGGAAACCGAAACGGCAAGGAATAATTATTAAAGCGATTCCTTTTGTGCGGAATTTTTTTACAACCTGTGTTTATTATATAATTACGCCAAATAAATTATAATGACTCTCCGTAAGCCCTCCTGAGCTTGTCGAAGGATCAGAGGGGTTTGGGTGAGGTAAAAAATAAAAAAATGATACACATAGTTTTTAATGAAAGTGAAGTGGACCTGATGAAGCAGGTGATAGAGATGGATGAAACATTAAGCGGTGATGTACTGCAAATCAAAGATGATTTTGCCGTAGGCCCATTGCAGGGGATAGATACGGAAGAAGGCTGGCAGGCAAGATTGGAATGGTGGAGAAGTTTGTCACAAGGGTCACCCTATGGAGATGGTTTGGTGGGTAGTTTTGATGACAGGGAAACGGTAAAAGAACTGAAAGAAAAATTAGAGGCAAACCCGGAAGAAGAATTGTGGATATGGATGGCACAGAATCAGCATGATGTAACCGGGTATTTTTGGTTGATGCCGCAGTTCAAAGAATACCAGGGGAGAATAATGGTGTTGTATTTAAATAATCTTCCTTTTATCAGTGATAAAGGACAAATATTTTATCCATCCTGGTTGCAGGAGATACAGCCGAAGGAATTTATTAAAGCGAAAAAATTATCAAGACCCATTACGTTAAGTGAGTTTGAAATTGACCCTGATGAATGGAGAAAAATAGCAGAAGAAAATGCTACCGTAAGAATATTGGAAGGCGGAAAGAAGATTGCGGGTAAGGAAGAAAGTTTTTATGATGGCGAAATTTTGAAAAACATTACCGGCGAGTGGCAGAAAGCAACCAGGGTTTTGTCTAATACCTTGCACCGGATGAAAATAAAAACCGGCGATATATTTATTATGTGGAGAATGAAAGATTTAATTAGTCGTGGTAAAATAGAAGTAACAGGGGATGTGAATAAGGGATGGAAGGATTTTGATGTGAAGCTGGGAGGAGGAAAAAAGGATGAGGTTGTTTCAGAAGAAAATTCAATTGAGCGTTAAATACAAAAAATTGCCACAGTTTATCCCGCCTGTGCGGGAAAGGCACAAAGGGTTTTCTTAGTGTCTTCGTGTTTTTGTGGCAAAAAAGATTTTCATAATAATGAGTGCAGCAAAGAATAAAATAACAGAAGTAGGAGCTAACGATAACGGTTTGCATGGCCAGTACAAAACATGGTTTCTTGACTATGCATCCTATGTAATTCTTGAAAGGGCTGTGCCTGCCATTGAAGATGGATTGAAACCGGTGCAGCGGCGTATCCTTCATGCCATGAAGGAAATGGATGATGGCCGCTACAATAAAGTGGCGAATATCATCGGGCAGGCAATGCAGTATCATCCGCATGGCGATGCATCTATCGGTGATGCATTGGTGAATATGGGGCAAAAAGATTTGCTGATAGACACACAAGGTAACTGGGGCGATGTAAGAACCGGTGATGATGCAGCGGCCGCCCGTTATATCGAAGCAAGACCCAGCAAGTTTGCATTAGAAGTAGCTTTCAATGCAAAGACAACGGAATGGCAACTGAGTTATGATGGCAGAAAGAATGAGCCGGTTACATTGCCCATGAAGTTTCCGTTGCTCTTAGCACAAGGGGCTGATGGAATTGCAGTAGGTCTTTCTACTAAAATTCTTCCACATAATTTCTGTGAAATTATTGAAGCCTCCATAAAACATTTAAGAGGAAAACGATTTGAATTGCATCCTGATTTTCTTACAGGAGGCATGATTGATGTAGCCGATTATAACCAGGGAAAAAGAGGGGGCAAAGTCAAAGTAAGGGCACATATAGAAGAAGTGGATAAGAAAACACTGGCGATAAAAAGTGTACCGTATGGAGTCACCACCACTCAATTGATGGAGTCCATCGTAAAAGCTAATGACCAGAGTAAAATAAAAATTAAAAAAGTAACTGATAATACAGCGGCAGAGGTAGAGATACAGGTTGATTTGGCTCCCGGTATTTCTTCGGATATTACAATTGATGCCTTGTATAAATTCACCGATTGTGAAATTTCTATTTCTCCTAATGCCTGTGTCATTGTAGGTCATAAGCCGGAATTCGTTGGTGTACAAGAATTATTGAAGCTGTCAGTTGATAAAACCAAAGACCTGCTGGAACAGGAATTGCAGATTAAACTAAATGAGTTACAGGAAAAATGGCATTATACTTCCTTAGAGAAAATATTCTTTGAAGAAAAGATATACAAGGAGTTGGAGAAAAAACATGAAACATGGGACAAAGTGCTGGAAGGAATTGACAAAGCATTTGTTCCTTTCAAAAAACAATTAAAAAGGGCAATTACAAGGGACGACATAGTTAAGCTAACAGAGAAGCCGGTTCGCCGTATTTATAAATTAGATATTGATGACCTGAATGCCCAGATAAAAGGGCTGGAAGCAGATATTAAAGCGGTAAAGCATGATTTGAATAACCTGGTTGACTTTGCCGTAGCCTATTATGAAAACTTGTTGAAGAAATATGGTAAGGGTAGGGAAAGAAAAACCGAAATCAAACAGTTTGAAGTTATTGAAGCCAAGAGTGTGGCTATTGCCAATACAAAACTGTATGTTAACCGGGAAGAAGGGTTTATTGGAACAGGATTGAAGAAAGATGAACTGCTGTTTGAATGTTCTGACCTTGACGACATTATTGTCTTTGCCAAACGGGGCATCATGAAAGTGGTGAAAGTGTCTGACAAAACATTTATCGGTAAAGACATCCTTCATGCTGCTGTTTTTCAGAAGAATGATGAACGGACTACTTACAATATGATTTATGCCGATGGAAAAGGAGGAAAGAGTTTTGCCAAGCGATTTAATGTAACAGGTGTAACAAGAGAAAAAGAATACGACCTGACGAAAGGCGATGAGAAAAGTAAAGTGCATTACCTGAGTATAAATGCAAACGGGGAAGCAGAGATCGTTAAGATTACACTGACACCCGGTTGTGCTGCACATAAAAAGGAACTCGAATTTAATTTTGCAGAACTGGAGATTAAAGGACGCAGCAGTATGGGAAACACCATTACCAAGTATCCAATCAAATCTGTTCGGTTTAAAGAAGCAGGTAAGGCAACTCTTAGCGGAAGAAAACTTTGGTTTGATGAAAAATTTGGCCGCCTGAGTGCAGAAGAAAAAGGAACTTTCCTCGGCAGCTTTGAACCGGATGACAGAATTTTGGTTTTATACAATGATGGTACTTATGAAGTAACTGACCAGGAGATGACTCAAAAAATTGATCCGGATAAAGTTTTATATATCGGAAAATACGATGCAGAAAAAATTATCACCGCCGTTTATGTTGATAACGATAAGAAGCAATATATGGTGAAACGTTTCAAAATTGAAACAAGTACGTTGAAAACAAAGTTCCTGTTCATTAAAGAAGGCGATGGAAATTATGTGGAAGCTGTAACTACTGATTCAGAACCAATACTGGCAATGCAGCAGGGCAGGGGTGCGCAGATAAGAAAAGCAAAACTGAAGATTGTAAAAATTGCAGAAATAACCGGTTACAAAACGGTGGGAACAAAACTGGCTGATTACAGTAAGTCAACGGAGATGGAATGGGTGAAGGGAAAAGAAACCAACCAGCCGGAATTATTTTAAAAAATCCATAGCAGTTTTAGTTAGTTGTCTTTCGTTTTATCCTGATGGTCGCATTTTTCTCCAGGCTGCTTGACATCCTGATTTCATATTTCTTTTTCCCATCTGTAATTACCATCAGGGCAGTATTGGGGGGAATCAATCCCAGGTTTTCGGCAAACATCGATATTTCATTGATACTTTTTGTAGTATCAAGCCGCAAATCCATGCGGATGGACTTGTGAGTGAGTTTCTGATTGTTCATGACAAGTGTCTGGTTGTAAAAAACAGAAATAATGTCACCATCTATTTCCCCGTTATCATACACATCCATTTTCAGTATATCAGATTCCACTTCTATATCCTGTATCACTACATTCTTCCTTTTGACGTATTCATTTTCTGTTACATAATTAGTCACTTTACGGGGAATGATGTTGGCCGCCACCAGTGTATCATCATACGAGGGTTTCCATACCTGGAAATTTTCTTTGTATTCACTGATAGCTTTCAGCACAGAATCTTTTTTGCTGATGTCAGCGTTTAGCCGCAGGCTGAAACTGAGGTTGGGACATATATTTTTATAATCAGGCAGTCCTGTAAAAGTGCCTACAAGATCTGAACCAGCCTGCGCCACCCGTAGTGTGGCCTGCATATTCATCATACAATCAACTTCAAAATTGGATATAGAGCCATGATAAACGACCGCTATATCATACAGGCTCAATTGCCTTGTAGCGGCATTGTAATTTCCTTTTACCTGCAGGCTGCGGTAAGTATCTTTGAAATAATAATTGAGAATACCCTTTACATAATTCTTTTCCGGCTGAAGAACAAGTTCTATAAGATAATTATTGGCGGAGGTATTGCTTTTTACATTGGCATCGCCATACCAATAACCAAATACAGACTGGGAATGAGAGTGGAGAGAGAGGAGCAATAAAGCTATAAATAGTACTTTCCGCATAAAGCCGTAATATCGGCAAAAACTATTCCACACTAACACGAAGTTTTACACAAGTTATTTCAGGAAGCGTTTCAATTCCCGGTCCACATCTTTTTGTTTCATGCTTTCCCGTTTGTCGTGCAGTTTTTTCCCTTTGGCAAGACCAATTTCAATTTTGGCAAACCGCTTTTCGTTAAAGTAAATGCGTAAAGGCACCAGGGTATATCCTTTCTCTTTCAGTTTGGATTCTATCTTTTTTATTTCTCTTTTCTCTAATAATAGCTTCCTGTCACGCAGCGGATCATGATTGTTCATGTTGCCATGTGTATATTCAGCAATATGCAGTGACTTTAACCAGATTTCTCCTTTATGAATAAGACAGTAGCTATCATTAAAGCTGGCCCTGCCATTCCGCAATGATTTTACTTCCGTCCCCAGCAATACCATACCGGCCTCATATTTTGCATCAATGAAGAATTCATGATAAGCCTGCCTGTTTTTTAATTCTGCCATCAGTAGTAGTTCATGGGTAATAGTTCATTATTCATAGTAAACAACCCGGCTATGAACCATGAACTATCAGCTATTAGCAATATTAATTTTTGAAAAGCGAAAGCACCGTCGCTAATTTTTCCTTCAATTCCTTTCTCAGCACAATAAAATCCAAAAAACCATGATCAAGTACGAATTCACTGCGTTGAAAACCCTCAGGTAAATCTTTTTTAATAGTTTCTTTAATAACCCGTGGTCCTGCAAAGCCAATCAGTGCATCTGGTTCAGCAATATTCAAATCTCCCAGCATACCAAAGGATGCGGAGATACCGCCAAAAGTGGGATCTGTCAACAGGGAGATATAGGGAATTTTTGCATCGCTGAGTTGAGAGAGTTTGCCGCTGGTTTTGGCTAACTGCATCAGTGAAAAAGCACTTTCCATCATCCTGGCACCGCCACTTTTACTGATAACCATGTAGGGCATTTTGTTCAGCATACAATAATCAACAGCTCTTGAAAATTTTTCTCCCATCACACTGCCTAATGAGCCGCCGATGAATTCAAAATCCATACAGGCAATTACAATTTCATGCCCACCAACCTTCCCCGTAGCCACCCGCATAGAGTCTTTTAAATCTGTTTTGCTCCAGGTTTCTTCTAATCTTTTTTTATAGGGTTTCAGATCGGTGAATTCGAGGAAATCCTTGCTGCGGATGTTATCAAAGAGTTCAGTAAACTCATTATTGTCAAACAATATTTCGTAGTATTCACTGCTGTTGATGCGGTGGTGAAAACTGCATTTCGGACAAACAAACAAATGCTCCCGTAATTCTGAAACAGTGCAGATAAAATTACAATCAGGGCATTTTACCCAAAGGCCTTCAGGAGTTTCTTTTTTCTCCGAAGTTTTGGTATTGATGCCTTTTTTGATGCGTTTAAACCAACTGGTTTTCGTTTCTTCTGTCTTACCTTCTTCCCCAGCCAGGTTAGCATCAAAATCCTCAATTTGTTTAGCCATAACCGTTGTTGTGCCACAAATATAGAGAAGTTTGTGGTTTATAGTCCCGCCCCAGGAGGGGATGGCTTTAGTCTTGCCGGTCAAAGCAATAACTACTTATTAGCAGTTATAAATTTTGCAATGCAAAGAGAAAATCTACTCGTTAAGCAGTAATAAAATTTCTCTACAACAGGTATAATTAGTTATTTGGGGCACCGCTGTCTATCCAGCAGAGAATTGAATTCTTTTGCGCTGCAGTAAGAGCACCTCCCTGTGGCATTCTGCCGGATGATACAGCTGAACGAACGGATGAAGCAGCAGCAGCTACCTGTGTATAATTGGTCAGTGGACCCGGACCATTAGTGCTTCCTGCTGAATGGCAACCCGGTACATTGCAACGGGACTGGATAATAGGATTGACATCCGCAGCAAAAGCTTTATTGGAAACAGTACTGCAATCCGTAGAAGTTCCGCTACCACTGCCTCCATCTTTGCTACAGGAAATTATTATTAAGGTGACTGTACTTAGTATTAATAGCGACTTTTGCATGCAAAAAAAATTTAGTTTCAATATAATCTTATGGCATAAACGAAATAAGTTTAAAGTTAGTTGCCTTTCATGGCATTATTATCTATTAGTATAAATTTTCATGTATTTTGGTAAGATACCTTAGCAATCTTTCTCTTACAACATTTTAAATACGAAATTAGCCAAATGAAAAGAACAAAACTGCTTTGTTTAACAGCTCTCTTATTATCTTTTTCCTGCAGGAATTCCGTTAGTACCACTGCAACAGGATGGCAGATGATATGGAATGATGAGTTTGATTATGCTGGGTTGCCGGATACCAGTAAATGGAATTATGATACCGGGGGACATGGTTGGGGCAACCAGGAGTTGCAGTATTATACAACTAACCGCAAGGAAAATGCAAGAACAGAAAATGGAAACCTGGTAATAGAAGTAATTAAAGAAGAATGGCAGGATATGAATTATACTTCTGCCAGGCTGGTAACAAAGGGAAAGGCGGAGTTTCAATACGGACGTATAGAGGTAAAAGCAAAAATACCTTCTGGTCGTGGTACATGGCCGGCTATATGGATGCTTGCTGCCACCACACCCCTTACCTGGCCGGACGATGGTGAGATAGATATAATGGAGCATGTAGGTCACAACCAGGGAACTGTTCATGCTTCTATTCATTCCAAAAAATATTATCATAGCATTGGTACACAAAAAACAGCCACTATACCTGTTGCCGATTGTTCTGATACTTTTCATGTGTATGCCACAGAATGGGATAAAGACAGTGTGAGAGTATCACTTGATGGCAATGTCTATTTCCGTTTTGCAAATGAACGGAGTGGCTATGAAGCATGGCCTTTTGATAATAAGATGTATTTATTATTGAATATAGCCGTAGGGGGTAGCTGGGGTGGACAGAAAGGTGTAGATGATAACATTTTTCCCAAAAGAATGGAAATTGATTATGTAAG
>JANPMI010000318.1:0-5594 GCA_031422725.1 Chitinophagaceae bacterium | reverse complement strand
GCAAACTTCTTAATGACCAATAAAGGAATACAACATGGAGAAATAAAAATCTTATTTACTCCCGATGAGGAGGTGGGAAAAGGAACTGCTAAAGTTGATTTGAAAAAGTTGGGAGCTGATTTTGGCTATACATTAGATGGTGGGGATGCCGGATCATTAGAAGATGAAACTTTTAGTGCTGATGGGGTGCAGGTGATTATTCACGGGGTGATTGCTCATCCCGGCTATGCAAAAGATAAGATGATTAACGCCATGAAGATTGCGGGAGAAATTCTAGCAGCCTTACCAAAAGACAGGCTTTCACCAGAATCAACAGATGGAAAAAGAGGATTTATTCACCCGGTGAGAATAGAAGGGATAGCTGAAAAATGCACCCTTGATTTTATTATCAGAGATTTTGACACAGAAGGATTAGTGAAAAAAGAAGATTACCTGCGAACACAGATTGAAGAAAGAATGCGGACTTACCCAAAAGCATCTTTTGAATTTAATGTGACGGAGCAATACCGTAACATGAAAGAAATATTAGATGTAAATACCCATGTGGTGGATTATGCCAGGGAGGCCATTGCAAGGGCCGGATTGAAACTGAAAATGGAAAGCATACGGGGTGGAACTGACGGCAGCCGGTTATCTTTTATGGGTTTGCCCTGTCCCAATCTTTTTGCGGGGGAACAAGCCATTCATTCCAAACTGGAATTTATCAGCGTACAGGATATGAACAAAGCGGTGGAGACGATGGTGCATTTAGTGATGGTATGTGAAGAAAGAAGTGCCCCTGTCCTCTAAAGGGAGACTTAGATCAGGAAGGTCTTATTCTTTTAGTACCCGTTAAAGAAAAAGAGTTTGTTGCCCCGGAGGGGCAAAATATTTATAACACCGGGCGGGCAACCCGGTGACTGATGATGAAAATGTCGCTGAACCCCAGAGGGGTTCAATAAAAAGATGATACTTCGGCAAGCTCAGTAGAATACCGAACCCTGCCCGACAACTATATTTATTAAATAATGTGGTCAGGCTGGGATGAAGGCTGTGACCCTTCGATATCTCAGGGTAAACTTCACAGAAGATGATCCTTCGACTTCGCTCAGGACAGCACTGGCGATGATAAAATAATTGTATTAAGATAGTGTACCTTACATTCTAAATTTCAAAATTATGGACTTCTCAAAATTGCTCGCCGAATACTGGTGGATTATCGTAGCAGTGATCATCTTCTTTGGCTCATTCTTTACTATTAACCAGGGATATATTGGTGTCATCACCATGTTCGGAAAATATCGCCGTATCGTTCGTCCGGGATTGAATATGAAAATCCCAATCCTGGAAACAGTAGCAAAAAAAGTTTCTATCCAGAACCGGTCAGTAGAACTGGAATTCCAGGCGGTAACATTAGATCAGGCTAATGTGTATTTTAAAAGCATGCTGTTGTATTCTGTACAGAATGCTGATGAGGAAACGATAAAAAAAGTAGCGTTTAAATTTATCGCAGACAGAGACCTGATGCAGGCGTTGATAAAAACAATAGAAGGTAATATCCGTTCCTTTGTGGCTACCAAGCGTCAGGCTGAAGTGCTGGGTCTGCGACGGGAAATAGTTCAATATGTAAAAGTAGAAGTGGATCTTTCATTAGAAGAATGGGGTTATCACCTGCAGGATTTGCAAATTAATGATATAACATTCGATAAAGTAATTCTTGATTCCATGAGTAAAGTGGTGGCATCAAACAACCTGAAAGCTGCGGCGGAAAATGAAGGCCAGGCTTTATTGATCACCAAAACAAAATCTGCAGAAGCTGATGGTAATGCTACTAAAATTGCAGCAGAAGCAGAAAAAGAAGCGGCCCGTCTCCGTGGACAGGGTGTAGCACTGTTCCGGAAGGAAGTAGCAGCGGGTATGTCCGAAGCGGCAGAACAAATGAAGCAGGCCAATCTTGATACGAATGTAATACTGTTCAGTATGTGGACAGAGGCGATTAAGAATTTTGCAGAATATGGCAAGGGTAATGTAATCTTCCTGGACGGAAGTTCGCAGGGAATGGAGAATACCATGAAGCAAATTCAGGCATTGATGGTAAAACATGCAGGTGCGGATTAAGTAGTATCTTGTTAAATAACTCTAAAATTGCAATGCCACGTACAACGTGGCATTATTTTTCTCGTTCAAGGAAACGTTATCAGGTATTGTTGATAACAGCGAAATAACAATTAACCATCAACACCTACTTTTACACCTAAAGAAGAATCTATGATCGACTTTTTACAGATTGCCGACACGGTAACCCAGGTAACCAAATACGCTACCGGCGACAGCAACCACGACGGAACCTTAAGTTTTTTTGAATTATTAAAAATGGGTGGGTGGATTATGATTCCCCTCGCCATTATGCTGTTACTGGCTGTGTATGTTTTTGCTGAACGAACCATTGCCATCCGCAATGCAGCCAAAATTGATAACAACTTCATGAATATTATCCGGGATAATATTGTCAGCGGTAACATTACGGCGGCAAGAAGTTTTGCCAAAAACAACAATACCCCGGTGGCCCGTATCATTGATAAAGGTATTCAGCGTATCGGAAAGCCATTAGACAGTATTGAGAAAAGTATGGATAATGTGGGCACCCTGGAAATGTACAAGCTGGAAAAAAATCTCGGTGCTCTTTCCGTTGTTTCAAAAGCGGCACCCATTTTTGGTTTCGTAGGTACACTGATCGGGTTGATGCAATTATTTTCCAATATTAATAATTCCAATGAATTTGAAGTGGGTACAATTGCAGGTGGTATTTATACCAAACTCATTACTTCCATCACCGGCCTGGTGATTGGCCTGGGTGCTTACCTCGCCTACAGCTACCTGAATACACAGATTGACAAGACTTCCAATAAAATGGAAGCTGCCTCATCTGATTTTCTTGATATTTTACAGGAGCCAACCCGCTAAACCCACCACCTAAATGAAATTCAGAAAAAAACATACAGGAGAAGCTTCAGAGGTTTTCACCGACTCGCTGAATGATATCCTTTTTATCCTGCTCATGTTCTTCCTTATTGTGGCAACACTGGCTAATCCCAATGTGGTGAAAGTAGGTTTGCCAAGAGGTTCAAAGGATACCAAGGCCAAGCAGAATATCATGGTGTCTATTGATAAGAACCAGCAATATTTTATCGGCACTACCAAAATAGAATCAGCCATTTTTGATTCAATGCTGCGCCTTGAGATACGAAAATACAAAGCCTTTGTGGATACACCGACTGTTGTGATCAATGCTGACACCGCTGCATACTATGGTGAAGTGTTCCGCATTATGCGGGTGGCTAAAAAAGACACGGCTAAAGTGGTGGCGAGGATTGATTAATCCTTCGTCCCGCCCTGGGCGGGATCAGGGTGACATAAAAATTATTTCAGAAGACCGGATTTTATCATCCGGTCTTTTTGTTGCATATCCTTTTTTAGTTCAGTAGTGTAACCGGCAGATTGGAAAATCTCCGTAGTCTCTTTTCCAAGATCTTCATGTATTTCGGTGTAGATAATGCCATTGCTGTTCAAATGAGTTTTACCAAATTCAGCAATTGCTTTGTAAAAAATCAACGGGTCAGTATCGGGAACAAAGAGGGCAGTGGCGGGTTCATAGCTGAGTACATTGGGATGCATTGTTTCCCTGTTCTTTTCCGGAACATATGGAGGATTGCTGACGATGATGTCAAAGGAGGGAAGCTGAGCCCATGCAGCACTGTTCAAAAAATTCAGCTGAACAAAATTTATATCTGTTCCAAGAGTCCCGGCATTTTTTTTTGCAATGACTAAAGCCTCTTTACTAATATCACAACCCCATATTTCAGCTTTCCGGATTCTTCTTTTTAATGTAATGGGGATGCAACCACTGCCGCTGCCAATATCCAGTATTTTTAATTCATCAACAGGGAACCTGCAATTCGCAATAATCCATTCCACCAGTTCCTCTGTTTCAGGCCGTGGTATCAAAACGTTTTTGTCAACATAAAATTTTAACCCGCAAAACCATGATTCGTTCAGTACATATTGAACAGGCTCCTGTTGAAGCAAACGATTTAATATAGGCTCAAGTTTTTCTTTCTGTTCTGTTGTAAGTAATGTTTGTTTAGCTGATGCTATTTCCAATTTGTCTTTCCCGGTCAGGTATTCCAGCACCCAACCAGCAATGGTGGATGCTTCACCTTCCTGATACATTGTTTTCAGTTCTTCAGTAATATGTCTGGCAGTTTCTGTAATGGTCATATCAACAAACTTACAAAGTGAAAGGTGAATGATCAATTGTGATTTTCCCGAATAGCGAAAGATCCTTCACTCAGGGATCGGTTATATTTGCAGCATTGACTATTCACCAAAAATACATGCACCGCTGTCTTGAACTGGCAAGGTTAGGAGCAGGTTATGTTGCCCCAAATCCCATGGTAGGAGCTGTTTTGGTATATGGAGATAAAATTATAGGAGAGGGCTGGCATAAAAAATATGGTGAAGCTCATGCAGAAGTAAATGCTATCCATCAGGCCGCTCAAAGCGGCCAGATGGATTTGAGCCAATCCACATTGTATGTTTCTTTAGAACCCTGTGCTCACTTCGGTAAAACACCACCTTGTGTTGATTTGATTATAGAAAATAAAATTCCCAAAGTTTTTATTGGTTGCCAGGATCCATTTAAAGAAGTGGATGCCCGCCTGAATGACGTAGTCGGGCAGGGAAAAGGAATGGAGAGACTGAGAGCAGCAGGGGTAGAAGTGGAACTGGCAGACAGGTTACTGGGGTATGAATGTAAAAAAATCAATAAGCGGTTCCTTACATTTCATACACAACAAAGACCTTATATTATTTTAAAATGGGCGCAGACGGCGGATGGGAAAATGGCCCACCCACCCCCCGAAGGGAGGATTTTAGATCCCACTATTAACAGATTACTTATCAGTAATGAATACTCCAATCGTTTAGTTCATCAATGGAGAAGTGAAGAAGCAGCAATCCTGGTGGGAACTACTACTGCTCTGCTGGATAACCCTGAACTGACAACAAGGTTATGGACCGGACCTTCACCAATAAGACTGGTTGTCGATATGAATCTCCGGCTACCGCTTTCTCTCAAAATATTTAATGGTGAGGTAAAGACTATTATTTTCAATACAATTAAGCAGGAAGAAAAAGAAAACCTGTTTTATTATAAGCTGAAAAAAGACAGAAGTCTTGTTACACAATTAATAGCTGCTTTGTACCAGTTAAAAATACAGAGTGTGTTGGTGGAAGGTGGAGCTAAGCTGTTGCAATCGTTTATTGATGACGACCTTTGGGATGAAATCAGGATAATTAATAACTATGGATTAACTGCAGGAGATGGACTTAATGCGCCAAAACCTGGGAACGCAATACTGGTTGAGTCGGAGGAATTGCTTTCAGATACTATAGAAACTTATGTGCCGACACGGCCTGATTATTAACCAACGAAGCAGGATTCATACTATGATACGATCTCTGGCTGAATTTAAAGACCGGGGCAGCAGGGTTTCGCATAGCATGTGCAGAAAATATCTTTTTATTCTTCGGGTTAGTTCGTAACTTTTATGTCC
>JANPMI010000317.1:0-25259 GCA_031422725.1 Chitinophagaceae bacterium | reverse complement strand
CTTGAAAGTGCTTAATTTTTTATATGATGATGAGGAGCTGAAGTTTCGTTTCCTGACCACTTTGGGGGGGGTGCATTATCCGGAAAATAAAGGAAGAGAGCTTGCCATCGTTTACCATTTGCATAACCTGGTTGATAATGTCCGGATCCGGTTTAAAGTATTTACTGATATAAATCAACCTGATATTTATACAGCTACAGGATTATTTTCTGCGGCTAACTGGATGGAAAGGGAAACGTATGATTTTTATGGGTTCAACTTTGTAGGCCATCCAAACTTGAAAAGAATATTAAACGTGGATGAAATGGATTATTTCCCGATGCGAAAAGAATTTCCATTGGAAGACCAGACAAGGGTGGATAAGGATGATGAGATGTTTGGAAGGGGATAACACCCCCTGACCCCTAAAGGGAGACTTAGATTAGAAAGTCTTTTAGTATTAGAAAAGTTCTTTAAAGCAAAGCGAGTTTAGAATCTATAGGCTATTTGGATTTCTACTTACCCCGTAGGGGTAAAATGTTGGTAGCCCCGGATGAAATCCTGGGAAATGATAACGACGAATGTATTGGAACCCCGTAGGGGTTCAATGTGTAATAAAACAGTGAAGAGGAAAGTGCAGAAGAAAAGAAGAGTGGTTGCAAATGCTGAGTAGCGAACAGAACGATGAAGAGTGCGACGCAACGAAGATGATAGTAATACTGAAGTTTGGTAAATAAATAAACATTAAAAATTGAGGAGTTTGCTTCGGCTCGCCTCGCAAAGTAATGTCAGAACAACATATCAAATTACCGGAAGGCTCCATTGAGAAAACAACCACTACGCTAAACCTGGGGCCCACCCACCCGGCGACGCATGGTGTGATGCAGAATATCCTGGAACTGGATGGGGAACGGATTGTTTCTACGGAACAAACAATAGGTTATATACACCGGGCATTTGAAAAAATTGCTGAACGCAGACCGCTTTACCAGATAACGACACTGACTGACAGGATGAATTATTGCTCTTCCCCCATTAACAATATGGGCTGGCATATTACCTGCGAAAAATTATTGAGAGTAAAAACGCCGAAAAGAGTTGATTATCTCCGTGTTATTATTATGGAGCTGGCGAGAATTTCTGACCATTTGATTTGTAATTCGATTGTGGGTGTGGATGCGGGTGCATACACCGGCTTTTTGTATGTGATGCAATACCGGGAACTCATCTATGAAATATATGAAGAAGTTTGTGGTGCAAGATTAACAACCAACATGGGCCGCATTGGTGGGTTTGAAAGAAATTTCAACAACATTGCTTTCGAGAAAATAGAAAAGTTCTTAAAAGAATATCCTAAAGTGCTGAAGGAATTTGAAAACCTGTTTCAACGCAACCGGATTTTCATGGACAGAACAAAAGGTACCGGTGCCATCAGTGCAGACAGGGCCTTGAACTATGGATTCACTGGTCCTAATCTCCGTGCAGCCGGCATTGATTATGATGTGAGAGTACATACACCTTATAGCAGTTACGAAGATTTTCAATTTAATATACCTGTTGGTACTACTGGTGATAATTATGACCGCTGGTTGGTGAGAGGGAAGGAAATGTGGGAGAGCTTAAGCATTATTGAACAGGCATATCAAAAAGTGCAGGAATTCAAAGGTGTGGAAGCCGAAGTCTTTCACGCAGATGCACCGGAGTATTATTTGCCGGAGAAAGAAGATGTTTACACAAAAATGGAAGCGTTGATTTACCATTTTAAAATAGTGATGGGAGAAACGGAAATTCCGAAAGGTGAAGTGTACCAGGCTGTAGAGGGTGGTAATGGTGAGTTGGGATTTTATTTAATAAGTGATGGTGGCCGAACGCCGTACCGGTTGCATTTCCGCAGACCCTGTTTTATTTATTACCAGGCTTTTGAAGAGTTGACAAAAGGGGGAATGCTGAGTGATGCGATTATGACAATGAGCAGTTTGAATCTGATTGCGGGTGAAATGGATAGCTAATGAGATGTCACCCTGCTCTCGCCTCAGGCGAGACGAAGGGTGATTCAATGAAAATGAATATGGATTTAAAATTTTCTGACGATAAATTAAAAGAAGTACAACGCATCATCGGCTTTTACCCGGAAGGAAAGCAGAAAAGTGCTGTTATCCCTGTGTTGCATCTGGCACAGCAGGAATTTGGTGGTTGGCTGAGTGCCGAAACCATGGACTATGTTGCTTCTTTACTACAATTGCAACCGATTGAAGTGTATGAGGTGGCAACTTTCTATAGCATGTATAATTTGAAGCCAGTTGGGAAGTATATGTTTGAAGTTTGCCACACCGGCCCCTGCATGTTGAACGGAAGCGATGATATTATAAAATACATCTACGACAAATTAGGTATTAAGCCTGGTGAAACAAGTGCAGATGGAATGTTTACGTTGAAAACAGTTGAATGTCTCGGTGCCTGTGGTTATGCACCGATGATGCAGATGGGAAAAAATTACCGGGAGCATCTTACGAAAGAAAAAGTGGATGCGATAATTAATGAGTGCAGAAATAATGCGGCGGCTAAAAACTAAGAATGAGAAAGTTATTAGTCATAGTTCTTTTACTGAATGTTGTTTTTGCCAATGCGCAAACGGATGTAGAAAAATTGACTTCGACGTTGAAAGAATTTCACCAGGCATTGGTAAAGAAGAATACGGTTTCTATCAACCAGCAAACAGATAAGGCCTTGAGCTATGGACATAGCAACGGCTGGGTAGAAACAAAAACTGATTTCATTAAAAACCTGGAAACAGGTTATATGAATTATAATAGTTACAAAGAGGATAGTGTACAAGTAGTGATAAATGGAAATATGGCACATACAAGATTTGTAGCGGATATAGCAGCCACATTAAATGGAAAAGATGGTAATTTTCATCTAAAAGTTTTGGAAGTATGGGTGAGAAAAGGAAAGAGATGGTTGTTGTTTGCGAGACAGGCGGTAAAATAAAAAAATTAAAATCCCCCTTCAGGGGTTAGGGGCATGGCAAGAAAATTATTATTAGACAAAGCACACATTGAAAACATCAGGCTCTATGATGTATATCGCCGTGAAGGTGGTTATCGTAGTGCGGAGAAGGCATTGAAGACAATGACACCTGATGCGGTAACCGATGAAGTGAAGAAAAGCGGATTGAGAGGCCGTGGCGGTGCTGGTTTCCCAACAGGCATGAAATGGGGGTTTTTAGCAAAGCCGGCAGGTGTGCCAAGATATTTGGTGGTGAATGCGGATGAAAGCGAACCTGGAACTTTCAAGGACAGGTATTTAATGGAATTCATCCCACATTTGCTGATTGAAGGAATGATTACTTCTTCTTTTGCATTGGGTTCCAACAGAGCTTATATCTATATCCGTGGCGAGTATTCATGGATAGTTGATATTCTGGAACAGGCGATACAGGAAGCTAAAAATAATGGATGGTTGGGTAACAATATTTTAGGCAGCGGCTTTGATTGTGAAATTTATGTGCAGCGTGGTGCTGGTGCTTATATCTGTGGCGAAGAAACTGCGTTACTTGAATCATTAGAAGGAAAAAGAGGTAATCCAAGAATCAAACCTCCGTTTCCTGCGGTAAAAGGTTTGTGGGATTGTCCGACAGTGGTGAATAATGTGGAGACAATTGCAGCAGTTGTTCCCATCATCAACGAAGGTGGGGAAGAATATGCAAAAATTGGTATTGGTAAATCAACTGGTACTAAATTGATTTCTGCCTGTGGTAATATTAAAAAGCAGGGTGTGTATGAAATTGATATGACCATTAGTGTTGAAGAATTTATTTACAGCGATGAATATTGTGGTGGTATTGCCAATGGAAGAAAGTTGAAAGCCTGTATCCCGGGTGGTTCATCCGTTCCTATTTTACCTGCGAACTTGTTGTTGACAACAGCAAAGGGGGAAAAAAGAATGATGACTTATGAAAGTTTGGCCGATGGTGGTTTTGCAACAGGTTCAATGATGGGTTCTGGTGGATTCATTGTATTAGATGATAGTCAATGTGTGGTTCGTCATACATATACCCTGGCAAGATTCTATCGCCATGAAAGTTGCGGGCAATGTTCTCCCTGCCGGGAAGGAACCGGCTGGATGGAAAAAATATTATTGAATATCGAGAATGGAAAAGGAAAAATGAGTGATATTGATTTACTCTGGGATATACAGAGGAAGATTGAGGGAAATACAATTTGTCCGTTGGGTGAAGCAGCAGCATGGCCGGTGGCAGCAGCGATACGGCATTTCAGGGATGAGTTTGAATGGCATATCACCAACCCGGATGATGCACAGAGAAGGAATTTTGGATTAGCACATTATGCTGATCCTTTAAAGATGGCAACACCTGCATAAAAGAAATGTATGGCTGAAGAGAAAAAACTTTTTAAAGTAACTATTGACAACATCACTATTGATGTCGAACCTGGTACTACTATATTAAACGCTGCCAGAAAAATCGGCGGCGATGTGACACCTCCTGCCATGTGTTACTACAGCAAGTTGCAGGGCAGTGGTGGTAAATGCCGTACCTGTCTCGTAGAAGTCGCTGCTGGTTCTGCAGCCGATCCAAGACCAATGCCGAAGCTCGTTGCAAGTTGCCGCACCAATGTAATGGATGGCATGATTGTAAAAAATATAACCAGCGAAAGAGTAATAGATGCAAGAAATGGAGTGGTGGAATTTTTATTGATCAATCACCCGCTGGATTGTCCTATCTGCGATCAGGCCGGTGAATGTCATTTGCAGGATTTGGGATATGAACATGGCAAAGAAGGCACCCGTTACGAATTCAAAAGAAGAACATTTGAAAAAGAAGATATAGGTCCATATATACAGTTACACATGACAAGGTGTATCCTTTGTTATCGCTGTACTTATGTGGCCGACCAGTTAACTGACAACAGAGTGCATGGTATTTTGGACAGAGGAGACCATGCTGAAATCTCCACTTATATTTCCAAAGCGATTGATAATGACTTCAGCGGAAATATGATTGATGTGTGTCCTGTTGGAGCATTGACTGATAAAACTTTCCGGTTTAAAAACAGGGTATGGTTTACAAAACCGATGGATGCACACCGGGATTGTCCAACTTGTTGCGGTAAAATAACTTTGTGGCAACGTGGCGATGAAGTACTTCGTGTTACAGCCAGAAAAGATGAATGGGGTGAAGTGCAAAGTTATCAGGGCAAGCCGGGTTGGATTTGTAACACTTGTCGCTTTGATAAAAAGAAAGCCAGCGACTGGGTGATAGAAGGAGTAACTACTATTAATCGTCATTCGGTAATTACACAAAACAAATATTCAGGGTTGGTGATGCCAAAAGAAACCATTGCAGAAATAATGGGAGGCAGGGAACCGAAATTGCTGATGGATATTCATGATATTAGTGATGTGAATGACCCTTCCATTGATTTGAGTTTGATTGAAGGGCCGGCAACGAGTAAAACATTTGAAAAGAAAGAACAATAATAAAAGAACATGTATTTATTGTCCATAGGATTGTGGTTCATATTAGGGAAAGCTGCGCTGATAGCCGGCATTATCGGCTTGTCATTCTTTATTGCAATGTACACAACCTATGCAGAAAGAAAAGTGGCAGCATGGCTGCAGGACCGTCGTGGACCAAACCGGGCGGGGCCTTTTGGTATTTTTCAACCATTAGCTGATGGCGGAAAATTATTTTTCAAAGAAGAAATCATCCCATTAGCATCCAATAAATTTTTATTTATCCTCGGTCCGGCACTGGCGATGATAACAGCATTGATAACAAGTACTGTTATTCCATGGGCTGCACCTTTTGTTACTACAGGTGGCAATGTGATTCCGATGCAGGTAGCCGATGTGGACATGGGAATTTTATTAGTCTTCAGCATAGTCAGTGTGGGTGTATATGGAATAATGATTGGTGGATGGGCTTCCAATAATAAATTTTCTTTGATGGCGGCCATTCGTGGTGCCTCTCAAATGGTATCGTATGAATTGCCGATGGGATTGGCGTTGATTGCTGTTCTGTTTATGACCGGCTCATTAAAGATGAGTGAGATTGTCACTAACCAGGTGCAGCATGGATGGCATATTATTTATCAGCCGTTGGGCTTTATCATATTTTTTATTTGTGCATTGGCCGAGTGTAACCGAACTCCATTTGACATGGCCGAAGCGGAAAATGAATTGAACTTTGGTTATCACCAGGAATATTCTTCCATGAAACTGGGCTTTTATTTGTTTGCTGAATACATTAATATGTTTATCAGCAGTGCGGTAATGGTGACTCTATACTTTGGTGGTTATGATATTCCGTTTGTGAATGAAGCCTCATGGGGATTTAGCTCCTTCTGGATGTCATTTATCAGTTTTAGTGTGATGATGATTAAAATTTCTTTCTTCCTGTTTCTGTTCTTATGGATTCGGTGGACAATACCCCGTTTCCGTTATGACCAATTAATGAATTTGGGCTGGAAGAAATTAATACCATTGGCATTGGCAAATATGATTATTACAGCAGCGGTGTTGTTGCTGTTGAAAAAATAAACCCCCTGTCCCCCTAAAGGGGAGACTTAGGTTTAATAGTCATTCAGGTTGATAAAGTATTATAGAACAGGGTTCATTACCCCGTAGGGGTAAAATGTCAGTAGCTCCGGGTGAAACCCGGAGAAAAATGAAAAGGAAGAATGTATTCGAACCCCGTAGGGGTTCAACAAAAGACAATAAGATAAGTGCAATTTGAAAAGTGTAAGAGTAGTTGCAAATGCCGAGCAGCGAACAGGAAGTAAAAGAGTGCGACGCAACGAAGATGATAGTAGTACTGAAGCTGGGAACATAAATATATATTTGCGAAAATTTAAAATTCCCCTTTAGGGGATAGGGGCATGTTAACACAAAGAGCAAAAGAAGTTGACCGTAAACCAATGACTTTCCTGGAGAGTATTTATCTCTGGAATATCATGAAGGGCATGGGTATTACTATCAGTCACCTGTTTAAAAAGAAGGCGACGATTAATTACCCGGAGCAAACGAGAACATTTTCAAAAGTGTTCCGTGGTTTACATGTGCTGAACCGGGATGCTGAAGGAAGAGAAAATTGTACGGCTTGTGGTTTATGTGCAGTGGCTTGCCCGGCAGAAGCCATTACAATGGAAGGGGCAGAGAGATTGCCAGGAGAAGAACATTTATACAGAGAAGAAAAATATGCGGCGAAGTATGAGATAAATATGCTGCGTTGCATTTTTTGTGGATTATGTGAAGAAGCTTGTCCAAAAGATGCGATTTATTTGTCGCAGACTTTTGCACCGGCTAATTACGGAAGAAAAGGATTTATATATAAGAAAGATGATTTACTGATACCTCACCCGGTGAATGATAAAGAGGCGTATGAAAAAGCATTGGGTGATAAACCAGCAAAAAACTAAGAACGATTAACGGCTTACGGGAATGAACATTACACAAATATTATTCTGGTTTCTTTCAGTAGTGGCATTATTCAGTGCTTTGATGGTAATTACCAGTAAAAACCCTGTGTACAGTGTACTGTGGTTGATTGTTACCTTTTTCTCTATTTCCGGTCATTATATTTTGTTGAATGCCCAGTTTCTGGCTATCGTAAATGTTATTGTTTATGCTGGTGCTATCATGGTATTGTTCCTGTTTGTGATAATGCTGATGAACCTGAACAAGGAGACCGAACCCCAAAAAAATCGTTGGTTAAAGATGGCGGGTGCGGTGGCAGGTGGTTGTTTGTTGCTGGTGTTAGTAGCTGCATTAAAAGATACCGACATCAAACAACAACAGGCTTTAGTGAATGAAGGAAGTATTGGCCTGATTAAAAACCTGGGAAAAGAATTGTTTACTACCTATGTAGTGCCATTTGAAATAAGCAGTATTTTATTTTTGAGTGCTATGGTAGGTGCGGTGGTGATTGGGAAGAAAGAATGATCTGGATGCTGATTGCTGGATACTGGTTGACAGCAACAGGCAGAAATAAAACAAGTAACAAGTAGCCAGAAACTAGTATCAAGAACATGCCTATCAATTATTACATATTCCTGTCTATTGCCCTTTTCAGTATTGGTATTGTAGGTGTGCTGACACGCCGCAATGCTATTATTATTTTCATGTGCATTGAGCTGATGCTGAATGCGGTGAATCTGATGTTAGTAGCATTTTCGAAAATGCATTACAACGCTGCGTTGATGGCTGGAGATGGAGCGACAATTGCTGGGACAGACGGTCAGTTATTTGTATTCTTTATTATGGTGGTGGCGGCTGCAGAAGTAAGTGTGGGACTGGCGATTATCGTAATGATGTACCGCAATATTCATTCAGTAGATGTGAATTTTTTGAACAGGTTAAAACATTAAGTATGGGCTCCATTGACAGGATGGATTGGCATTATGGAGGAGATTTTCCGGAGGGCTTGCCTACAGAAAATGCAGGAACACATATTGGAATTTATTTAGCCTGGATTATTAATAATGATTTGATTGGTGAGATGCATTTGGAAGACGCATCAGAGTCGATTTTGGCAGTTAAGAATCGGCAAATGACGGGCAGAGATTTTTTGATTAAGGAATGCGACGAGAAGTTTTGGAATGATGATTTAAATGAAGAGGGGTTGGCATTTACGAATCATTATTACTCGGATGATTCGGGAATGAAGCAGTATATACAAGACTATGAACAAATTCTTGGTAACGATGTAACATCAACATATCATGTGGAAGACACATGGGATAATTATGACAAAGTTGCTAGGGTTCTTGATATTCGGTACAAAGAATGGAAAGAAATAGAATGATTTTTAGAGATTAGTTTATGCAGAATGTGTTACAAATAGTGTATCTGATTCCTCTCTTACCATTGATTGGTTTTCTTATCAATGGTTTGGGAAGAAAACATCTATCCAAATCAACGATAAGTGTGATTGGCTGCGGGACAATCCTTGCTTCTTTTGTAATAAGTATCTGGGTGTTTTTACAGGTAAAAAATGGAAATACTCATGTCGCCAACTATTACGATTTTATTTCTGTAGGTTCTCTGAAAATTCCTTTTGAACTTCAGATTGACCAGCTTTCTTCATTATTTCTTTTAATAATCACCGGCGTTGGCCTTCTTATTCATGTGTATTCAACCGGATATATGAAAGAGGAAAGCCGTGAACATTTTGGAAGATATTTTTCTTACCTGAACTTGTTTATCTTCTCAATGCTCTTGTTGGTAATGGGAGGCAATTTCGTAATCATGTTCATCGGCTGGGAAGGAGTAGGTCTTTGTTCTTACCTGTTGATTGGTTATTGGTTCAAGAAACAAGAATATAACAAAGCGGCGAACAAAGCATTTGTCATGAACCGGATTGGGGACCTTGCTTTTCTGATTGCTATTTTCTGGTTGATTGCGAAAGTAGGCACAGTTTCTTACAGCGAAGTATTTACAGCCGCCAATTTGGCTAAACTAAGTGCTACTGATGTTACGGTTATCACACTATTATTATTCGTAGGTGCCACTGGTAAAAGTGCACAGATACCTTTATATACATGGTTACCCGATGCAATGGCAGGTCCTACACCAGTTTCAGCATTGATACATGCGGCAACGATGGTAACGGCTGGTATTTACATGATTGCCCGTAGTAATTTATTGTACTCTATGTCGCATATCACAATGGATATAGTGGCGTATGTTGGTTTGGCAACGGCATTGCTGGCGGCGACGATTGCTCTCAAACAAAATGATATTAAAAAAATATTGGCTTACTCTACCATAAGCCAACTGGGATTTATGTTTCTTGCTTTAGGTTGCGGTGCTTATACAGCAGCTGTATTTCATGTAATGACACATGCCTTCTTCAAGGCATTAATGTTCCTTGGTAGCGGTAGTGTGATACATGCTATGGGTGGTGAGCAGGATATAAGAAACATGGGCGGGTTGAGTAAAAAACTAAAAATTACTTTTATCACTTTCTTAATCGGATGCGTTGCTATTGCTGGCATCCCGCCGTTCAGTGGCTTCTTTTCCAAAGATGCCATCCTGTTAAGTGCATTTGAAAAAAATCCTGTGTTATATGGCATTGCTTTGTTTACAGTGCTGCTGACCGCTTTCTATATGTTTCGTTTGTTGTTCATTACTTTCACCGGAAAATTCAGGGGAACACATGAACAAGAACATCATTTGCATGAAAGTCCACCGGCGATGACGATTCCTCTGATTGTACTGGCTGTCCTTTCTATTATTGGTGGTTTCGTTGGAATACCAGAAGTGTTTTTGCACGACGGAGATAGGCTGGGAGAGTTTTTATCGCCTGTTATCCAACCACATGGTGAGCATACCGTTTCCCATTCCACAGAATATATGCTGATGGGATTGTCAACAGCCTTAGTTCTTGTTATGATAATTTTTGCCTGGTTCAAATTCAGAAATTATCAGCGCAGTGAGGCTACAGGTTTGGGCAAAGTGCTGGAGAATAAATGGTATGTGGATGAGCTGTATGATAAAGCAATAGTGAACCCGCTGAATAAGTTTGGTGGCTTTCTGAAAAATATAATAGAGAAATCTGTTATTGATGGATTGGTAAACGGTGTTGGTAAGGCAGTAAATTACAGCAGCCGTCAGCTGCGGTTGTTGCAGAGCGGACAAGTAGGGAATTATGTGTTATTGATGGTAGTTAGTATGGTATTGATTTTTGTAGTTCAATTTTTTTTGAGAAAATAATATGGCTGCTCTTCTGTTAATATTGATTCCTCTTGTTACCGGGCTGGCTACTTTTCTGTTAAAAGAAGAGAAGCAAATTCGCATTTGGGTATTAGCCGCATCTTTAGGAACACTTGTACTCAGCATCTTCGGTTTTACTATGGCAGAAGGGAATGCTGCATTATCATTCCGTGCAGAATGGATGCAGACACTTGGCAGCAGTTTTTCTGTTAGGCTGGACGGAATGGGAAAATTACTTTGCTTATTAAATGCAATAGCTTACCCGTTAGTGATTCTTACCACTTGGAACAGTAAGTATAAAAAATCGAATAACTTTTTTGCCCTGATGCTATTGGCACAGGCTGGTATGATGGGAGTGTTTCTTGCCACAGATGCGTTACTCTTCTATTTTTTCTGGGAGCTGGCATTGATACCGATGTACTTCCTGTGTTCGCAATGGGGTGGTGAAAAAAGAATACCTGTTACATTTAAATTTTTTATCTACACTTTTATTGGCTCTCTGTTGATGCTGATTGGCATCCTGTATATTTATTCGAAAACCCCGGATCATTCTTTTTCTATTGATTCTTTTTATAATGTGGCATTATCCGGAAAGGAACAGTCAGTAGTCTTCTGGTTAATCTTCGTTGCTTTTGCTGTTAAAATGCCTCTTTTTCCGTTTCACACCTGGCAACCGGATACCTATGAACAGGCCCCTGCCGCTACCACCATGATATTAAGCGGTGTAATGGTTAAAATGGGGGTATTTGGTTTGCTTCGCTGGTTATTTCCTGTTGTGCCATTTGCGTCTTTTCAATGGGGTGATTTTATAACACTGCTTGCATTAACCGGAATGATATATGCATCGCTTATAGCAATTAAGCAGGACGATTTAAAAAGATTAATAGCTTATTCATCGATTGCCCACATGGGATTGATGTGTGCCGCAGCCTTTACACAAAATATAAGTGGACTTCAGGGTTTGATGATACAAATGTTTAATCATGGCATCAACATTATAGGCTTGTGGATAGTTGTTGAATTGATAGAACGACAATTCGGCACCAGGAAAATATCAGAGTTGGGTGGCTTGGCGCAAAAAGCACCGGCATTAGCAGTATTATTAGTGGTAGTAGCCCTGGCTAATATTGCTTTGCCATTAACCAATGCATTTCCGGGTGAATTCCTGATGTTTAACGGCATATTCAGTTCACAAACAAAATATTATTTGTGGTTTACAGTACTGGCCGGAATGGGTATCATACTCGGCGCTGTTTACACATTGAATATGATCCGAAAGGTTTTTTATGGGAACACCAACGAATTGACTGCCACTGCACAGGATATCAGGTGGAATGAAAAACTGGGCCTGGGTATTATTGTATTAATTATTTTCGGACTTGGTGTTTATCCGCAGTGTATGCTGAATGAAACTACCGCCGTATCAGAATCAATCTTTAAAAAATTCGAACTGCTTCTGAAGACACTACCGAAGCATTAAGAAGGGATTAATATGAACGCATTATTATTATCGGCCATACTGGGAGTTGTGATGATGTTTAGCGGCATTGTGCTGAAGCAGAAAAGTGCTGTCCGCAATGTTGCAGTCGCTGGTATGGTTTTATTACTGCTGGTAAATGTGCTGGAGATGTGCGGCACAGTATTCTTCAAAATTGACACCAAAGGCATGATGTCTTTTGACCGCTTTGCCCTGCTATTTAATACTATTGTTTTTGCAGCAACTTTAATATACCTCCTATTGTCAGCCAGAGATATGGAAAAAGTCGGCATTAACTATGCTGAATATTTTGCCCTTATCTTTTTTATTCTTTGCGGTATTACACTTACCTCTTCTTTTAAATCATTGCTCATTCTTTTTCTTGGCATTGAAATTATTTCAATACCTCTTTATATTTTAACAGGCAGCGACAAAAAAAATCTGAAAAGTAATGAAGCCTCACTGAAGTATTTTTTACTGGGAGCATTTTCTACCGGCCTTATGTTGATGGGTATTGCGCTGGTATATGGTGCCAGGGGAACATTTTATACTAATGATATAACTGCTTTTACGGAGGCAAAACCTTCCGCCTTGCTGATTGCGGGAATGTTATTACTTCTTTTTTCCATGTCTTTTAAAGTGTCGGCTGCGCCATTTCATTTCTGGACTCCTGATGTTTATGACGGGGCACCCACGGTTTTTACTTCTTTTATGGCTACTATCGTAAAGGCGGCTGTATTCATTGCTTTTATCCGGTTATTTGATGAAGCTTTTGGAACTTTGCAATCATCATGGCAATTGCTGGTAGCCATTATTACTGTAGCCACACTTTTCATTGGCAATATCACCGCTATTTTTCAGCAAAGTGTAAAAAGAATGCTGGCCTATTCGAGTATTGCACAGGCAGGGTTTATGATGCTTTCGTTGTATGCTATGAATGCTGACGCTAAAGAAGGCCTGTTACTTTATACGGCGGCTTACAGCCTTGCAACTATTGGAATTTTTGCTGTACTTATTAAAATGAACGATTACACCTTTGATGGTTTTAACGGGTTCGCCAAACATCAGCCATTATTAGCGGCTACTACTACCATCTTTCTTTTGTCGCTGGCCGGTATTCCGCTAACAGCAGGATTTATTTCAAAATTTTACATGCTCAAGGCTACCCTGCAAACAGGTCAGCATCTATGGTTAGTTATTTTTGCTGTATTAATGGCAGCTGTCAGTGTGTATTATTATTTCCGGGTGATACAGGCAATGTATTTTAAAGATGGCGATGCCCCGCCGATGCAAATTTCATCTTTTTTTAAATGGATGCTGGTAGTTCTGGCTTTTCTGATCATCTTACTCGGCACATTCCCAGATATGCTACTCCGCTGGTATTATTTTTAATTGCAGGTTTTTTGTATAACTGGAAGGTAGCTTATCTCTTATTATCTTTACAGTAAACAGTACTGAACATTTAAGTATATAAACAGGTATGACATTTCGTGATGTTTTTTCACTGGCATTCCGCACTATCCTCACCAACCGGTTGCGTACAGGACTTACCGTAGCGATTATCGCTTTTGGTATCATGGCACTGATAGGTATTATTACTGCCATCAAAGCCATGAATCAGAAGTTTACCGAAAGCTTTTCTACCATGGGTGCCAATGCTTTTACGGTTCGTTATAAAGAAAGAAGTACTTTTTTCGGAGGTGGTAATAAAAGAGAAAGTAAAGTTTCTAAAAAAGGGAATAAGAAAGAAAAAAAATCCAATCTTGGCAGACTTATTTCACAACAGGAGGCAGAACTCTTTGTAAGGCGGTATGATTTTCCGGGTATTAAAAGCATTTCCATTTTCGGCAACCGCAACAACATTGTATCACATGAAACACGGAAGACTAATCCTAATGTTACTGTTTTTGGGGGGGATGAAAATTATTTATTACTAAATGGATTTACACTGCAGCACGGCCGCAATTTGAACAGTATGGATCTGCAAACGGGGCGGAATGTTTGCATATTGGGATATGATGTGGCTGGAAAACTGTTCAAAGGGGGAGTTGCAAGTGC
This sequence comes from Chitinophagaceae bacterium, assembly GCA_031422725.1. Classification (GTDB taxonomy): domain Bacteria; phylum Bacteroidota; class Bacteroidia; order Chitinophagales; family Chitinophagaceae; genus JJ008. The sequence goes on along the minus strand of JANPMI010000317.1, from coordinate 11,008 downwards.
GGAAAATTCCATTATAAGAATCAATAATATTCCATACCGGGTACTTGGGGTAATGGAAAGCCGCGGTTCCACTTTTGGTTTTAGCCGGGATAATATTATTATCACCACTTACCCCAATGTTGCCCAAAACTTTCCCTCTGGATTTTCTTTTGTAGTTGCAGTAATGACAAAAGATTTGCTTCAGGTAAATCAGGCAATGGGAGAAGCGGAAGGTATTTTCAGGGCGATCCGCCGGCTAAATACCACAGAGGATAATAATTTTATACTGGACCGGAGCGACAGTATTGCTGAAAAAGCGATGAACAGTCTTCGGTTTCTGACTATTTCCGCAACAGTAATCGGCCTTATTACCCTTATTGGTGCGGCCATTGGCTTAATGAATATTATGCTGGTATCTGTTTCTGAACGGACCCGGGAAGTAGGCCTGGTAAAGGCTATTGGAGGAAAAAGTAAGGTGATAAGCCGTCAGTTTTTGCTGGAAGCTATTATAATAAGTGTCTTGGGATCTCTGTTTGGTATCGTTCTTGGAATTGGGGTGGGGAATCTTTTTTCGATAGTATTAAATACCGGGTTTGTGGTTCCATGGAATTGGGTTATTTATGGCATCCTTATATCTGCATCTGTGGGTTTACTGGCAGGTTTGTACCCGGCATTGAAAGCCGGAAAGCTAAATCCCATAGAAGCTTTGAGATATGAGTAAGAAGAACCGGGACGGTATGCAATCTTTTGCTGCTGAAGAGGATGAAATTCTTATCAAATTATGTATCACAGACTTGTTCAATTTGAAAAAATCCTTAACTTGACCCTCCCTACCAGAAAAATGAAGGAAGGGGATTTTTTTAGCAACTTTTTTCTTAGCATTGTAACTCTGAAAAAGGATTAGTATCTAACTTTTAAAAAAAACTAAAAATTAAGATCATGGCAGAAATTAAACCAACTGCATCAGTTAAGGCTACATCAGTACAACCAAAGAAAAGTAGTAATTCTATTTCATGGGTTGCTCCCGTTTTTTGCATGGTAGCAGGTTATGCTATCTGGCGTTTTATTCTTGGAAGTGCATCAGGATTTGATGAACCAGCCACTGGTGGTGGTTTCTGGCCCAAGCACCACAAACCAAAAGATGCCCTTCATGGAATTTATGAAGGTGGTATCATCATTCCATTACTGATCGGTATGTTACTGATGGTAATAGTATTTTCTATTGAACGTTTCCTTACCATCCGCAAAGCAATGGGTAATGGCTCTATCTCTGACTTTGTTCGCAAAGTTCAATATCACCTGGCAAACCGCAATGTTGATGCTGCACTTTCAGAGTGTGATAAGCAACGTGGTTCTGTAGGTAATGTAATGAAAGCCGGACTCCGCCGTTACAAAGAAATGATAAATGAAGGCGGATTAAATACAGAACAGAAAGTGGTATCCATTCAAAAAGAAGTGGAAGAAGCCACTGCACTGGAATTACCTATGCTGCAAAAAAACCTGGTATTTCTTTCTACCATTACATCAGTGGGTACCCTTGTGGCCTTGTTAGGTACTGTATTGGGAATGATCAGGTCTTTCGCCGCCCTCGGTGAAGATGGCGGAGCTGGAGCTGCCGGCGACCTTGCTGTTGGTATTTCTGAGGCTCTGTATAATACTGCATTAGGTATTGGTACTTCTGCTTTGGCGTTAATTATGTATAACATATTTACCACCAAAATTGATTCAATCACTTATGGCATTGATGAATCAGGTTTTACCCTGACACAAAGTTTTGCTTCCCTGTATAAATAATCAGGATAAAGCAGGCTTTATGTATGGAATTTGCGAACATATTCATCTCAATTCTAAACTATTGTAAAAAATGCCCAGTGTCAAAATACCAAAGAAGAGTACGGATACAGATATGACCCCTTTTGTGGACATAGCCTTCCTTATTCTTTCCTTTTTTATCATGGCCACCAAATTCAAGCCGCCGGAGCCGGTACCCATTACCACTCCCGGGTCTGTTATATCACAAAAATTGCCGGAGAATAATGCGGTAATGATTACAGTTGACTCAAGTAACCGTGTCTTTTTTTCTGTGCTGTCTGATAAAGACAAAACTAAATTTGATGCAGTTATCCAATCTGTTAACAGCAGCCGCAGTCTCGGTCTTACACCTACTGAGATGGCTAATTACCGGCAAACCTACATGGTTGGGGTTCCTTTCGGTGGACTGAAACAATTACTGGCTTTAGATCCTAAAGAACAGGGCAGCCTGAAACAGCCGGGTATTCCGGTGATGGATTCTGCCAATAATGAATTGGTTTGGTGGATAGGTGCTGCCAAAACTGCGTTTGCAGGAGAATCACTGAATTACCTGATAAAAGGAGATGGCCAGTCAAAATATCCAACTTTTGAGGCTGTTGTCAGTGCTCTTAAAAGAAATGACGAGTTTAAATATAATCTCGTTACATCACTGGATGATGTACCATCTAATTCAGAACTGGAAAAGGCGAACAGGAGACTAAGTAAATAATTTAATAAATTAAAGACCACTTTATATGTCAAGTATAGATACCAGCAGTGGCGAAACTGGCCACAAAAAAGGACCAGGGGTTAAGAAAGCCAAAAAACTTTCTACCCGTGTGGACATGACACCCATGGTGGACCTCGGATTTCTTCTTATTACATTTTTCGTTTTCACTGCCACCATGACGACTCCTACAACACTTGACCTTAATATGCCCAAGGATATAAAAAATCCGGAAGAGCAGACGGAGGCCAAAGAATCGGGAGTTCTTACCATTATGCTTGGTAAAGGCAACCAGGTTTATTATTATGAAGGGAAACTTACGGTGGATGCCAGTGGCAATAACTTTAAGCAAACTACTTTTAAAGGTATCCGCCAGATTATCATTGACAAGAAAAAAGATGTAGCCAGCCGCCATGTGCATGACGAAACATGTAAGAAGACACAGGATAGAGCTAAAAATGATAAAGACCATCCTGATCCTGAATGGGAAAAAGCATGTCTTGACAGGGATTTTGTAGTGATCATAAAACCTGATCAGGATGCTACTTATACTAATACAGTGGATATACTTGATGAAATGACGATTAACCAGGTAAGAACTTATGCGATGGTTAAAGTATTGCCGCAGGAATATGAACTGATACAGGCGACAGAAAAAAATAATGGCATAAAATAAGCTGAAAGTAATTATGGAAATAATTCTCTGGCAGCATCTAATTAAAAACGTTATGTATGGAAGCCAACAAAATATTATCCTCCGACATTCTTGACCTGGTCTTTGAAAACAGGAACAAGGATTATGGTGCTTATGAGTTACGAAAAACTTATAACCGCCGCATTACCCGTGCTCTTATCATAACAGCTTCTGTTGCCTTACTGGCACTGATAGGTTCTGTTCTTGCAAGTTCATTAAAGGGTAATACAGATAAAAAATTCAAACAGCAGGAAATTAACCTTGCTGATGTAAAACAGGAAGAAAAGAAAATAATTCCTCCTCCGCCACCCCCACCTAAAGTGGAACCTCCTAAAGTAGAAATGAAACAATTTACTCCTCCTGTTATTAAAAAGGATGAGGAAGTGGAAAAGCCACCACCACCACAGGAGGAATTAAAAGATGCAAAGATTGATGTGGTAAACCAGGAAGGTATAAAAGATGATAACATTGCCACTCCTGTTGCCATTGATGAGGGCAAACAAATAGTAGAAGAAAAGAAAGAAGACGATGAGAATAAGATATTTGACAAAGTTGAAATTGAAGCCAGTTTCCCTGGTGGAGACAGTAAATGGCGCCAGTATCTTGAAAGAAATGCCAATGGCCAGGTTGCCACTGATAATGGAGCCCCTGAAGGAACTTATACGACCGTTGTTCAGTTTGTTGTGGATAAAGAAGGAAACATCAGCGATGTAAAATCTTTAACCAATCATGGGTATGGCATGGAAGAAGAAGCTATGCGGGTTATTAAAAAAGGTCCCAAATGGAGTCCTGCCGTACAAAATGGCCGCCAGGTAAAAGCCTACCGCAAACAGCCTATTACTTTCCAGGTGCAGGGTGAGTAAATAATTTTGATAATCATTTGAATCCTCTTCTTTTTCAAAAGGAAGAGGATTTTTGTTTTTAAAATCTGTTCCACCAGAATCAGCAAGCACATACTGACAATTATTATACTTTTGGTACAATCATGAATAAACTAAGCGGCTGGGATGATACGATTGTAGCATTAGCAACTCCACCGGGAGTGGGGGCCATCGGGGTTATCCGCTTAAGCGGTACAGGGGCCATTGAAATTGCCAACCAATTATTTCCTTCCAAAAATTTATTGCAGGAGCTTTCTCATACCCTGCATGTTGGGTTATTAAAAGAAGAAGAAAAAGTATTGGATGAAGTGGTGATATCTATTTTTAAAAATCCAACATCCTATACGGGAGAAGAAGTGGTTGAAATAAGCTGCCATGGTTCCTCTTATGTGCAGCAGCAGGTAATTGATGCCTGTATAAAAAAGGGAGCAAGACTGGCCAAACCGGGAGAGTTTACACAAAGGGCTTTTCTCAATGGCAAATTAGACCTGGCACAGGCGGAGGCAGTCGCAGACCTTATTGCTTCTAATACTTCTGCATCACAAAAAGCAGCTATACACAGCATGAGAGGTGGCTTTTCGAAACAATTAAAAGAACTGCGGGAAAGGCTGATCCGTTTTTCTGCCCTTATAGAACTGGAGCTTGACTTCAGCCAGGAAGATGTGGAGTTTGCTGACAGAAATAAATTTTATGACCTGATCAATGAATTAACTCAGTCAACCACTCAATTAATAAATTCTTTTTCACTTGGTAATGTAATCCGGAATGGAGTAAGTGTAGCTATTATTGGTAAACCAAATGCAGGTAAATCAACTTTGCTTAATAGTTTGCTAAACGAAAACAGGGCAATTGTAAGTAATATACCCGGAACTACGAGAGACACAATAGAAGAGATAATAAATATTGAAGGAATTCTTTTCCGGCTGATTGATACGGCCGGCATACGGCAGCACAGCGGTGATGAAATAGAAAGTGCAGGTATGGAAAGAAGTCTCGAGAAAATGAAGCAGGCTGATCTGGTGCTTTATTTGTTTGATGCAGGAGAAACGAAGTCTGAAGTCGGAGACAAGAAATCAGAGTTTGACAGCCAGCAACTGAATTATTTATTAGTAGCCAATAAAATCGATATGGCCGGTGAAGAATCAGTAAAAGAAAAATTCGGGGACGGGGATAAATTAATATTTATCTCTGCCAAACTTGATCTTCATATTGATTTACTAAAAGAAAAAATGGTGGAGTCGGTTTTGCAGGGCCAGGTGCAAACAGAGAACACCATCATCACCAATGCGAGGCATTTTCATGCACTAAATCAGCTTCAGCAATCATTGACCGGTATTAAGAACGGCCTGGATAATAAATTACCCGGCGATTTACTTTCATTGGATATACGGTATTGTCTGCATTATTTGGGGGAGATTACCGGTGAGATAACCAATGAAGACCAGTTGGATTATATTTTCAGTAAATTTTGTATCGGGAAATAGTATGCAGTAATATTCATTCGTTACTTACGATATAGGGGCTGTGTTTTAAACTACTGGATTTTACGGTGAATAAAGATTAAGCCATTGCCCCCGCTATGGAAAATTTAAACCCTTCTCATTGGCCCGGGGTTTGAAGGTTTACACAAAACATAACTCTATGAAAAACCTTCTGATGATCTTGCTGTGTACAGGTCTTATATTATCTGTTACCGCTGTTAAAGCACAACCTAATGCCGGGTTAAAAGGAGGTGTGAATTACACCTCACTAAGTGGTTATGAAGGAGATCGTCGTCTAAGTTTCCATGCAGGATTTTTTGTAGAAATCCCCCTCAGTAAAAAATGGACAGTTCAACCGGAACTCCTCTATTCTGGCGAGGGACAGCATTATATCCTTAGCGAAGGCGGGGAAGGCACCCAGGGTGAAGAAAAAACGATCACTCTTGGTTATGTGAGCTTACCGGTAATGCTCAGAGTTTCACTGAATTCAAAATTTTATCTGGAAGCCGGCCCCCAGTTTGCGGTACTGGCAGTTGCACATAGCAAAGGCTTTGGTATTGATGGTCTGAATGTAAAAAGGAGTTTTAAAAACAGTCAATTGGGTTTGAACATGGGTACAGGCATATCGTTAAGCCAGCAGATCGGGCTTTATGGCCGCTACTATTTTGGGATGACGGATATTACGCCGTATGACAATAATTTGGACAGAAGCCAGGCAGCTCAACTGGGCATTACCATCCGGTTAAGTAAACAAAAATCTGCGGTAAAACAGGTTAAGAAAGTAAAATAAACCCTGTGAACGAATATGGCAAGAAGGAAAGATTTCAAGCCTGAGTTGTAAGGGAACCGGCAGTTCTTTTTTTGCCAAACAAAAACTTCAGGTTTCGTAGCAAGAGGGTTGCCAGTAACATAAAGACCACTAGTATCAGGAGTACAAATTCCTGCCGCAAAGTTCTCAGCCAATATACTTCAATCAGAACAAAGCCATGTAAGAAGCAGATTAATTTTGCTGCAAAGCCATGACTGAAACCCTGGTTGGTAAGCAGGTGATGAATATGTGTTTTATCTGCCTCAAATGGCGACTTACCTGTCCATATCCGTAAAGCAAATACACGAAGTGTATCAAAAACCGGGATGAGTACCATACCCAATACAAAGACAGGCGCATGTGGTAATACAGGATCGGTAACCATTACATTTACCTGCATCAGCCTGACACAAAGCACAGCTATCACAAAACCCAACACCAGTGAACCTGTATCACCCATAAATATTTTTGCGGGGTTAAAATTAAAATATAAAAAAGCCATGATGCCACCGGCAAGGGCAAAGGCTATAAGGGCCGTGTTCGTATCACCACTCATCGTAAGAAATATGCCGAGTGTAACAAGACTCATAAAACCTAAGCCGCCTGCAAGACCATCAATACCATCAATTAAATTAAAAGCATTGGTAATGCAGACAATTGCCAGTATAGTAAAAGTATATTGGGCCATCAAAGGCAGTTCATTGATACCGAGTAAGCCTTCGAACGAGGTAATGCGGATACCGGATAAAGCGATTAAGGAAGCCAGGCCCAACTGAATGATGAATTTATATTTTGCTGAGAGATCTTTGAGATCATCCATGATTCCGAGACCAAACAATACAGCGATGGAAAAGAAAAAACAAACCTGTGCTGCCTGATTATTAAAAGGGAACCAGAGCAACAGCGATATAATCATTCCGGCGATAATGGCAATACCACCCATCGTAGGAATGGGTGTCGAGTGTTCTTTCCGGGCATTGGGTATATCGTATAACCTGTATTTTTTTATCAGGCTGATAATCGGGGGAATGGTTATCAGTGTAATTACAAAAGCGGTGATAAAACAAAGCAGTGCAAACCTGTAGTCACGGAAATACAGATCGAGTTGCAGAAAGTAAAGGTGGCTTTTCATGATGCTGTTGTTTAAACAGGTAGTGGATTTCAATTAAAAGTAAACGGTTGGTTCAAAAATTGCAAGCTCTTTTTTACGGGAAGGAATGAAAAGACGGTTTTTCCTTAACAAGTTGTATTTTTTAGCTTTTATCCTGGGATATTTGCTTATTAACGACCGTATTTTTCGCAATTTGAAAAGTAATAGAAACAGCGTAAAATACTTTACCGTAAAAACCGGCGGTAAAAAAACCCTGCAGCTATTTCAGGATATGGTCTTTTGTTGTTTAAGCAATTAACACTTTGGCAATTGTTATTTTTGTCAGAAATACATAAACTATTCCTTCCTCCTCCCATATATTATCAAACCCGATAGAATACCTGAAAGGTGTTGGCCCGCAAAGAGCCGATCTGCTGAAAAAAGAATTGAACATTTTTACCTTTGGCGATTTGCTGGAGTACTATCCTTACCGCCATGTGGACAGAACCAGCATCAACCTGATCAGCGAAATAACACCACAATACGAATTTGCACAGGTAGCTGGGGTACTGGTAAGTTTTGAAATAGTGGGTCAGCGTTCTGGCAAGCGTTTGGTGGCCCAGGTAAAAGATAAGACAGGTTTTTTAGAATTGACCTGGTTCCAGGGGCTAAGCTGGGTACAAAAATTATTAGAAGTTGGACAGTCTTATCTTATTTATGGCAGGCTAACATTTTATAACGGCCAGCCACAGATCATCCACCCGGAACTGGAACTGCTTACTGCGGAACAACCATTGGGAAAAAATTTTCTGGAACCTGTTTATTCCTCTACTGAAAAATTAAAATCCCGGAGCCTGGGTGGCAGGCAAATAGGAAAACTTACCTATGTGCTAATGGCAATGGTGCAGGAGAAGGATATTCCTGAAAACTTACCTGAAACAATTGTAACGCAATTAAAATTAATAAGTCGCTTCAAAGCATACCGGCAAATTCATTTCCCTCAAACTCCAGTAGAATATGAACAGGCCGTAAAACGGCTGAAGTTTGAGGAACTGTTTTTAGCACAATTGCGGATGAACCTGCTCCGGTCAAACCGTCACCGGTATTCAAAGGGAGTTGTATTTGATAAAGTAGGGGATTTGTTCAATGATTTTTTTAAAAATCATCTTCCGTTTGAACTGACCGGAGCACAAAAAAGAGTGATTAAAGAAATAAGAAATGACACGGCCCGGGGAAGGCAAATGAACCGGTTGCTACAGGGTGATGTGGGCAGCGGTAAAACAATAGTGGCTCTCCTGATTATGCTGCTCGCAATAGATAATGGCTACCAGGCCTGCCTGATGGCACCCACTGAAATATTGGCACAGCAACATTTTAAAACCATCAGCTTATTGCTGGAAAAAATGAATGTACCGGTTAAATTATTAACGGGTTCAACCAAAGCTGCCCCACGAAAAATTATTTTAAAAGAACTGGAAGAAGGGAGTTTAAAAATCCTGACGGGTACTCATGCCGTAATTGAAGATGTAGTTCAGTTCAGCAATCTGGGTATTGTAATCATTGATGAACAGCACCGGTTTGGTGTGGCCCAACGGGCAAAGCTCTGGCAAAAGGCAGTTATGCCACCCCATGTGCTGGTAATGACGGCAACGCCGATTCCCCGAACACTGGCGATGACAGCTTACGGTGATCTGGATTACAGCGTTATTGATGAGCTTCCTCCGGGAAGACAACCGGTAACTACAGTTCACCGTTCTGAATCATACCGAAGCAAAGTGATGGATTTTATCAGGGCCGAAATTGACAAGGGACGACAGATCTATATTATTTTCCCCCTGATAGAAGAAAGTGCAAAAATGGATTACGAAAATCTGCTGCAGGGCTACGAAAATGTGAAGGCTTATTTCCCTGAACCAAAATACTGGATAAGTATGGTGCATGGACGGCAACCCACTGAACAGAAGCAACTGAATATGAAAAGATTTGTTGAAAGAGATACGCAGATCATGGTATCCACCACCGTAATTGAGGTGGGAGTAGATGTGCCAAATGCATCGGTAATGGTAATAGAAAGTGCTGAAAGATTCGGTTTATCTCAATTGCATCAGTTGCGGGGAAGGGTGGGCAGAGGGGCAGACAAAAGCTATTGTATATTACTGACCGGCCCCAAATTGGGTAATGATGCAAGGGAACGCATCAGAACAATGACTACAACTAATGACGGTTTTGAAATTGCGGAAAAAGATTTGGAACTGAGAGGGCCAGGTGATATTGAGGGAACAAGACAAAGCGGGTTGTTAAACTTTAAGCTGGCAAGCATAGTCCAAGACCGTTCTTTGCTGGAAGTGGCCAAAAATTTAGCAGCGGAAATGCTGGAAAAAGATCCTGATCTTATTTCGGCAGAAAATTTGCAGACTAAGAACTTCTTACAGGAGCAGAAAGGAAACATTACCTGGAGTAAAATTTCTTAAAAAATAATCTTTAAAGATGCCGGCAATAAAGTGTTTTTACCAAAATGCCGGACAGAGGCCGGAAACGGAAGGTCACCGGAAAGTAAAACATTCAATCACCCGATTTCTTAACAGAAATTTTCAATCCGGTTCTCATTTATTTTAGTTAATTTAATACAAATAAGTTGACACTGAAACGCTTTATCATTTTTACTGTTTTACTGCTGCCTGTTTTTGCCGCCCTGGCGCAGAGTCATAATAATATTGAGTTTATAGAAAATAAAGGCCAGTGGGACAGCAAGGTCAGATATAAAGGCAATGTAAGTAATGGTGCCTTTTTTATCCGGGAAGGTGGTTTCACGGTGTTGCAGCATAATCCCGTTGATTTTGCAAACCTTACCCGGCTTATGCATGGGCAGGCACCCGACGGAGACCTGGCAAAAAGCACTGACAAGGTTGTTCTCCGTTCTCATGCCTATAATGTTGATTTTGTAGGTGCTTCTCCTTCCATGAAAATTGTACCCGATAAAATAATTCCTACGCATAATAATTATTTCACCGGGAACGATCCTTCTAAATGGGGAGCTGAGTGTAAAATTTTCCAGGCTATTACCCTCAAAGATGTCTATCCCAATATTGATGTCCGCTATTATACCGACAATGATTTTTTGAAATATGATATTATCGTAAAACCAGGGGGAGATGTTTCCAGCATTGCATTGCGGTATGATGGTATTGATAAATTACAGGTAAAGAACAAAGAACTGATGATAGGAACTTCGGTGGGAGAATTGAAGGAATCATCTCCTTACACTTTTCAGTCGGATGGATCCGGAAAAAAAGAAGTGAACTGTAAATATGTAGTAAAAGATAATGTGGTAAGGTTTGATGTAAAAAATTATGACCGTACAGCACCTTTAATTATTGACCCCTTCGTTGTTTTTTGTTCTTTCTCCGGAAGTTCATCTGATAACTGGGGGTTTACTGCAACCTATGGCCCCGATGGAAGCATGTATGGCGGGGGTATAGTTTTTGATGATGGTTTCCCCTATTCTCCGGGAGCATTTCAAACTATATGGAAGGGCGGTGTTGATATCGGAATCATCA
>JANPMI010000316.1:0-21650 GCA_031422725.1 Chitinophagaceae bacterium | reverse complement strand
ACTGATGGCACCCAATGGTCCGTTGCCATTTATAACCGGTATCTGTTCAATATCATATTTCTTCATGAGCTCCACTGCTTCCAAAACTGTTTGCGATGGTTCAACCGTAATTAATTTTTTGGTGCCTCTTGCACTTACTACATCTCTGAATGTTTTTACATCAAGGAAACCTCTTTCAATCATCCACTGGTCATTATAGATTTTACCAACATACCGGCTGCCATGATCATGAAAGATGCAAACCACGAGATCGTCTTTTTTTAATTTGCTTTTTAATTGCATCAATCCCTGTATGCAACTGCCTGCACTGTAGCCGCAGAAAAGGCCTTCTTCTTTTGCCAGCTTTCTTGCCATCACAGCGCCGTCTTTATCCGTTACCTGCTCGAAATAATCAATAACACTCATATCATAATTCTTCGGTACAAAGTCTTCACCAAAGCCCTCACTGATGTAAGGGTGCACTTCATTCATATCTATCTCACCAGTGCGGAAATATTTTGTCAGTAATGAGCCATACACATCAATAGCCCAGATTTGAATGTCAGGATTTTTTTCTTTTAAATATTGTGCAGCACCGGTAATAGTGCCACCCGTTCCTGCGGTGCAAACAAGGTGAGTAATTTTTCCATCTGTCTGTTTCCATATCTCCGGTCCTGTTGTTTCATAATGCGCCAGCCGGTTCGCCAGGTTATCATACTGGTTCATGTGGTAGGAGTTGGGTACTTCTTTTGCTAATCTTGCTGCCACACTGTAATAACTTCTTGGATCTTCAGGTACTACGTTGGTTGGACAAACAATCACTTCTGCCCCTACCGCTTTTAAAATATCTGCTTTTTCTTTTGATTGTTTATCGGTGGTGACGAAAATACATTTGTAACCCTTCACCACAGCGGCCAGTGCTAATCCCATTCCCGTATTGCCACTTGTGCCTTCAATGATGGTACCGCCGGGTTTCAGTTTACCTTCTTTTTCGGCCACTTCCACCATTTTTAATGCCATCCTGTCTTTAATAGAGTTGCCGGGATTGAAATAATCCACTTTTGCCAGTACCGTGCAGGGAAGATCTTTGGTGATTTTATTCAGCCTGATCAGGGGAGTGTTACCAATCGTTTCTAATATATTGTTCTTAATATCCATGGGATTTTTTTTCTATCGCAAAGGTAATGAAAGCCGGGGAGTGGAGAATGGCGAGTGGTATGGGGAAAGAAAAGCCTCTCCTAAACAGGAGAGGCGTACCGGACTCAATGATGATTCATCATTAAGTTTCTTTAACTACTTTATAGTTGTTTTCTGAAATCTTTTCTTTTATTACTTAAATAATTATCAAGCAGTACCAGCCCAATTACTACATTTATCATCATAAATACATTTACCCAGGAATTGCTGAAGATTTTACTAAAGTCAACTTTATTGAGATTCTTTGTTATAGTAGTTTCTTCTCCGCCTGTAAATGTCATTTGCCCAAAACCATAGATAAGAAAGCCAACAAGCATGGTAATAAAGAAAAAGCCGATGCCCCAGATAATTTTCTTATTGATATATGATTTGGTAGCTGGCGCAATATGCAGTTTTGAAATTTGTTCCATCACATTTTTGCTGAACCGTAAAGAAGGTGCTTCCAGTTCAGATGATTGCAACACTTCATTTACCTGCAGCAGCTCACTGTACTTTACTTTCCATTCAGCATCGCTTTGCAGCAATTTTTCTATAACAGATTTTTCTTCTGTTGAAGAAACATTGTCAATATAATTCCACAAACGTTCCTCTATATTGTGTTGTGTATTCATACAACTGCTTTTTAAATTAATTCAAATCTCTTACTTCCTCTGCAAAATAGGTTTCCATTTTCTCTTTTAGTCTTGTTCTTGCCCGGTGCAGCCGCACTTTAGCAGCATTGGTTTCAATACCCAAAATCTGCGCCGTTTCTTCCAGTGATTGCTCTGCCTTATAAAAAAGGGTGATGATTTGAGCATCATCTGCATTCAGCAGATTAATTGCATCATTCACCATCGCTAACTTCGACTTTTGTTCCACCATGTTTGCTCTCATTCCGGAGTCCATACTATCGGCTGCTTCAAATACTTTTTCATTATCTAAAGAATGGATATCTAATTTCTTTTTCCTCAAAAAGCTGATGCTTGTGTTATTGACAATGGTATAGAGCCAGGTAGTGAATTTTGCGGTGCCTCTGAAATCTGCGAGATATTTATAGGCCTTTATAAATACATCCTGCGCCACTTCTTCTGCATCTTCCCTGTTTTTTACCATCCGCAGTGTGAGGGTGAAAACATAGTTTTGATAACGGTTCACCAACCCGGCATAAGCCTGGTAGTCACCACTTAGCACTTTGCTAATGATTTCATTATCATTCAGTCCGGTTGGCATTCTGGTAGTAAGACTACATGATAATCAGTTAGGTTACAGTACAAAGTACGTTTATTTGCCCTTAATATCATTTTGAACACAGGGCGGATATAAAGAGAAATAGGGAAGTTTTTAAAAACCTGTAACCTGCTCAAACCCGGTGTAGTCATAGTCTTTGTAAACCGATTCTGACGCAGCAGTGCTGAAGTTACGGTACCAGAAATAAAAGTTCTTTAAACTGTATGTAACCTAGGCGAAACCCGGGTAGTCATAAAAAGAACAGGAATACAAAATTATTAATTATAAAATTTACAACTATGAGTGGCGCAGAAGTTTTAGTCCCCGTTACAATGTTCGCAGGTGGCTTTGCGATGGTATTTGGTATCTATTATTTAAAAACCCGCCAGAACCTGGCGATGATTGAAAAAGGAATGAATCCAAAAGAGTTTGCCAACCGGCCTGCTCCGTATAAAAATCTGAAATGGGCTTTGTTGCTTATCGGAGCCGGAGTTGGATTGTTCCTGGCCTATTTACTTGACAATTATATGCTACCCGTGGAGGTAAACAAATTTGGCAATCATGGCGATAAAAATGTACCTATTTACTTTGCCCTTATTGCTATCGGCGGTGGCTTAGGATTATTTGGTTCTTACCGGATCGAGAAGAAGTGGTGGGATGAGAATAAAGACAAACTATAAACCTTTTATTATACACCTTACTGAAAAGCAATGGCGAAAGCTGTTGCTTTTTTATTTTACAAATTGCTCCAATGCTTTTTTAATAACGATATCCTCGCTGTTCAGCACCTGGTAAAAACCGGCATTCCTCCATTTATATCTTGCCAGTAATGCTTTTAACCGTTGCTGAAGCAGTTCTTTCTCTTTTATAGAAATATTTTTAAGTTTCAACGAATCAGGGGCGGAATTAAGAATACTATTCAACATATCAGCACTGTTGAAACGGCTGGCATAATCTGTTGCTGTGGCATATTGTTCCATCTGCTGTTTATGCAGCAGGTAATAATTGTAAACATAGTTATTGAACTTTCCTTCACTCAACATACGGAATATTTTTTGCTGGTCACTACTGGTGTCTATAGGTACAAACACATTAGGAGTGATACCATCACCGCCATACAAAGTGTCTTTGCAACTGGTTGTAAACTTTTTACCATTATTATGAACCTTTAATGAATCTGCAGACAGCATTTCGCCGCTGCTAAACCGTTCCCACAATTCATCTAAATAAACTTTTTTTCCTTTTTGATAGGACCGTTGAATGCTACGGCCGAGTGGCGTATAATATCTTGCCACGGTAAGCCTGATGGCCGAGCCGTCACTCAGGGGATATTGTTCCTGCACCAATCCTTTTCCAAAAGTACGGCGACCAATGATAGTTGCCCTGCACCAATCCTGCAATGCACCTGCCAATACTTCACTGGCACTGGCCGACAGTTCATCTACTACCAATACTAATTTTCCTTTTTCAAACAGGCCCGGTCTTTTACACCGGTATTCCCTTTTTTTGCTGTTTATACCTTCTGTGTAAACAATCAGTTTGTCACCCTCCAGAAATTCATCGGCCATATCAACTGCTTCATTCATAAACCCACCACCATTTCCACGCAGGTCAAAAATGAGGCCTTGTAATCCTAGCTTTTGGAGCATTTCCAATGCCTGCATAAACTCTTCGTAACTGTTATCAGTAAATTTATTCAGCTTAATGTAGCCAGTTGTTTTATCTATCATGTAGGCTGCGTCAACGGACAGAACAGGAATAGTTCCTCTTTTAACCGAAATAGTTTGTGGTTTCCCATTTCTTATTATCTGCAATACAGCAGTGGAGCCTCTTTCACCACGGATATATTTTTTTATTTCATCGGTGGTTAATAGCTTCCGGGTGAGAGACGAATCGTTTACTTTAATTATTTTATCACCGATAAGGAGACCGGCTTTATCACTCGGGCCGTTGGGTATCACATATACTACATTTACAGTATCGCTAAAAACATTAAATTCTACTCCAATACCTTCAAAGTTACCTGCCAGGTCTTCATTGGCTTCTTTTAAATCAACCGGCGGCAGATAAACAGAATGCGGGTCCAATTCTGTCATGAGTTGTTGTATGGCCAGTCCTTCTAATGAATCCACAGCAACAGCGTCCACATATTTCATTTTTATAAGATCAACTGCTTCCTGCAGCGAACTGCGTTTGTTGGAGGCAAAGAACCCTTTATTGTTCCCTGTCTGGTTACCTAATTTATATCCGAAAAGCATTCCTGTAATCATCACTATTGAAAAAAGCAATGGAAGCCAGGCCTGTAATTTTTTATTCACCATCATAATTCTTTATTATGTAATTTGACGCAAAATAGCCAAAAGTTTCTGGTTACCGGGTTCTGGTTACCGGGTACTTGCAGGTGTGAGATTCAGATAAATAGCGGTAACGCAGATTTTAAACAGCCCTAACCAGTAACTAATCACGAGGAACCAGCTACATGAAAAGAAAAATACTCATAGCAGACAGCGGTGCCACCAAAGCAGAATGGTGCCTGCTTGATAATAATAAAAAGAAAACGGTAATCACCCAGGGAATCAGTCCTTATTTCCTCAACACCGAACAGATTACTGATTTACTGCTGAAAGAGCTGAAACCAAAACTGAAAAATATAGAAGTAGATGAAATTTATTATTATGGCACCGGTTGTGCCAATCCTGCCAATGCAAAATCGGTGAAGAAAGCAGTGAGTAAAGTTTTTGCAGGAGCAAAAGTAGACGTAAACCATGACCTGATGGCCGCAGCGAGAGCTTTGTGCGGACGAACAAAAGGAGTGGCCTGTATTCTTGGCACTGGTTCCAATTCCTGTTATTACGATGGCAAAAAAATAGTGAAAAATAGTCCGGGCCTTGGTTATGTGCTGGGTGATGAAGGCAGCGGTGCCTATCTTGGGAGAAAAGTAATTCAATATTATCTCTATAGCACTTTTGATGATGAACTGCGGGGAAGGTTTGATCTGACTTATACTACAAATGCCGCTGAGATATTGGAGAATGTTTACAAGAAGCCATTGCCGAATCGTTACCTCGCCGGCTTTGCAAGATTTCTCGCTGATAACCGGGGACATTATATGATTGAGAACATAATTGAGGATGCGTTGAATGATTTTTTCTTTGCTCACCTGTGCAAGTACCGGGAAACATGGACCTTGCCGGTGAGTTTTGCAGGCAGCGTTGCATTTGGTTTTCAGGATGTGTTGCAGCAACTTTGCAACAGTTATGAATTTGAAATGGGTAAGGTAATGAAGAATCCAATGGAAGGATTGGTGGACTATCACCGTTGAAAAGAATAGTACTATGGCATTTAAAAAAATTACAGAACAATCAAGCAGTTACCGCCATCTTGAAAAAATGGCAATAGGTGAAATACTGGTGAATATTAATACAGAAGATAAAACTGTAACCGCCGCCGTTGAAATGGCGATTCCACAAATAGAAAAGCTGGCAGAAGCAGCAAGTGATAAAATGCTGATGGGTGGACGGCTCTTCTATATTGGTGCAGGCACCAGTGGAAGACTTGGAATTGTAGATGCCAGTGAATGTCCGCCAACTTATGGGGTGCCTTATGGTTTGGTAATTGGAATCATTGCCGGTGGAGAAAAAGCTATTACAATGGCAGTAGAATTTGCCGAAGATGATAAACAACAGGGGTGGAAAGATTTGCTGGAGTATAATATAAGCGATAAAGATGTGGTGATTGGCATTGCAGCAAGCGGCACAACGCCATATGTTATCGGAGCTTTAGAGGAATGCAGGAAAAGAGGAATAGTTACAGGAAGTATTTCCTGTAATCCAGATTCTCCGGTAAGCGAGGCAGCCGATTTTCCCATTGAAGTAGTGGTAGGGCCGGAATTTGTAACCGGCAGTACAAGAATGAAAAGCGGAACGGCACAAAAATTAGTATTGAATATGATTTCAACAACGGTAATGATTCAACTGGGCAGGGTGGAAGACAATAAAATGATGAATATGCAGCTCACCAATGATAAACTGGTTGACCGCGGTACTAAAATGCTGATGGAAAGAGTGAAGCTGACAGATTATGAAAAGGCCAAAGAACTTCTGCTGAAATATGGCAGCGTAAAAAAAGCAGCTGATTCTGTGGTTGAATAATCAGGGCATTAAAAGAAATTTTCCTGAATAGCTGACATTGGTTAATTTGTAAACAACCAATGAATAAATTGCAAATTTTTTTACAGGAAAACAAAGCTGCTATATTCGACTATCTGGTTTTTTCAATCAGTTTTTCGTTGGGGTTTATCTTTCCCACTTTAGAAGATTTTATCTCTTCTCCGTTATTTTCATTTTTCATTTTAACAGCATTGGTGCTTTATACCATAGGGACATGGTTAAAAAATTTACCTCTTCATGAACGGCTGCAGTTAGCAGAAAGGCAGTTGTCCTTAAGTTCATTTATATCTTTTATAGCCGTCCATTTTGTGCTTGTTATGGTAGCTGTAACATTTTCTATGCCTGCTGCCCGTATTATTATTGGCCTGCCTCCCGCAACGCCAGCGGAAGTTGCCGGCCCGGCAGTTATTATTAGTTTTATAGCGGCAATTTTTATTACCTGGCTCGTCTTTCGTAATGGAAAATCGAAGCATAAGTATTATTCCTCCGGCTATTTATTCCGCCGGGAATTAGCCGGTGATATCTGTCTTGTAATCGGAGTATCCATTTTCTCTTTTGTAATTTGGGAAAAAGCAATCGTAGCTAAGCTGTTCAATGCACCCATGGCTTCTATTTGGGATGTATGGAATTTGTTTTTTTCCTTTGCCCTTGTTTATATGATTTTTTATCTTCCTTTACGGTATTTGTATTTAGTAGAAGATCATTTCAGCCGAAAAACATGGCAAAGATTATTCCTGATTTATGGATTGCTGCTTTTGAAAGCATTATTTGAGATGTTGAAAATTTAATTGTCAACAGCATTGGCTTTGTTTGCCTGCCAGTTATTATTTTTACATTCGATTATGCAGGACATCGAACCCTTTTACAACTGGCGGCACATTTATGTTAGTGAGGATGATGAACGGTCACCTTTTCACGGAAGAACTTACTCTGAGTTTGAATTCTCCCAAACAGTTTATAATTTTTATATTCATCCGCAATGGGATGATTTTGGAAGTAAAACTTTATACCTTAAAGTATTGATTGCTGATTACGATGAAAAATATGCGGTAATAGAAATGATTGGAGAGTGGAATGATGCAATAGAAAACGACATCATGGAACTAAAAAGGGAAGTGCTGGAAAAGTTCATGCAGGAAGGTATTTTTAAATTCATTTTGATTGGTGAGAATGTGCTGAATTTTCATAGCGACATCAGAGATTATTATGAAGAGCTGTATGATGAGGTGACTGAAGAAAACGGGTGGGTGGTTTGTTTAAACATGCCGGAACAAACCCAATACGACTTTAAACATGCCCATCTGAACAAATATGTGGAATTAATGGAATTGGATAACTGGAGAGTCTACAAGCCTTTTCATTTGTTCAAAAAGATAGATGGTGAGCTGATGGCAAGATTAGATATATAATGTTTTAAGCAACTCTCATAATGATTTTTATGAACTAAAACTTTTGTCAGTTTTTGGCCATCCGGTAGTATTTTTGCACAAATTGATTATTCCTTCTAAGAACGACGCTTATGAAATGGTCTGAAATGTTCACCTCCTCGGTTGGCAAAAAGTGGGTAATGGCTTTGACGGGTTTGTTTCTTATTACTTTTTTAGTGGTGCATGCTGGTATCAATGCCACTATCTGGGCTAATGATGGTGGTGTGATGTTTAATAAGGCGGCTCACTTTATGGGAGGTACTGTTGTGATACGTATTGCAGAGATTGGTCTTTTCCTCGGTATCTTTTTACACATCATCCAGGGTTATATGCTGGAGTTGCAAAACCGGAGTAAAAGAAGGAAAGGATATGCCGTACCGATGGGAAATAAAGGTAGTAAATGGTACAGTCGCAGTATGGCTTTGCTTGGAACGATTCTTTTAATGTTTTTCATTCTGCATTGGTGGCATTTTTGGGTACCTGCCCGTTTTATTGGTCATGAGGAATTGACTGAAATTGAAATTAACGGTGTTCAGATGCATAATATGTATAACCTGATGCAGTACACTTTTCAGGAATTGTGGGTGGTGATTGCTTATCTGTTTGCCTGCTTCTCTTTATGCTGGCATTTGATTCATGGCTTTCAAAGTGCATTCAGAACAGTGGGAGTAAGCAATGCAAAATATAACAACCTGATTCAAAATGTGGGGATTGGGTACTCCATTATTATTTCATTGGCGTTTGCAATGATGCCGGTGAGTATGTATTTGGGATGGGTGTAGGGAGAGTTGGGAGTCGTTAGTCAGGAGTCCGGAGTAAGACCCTGAATGTTTTTGCAAATTGTTGAGTAGCGAACAGAACGATGAAGAGTGCGACGCAAGGGACGATGATCAGAGAACAGAACCCTGACAAATAAAAATATAAATCAGCGAAATAATAGGTTATGCTTGATTCAAAAATTCCCGCAGGTAAGTTAGAAGAAAAATGGGTGGACTACAAAGGCCATTGTAAATTGGTGAACCCTGCCAATAAAAGAAAATTAGAAATCATTATCGTGGGTACCGGTTTGGCGGGTGCTTCGGCGGCGGCCTCATTGGGAGAGTTGGGCTATAAAGTAAAAGCATTTTGTTTCCAGGATTCGCCTCGCAGGGCTCACTCTATTGCTGCGCAAGGTGGTATTAATGCGGCAAAAAATTATCAGAATGATGGGGATTCGGTTTTTCGTTTGTTTTATGATACGGTGAAGGGTGGTGACTACCGTGCAAGAGAAGCGAATGTGCACCGTTTGGCGGAAGTGAGTGTAAATATTATTGACCAGTGTGTGGCGCAGGGTGTTCCATTCGCCAGAGAGTATGGTGGATTATTGAATAACCGTTCATTTGGCGGCACACAAGTAAAAAGAACTTTTTATGCGGCTGGTCAAACAGGTCAGCAGTTATTAATAGGTGCTTACCAGGCATTGGAAAGGCAAGTGGCATTGGGCAATGTGCAAATGTATGCCCGTCACGAAATGCTGGATGTGGTGATGGTGGATGGAAAGGCAAGAGGAATCATTGCCCGGAATTTGGTCAATGGTGAATTGGAAAGACATTTTGGTCATGCAGTGTTGCTTTGCACTGGTGGATACGGTAACGTATTTTATCTTTCTACCAATGCAATGGGAAGTAATGTAACCGCTGCATGGAAAGCACATAAGAAAGGAGCAACCTTTGCTAATCCTTGCTTCACGCAAATTCACCCAACTTGTATTCCGGTAAGTGGCGATCATCAATCGAAATTGACATTGATGTCGGAGTCATTGCGTAATGATGGACGTATATGGGTGCCTAAACTAAAAGGCGATAAAAGAAAAGCAAATGATATTCCAGAAGAAGAAAGAGATTATTACTTAGAGAGAAGGTATCCTGCATTTGGAAATCTCGTTCCAAGAGATGTAGCATCAAGAGCAGCTAAAGAAAGATGTGATGCTGGTTACGGAGTTGGTACTACCGGACAGGCAGTCTATTTAGATTTTAAATACAACCTGATAAATAAATATGGGAAAGTAGAAGCCGGCAAATTAAGTATTGAAAATCCTGACATTGAAACATTGATGCGGTTGGGTAAAGAAGTAGTGAAAGAGGAATATGGTAACCTGTTTGATATGTATGAAAAGATTACAGGCGAGAATCCTTACGAAGTGCCGATGAGGATTTACCCGGCTGTTCACTATACGATGGGTGGCCTTTGGGTGGATTATGAACTGATGACGAATATTAAAGGTTTGTATTGTTTGGGTGAAGCAAACTTTAGTGACCACGGAGCAAACCGTCTCGGTGCATCTGCATTAATGCAGGGCTTAGCCGATGGATATTTTGTAGTTCCCTACACCATTGGTAATTATTTGGCGGATGAAATTGCGACGAAGCCAATTCCATTGTCGCATGAAGCATTTGAGCAAACAGAAAAAGCAGTTAAGGACAGAATTGATACGCTGATGAACATTAAAGGAAAACAAACCGTTGAAAGTTTTCATAAACGTCTCGGTAAAATAATCTGGGAATATTGCGGCATGTCACGCAATGCTGAAGGATTGAAACATGCCATAGCCGAAGTGCAGGCATTAAAAAAAGAATTCTGGAGTGATGTAAGAATACCGGGAACTATTAATGAAATGAACCCTGAATTGGATAAAGCTGGCCGTGTGGCTGATTTTATTGAACTGGGTGAATTGATGTGTAAAGATGCGTTGGATAGAAATGAAAGTTGCGGTGGTCATTTTCGGGAAGAAAGCCAGACAGAAGAGGGTGAAGCAAAAAGAAATGATGATGAATATGCGTATGTAGCAGCCTGGGAGTTTAAGGGAGAGAGTAATTGGGAGTTACATAAAGAGCCATTGGAGTTTGATGTGGTGAAACTGACGCAACGATCTTATAAATAAAATTACTAACGAACTATACCCGTTTTTATGGAGCACTATAATATGAATCTGACGTTGAAAGTTTGGCGTCAAAAAAATGCTAACGACAGAGGCGGATTTGAAACTTACCCGGTAAAAAATATTTCTTCTGAAATGTCTTTCCTGGAAATGATTGACGTTTTGAATGAAGAATTAATCAGCACTGACAAAGACCCGATTGCATTTGACCATGATTGCCGGGAAGGTATCTGTGGTAGTTGTTCCATGTACATTAATGGTCGTCCGCATGGGCCCTGGCTTGCTAATACAACTTGTCAATTGCACATGAGGGCTTACAAAGATGGCGACACTATCGTTATTGAACCATGGAGAGCCAATGCATTCCCTGTTATCAAAGATTTAGTAGTTGACCGTTCAGCATTTGACCGCATTATTCAAGCCGGAGGTTATATTTCAGTTAATACCGGCAATGCTGTGGATGCCAATACCATACCAATTGAAAAAAACAAAGCAGACGCTGCATTTGAGGCGGCAATTTGTATCGGTTGCGGTGCTTGTGTGGCAGCTTGTAAAAACTCTTCGGCTCTATTGTTTGTATCAGCTAAAGTTTCTCATTTAGCACTGTTACCACAAGGTGGACCTGAAAGAAAATCAAGAGCAATGAATATGGTTGCTCAGATGGATAAAGAAGGTTTTGGCTCCTGTACCAACACCGGTGCTTGTGAAGCGGTTTGTCCCAAGGAAATTTCTATTGAGAATATTGCGAGGTTGAACAGAGAATATATGATGGCTGGGGCTGCTTCGGATAAATAATTGTTTTACTAACTCATTTTAGATGGCCTGTAGTGGAAGGCCTTTTTCATTTTTGCCTCTCTTATCCGTGCTATTGGCAACTTTATGCTATAGCAAATTAACACAACAAGTATTATTCTCACCATAAACAAAATAGGCAAAGAGGAGAAAAAATCAGCGAAGAAGAACCAATGAACCTTTTCTTTCCGACATTTTCCCTTTATCATCAATATATTTCAGTATCCAGATATATACGCCGCCATTCTGTTCAATCCCTTTAATCTTACCTGTCCATCCTTCACCTCTTTGGCTGGTTGAAAAAACCTTTTCTCCCCAACGGTTAAAAATGCTGAATTCCTTTAACGTAAACTTTGTTCCAAAAAAAGGTTTAATATTATCATTCTTACCATCATTGTTTGGAGTAAAAGCAGTAGGTACATATATATCGTTAAGATCAACAATAGTAACACGAACAGAGTCTTCCCCGCTACAGCCATTTTTATTAATAACTTTTGCTTTATATACTATATCCTGTATGGGTGAAGCAAAAGGTTTTGCAATTCCGGGATTGCTTAACCCGGTTGCAGGAGACCATTGGTAAGTAGTACCCGGGCCACTGACGAATAATTGAATTTTTTGGCCAATAAATATTGTTTGATCGTCAGAAATAGTCACCGGCAGAGTTGGCATAGCTACTGTTTTTGTCAGCGAATCATCGAGGCAGCTTGTTGATGTTGCCAGTTTTAATTTGACCGGGTAACTACCAGGCTGATTATAAGTGTGAATGGGGTTTACTGTAGTTGAAATAGTTCCGTCACCAAAATCCCAGGTATATTGCCCTGCGGTACCCTGTAAAGACGGAAATTTATTGAGAAACCTTACATAACCGGAATCGCAGTTTGCAAAAAAATCGAAATCAACATCAGTAAAAATGCCTCTTGGATTAATATTTTTAGACAACTTAACAGACCCACAACCTATACCGGATGATATTTCAATCCTTACCTTATAATCTTTGTCAGGAGGATTAAATGTATGAACCGGATTCTGAATGTTAGAGGTATTGCCATCGCCAAAATCCCAAAGCCATTGTATAGGGCCGGCAATAGAGGTCAATCCCTGAAATTGAATAGTGCCGGAGCAACTGTCAAGTATGGTAGATGTAAAGCCATTATTCGGATTATAAGAAAGATCATTGATATAAGAGGGCAATCCAAGATAAGATGCACCATTATTTAATTGTATCTGCCTTTGCTGATAATTACATCCCAATCCTTTTGTATTGGGCTGGTTGATAGCGCCAAGAAATATGGATTGCTGGGCGAGATAAATTTTTCCATCAGGTGCAAGTTGTACTCCCAGAAAACTGGCCGTTCCGGTATTTATGGTTATCCGTGAAGCAAGAATGCCTGCAAGAGTTGGCAGGGTTGCTTCCAGTTGGTCAATAGCTTTATCGAATGTTCTTAACAGG
This sequence comes from Chitinophagaceae bacterium, assembly GCA_031422725.1. Classification (GTDB taxonomy): domain Bacteria; phylum Bacteroidota; class Bacteroidia; order Chitinophagales; family Chitinophagaceae; genus JJ008. The sequence continues at coordinate 8,510 of JANPMI010000316.1, read as the reverse complement.
TAAAGCAATTTTGAATCAGGGGAATACTCACAGGATAAAAACTGGGCATCCGGAAGATCAATTGTTCGTGGATTGGACAGGATACCTGTGGCGTTATCGAAATCGAACAGTTGGGCAAAATTGGGGACGTTATCAAATAACGGAAAATGTGTCTGGCATAATTGTTTTCCATCAGGACTTGCCTTCATCATGCCGACATTAGCTATCATATCCTGATCTAAAACCACACCCACATTTGAAACAACCGGAACTGCCTGCAATCCGTTGCAGCCTACCAGCCAGGCCCGGAATGTATTTGAACTGTTATCATTTGTAATAACCCAAACCGAAAGTCCATTGGCATGGCGAACTGCTGTCAGCCTTTCTGTGCAGGGCGCCTGCAATAAAATATTTTTTGCAATGACCTCGCCAAAGCCATTATCTCTTTTCATATTTACTAAAGAATAACAATAGCCCCTGGCAAAACTATTTTCTACGGCATCCGAAGTAAAAATATAAAAAAGACTGTCGTTACCAGGAATAGGTACGATCAGGCAGGATTGAACTGAAGAAATATTTCCTGCCAGGTTATCACCATTCAGCATTACTTCATGGTTGCGGTTATAAACAGTTACTCCGTTGGAATAGAAAAGTAGCTGACCGTTTTTATCACAGACACTGCCACAACCTTCATTGGCCATCATTGCACTGTTCCCGATGGCAACAGGTGGTGTTGAACCCGGAGCATTATTAAAATCCAATCCACCTTTAAGACCAAAATACCAGATATTATTTTGCTGTGCAGCAGATGATAGTGAAACAAACAGGACTATTACCAATATGAGTCGGAATTTATGCATGGCAAATGGTAGTAAACCTGTCTGATTAAAGACATTCCATGCTCAAAATTGCTGCTTTTACCGGGAATTAACAGCACGGGATAACTTTCATGCAATAAAAAGAACGAATTTTACGATTTTGAGTAAAACTCGCTGCTTTTGAATTGGTTAGCAAGGATATTTTGTATCGTTTGTATGGTGCTGTCTTCCCTCCGGAGCAATGCTCAGATTGCTGTTCCTTCTACTGCCGTCAGCAATTTGCGGCAGAAAATTTTCAAAACAAATACCGACAGCATTAAAATAGACACCATAAGCATTGTACCGAATACATTTTCAGTTGCCCATGTTTCTCCATCTGATTACCGGCTTGATTTTGTTAACGCCATGTTGTACTGGAAAAAGAAACCTACGGCTGAGACCGTAACTATTACTTACCGGGTCTTTCCATTTCAACTGAACCCGGTGGCGCAACGAATGAAGTATGACAGTGTGATGAATAATTTTTTTACAGCGCCGTTCGAATTTAATGCCGGCCTTACCAATGATCAGCGGGGTATTTTTGATTTTGGCACATTAAAAGCAGAAGGAAGTCTTGGCCGGCAAATTGGTTTTGGTAACAGCCAGGATGCTGTAGTCAATTCCACTTTGAACCTGCAGCTTAGTGGTATGCTGGGAGACAGTATTGAAATACAGGCAGCGATCACCGATAACAATATTCCCATACAACCTGATGGAAACACACAACAACTCAATGAATTTGACCAGGTGTACTTGCAATTTAAAAAGAGAAACTGGCAACTTAACCTCGGTGATATAGATATCAGGCAGAACCAGAATTATTTTTTAAATTTTTATAAAAGATTACAGGGTATTTCTTTTCAGACTACCAACCGCCTCTCAAAAAGCATCAATTCTAAAACATTAGTAAGTGGTTCTATCGCCAAAGGAAAATTCAATCGGCAGGCTATTAATGGATTGGAAGGTAACCAGGGTCCTTACAGGTTACAAGGGGCCAACAATGAATTTTTCTTTATTGTTTTGGCCAATACAGAAAGGGTTTTTATAGATGGGGAGTTGCTGCAACGGGGAGAGGATCAGGATTATGTAATTAATTATAATTCTGCCGAAATAAGTTTCACGCCAAAAAGAATGATCACCAAAGACAGCCGTATCCAGGTTGAATTTGAATATGCTGACAGGAATTATCTGAATGCTAATCTGTACCTGTCGCAGGAGTTTGATATAAATTCAAAATTAAAAATCCGTTTGGGAGCTTTTAATAATAACGACGCAAAAAATTCACAGATCAACCAGGTGCTTGATCCGAAACAAATTCAATTTTTGGCTGATCTTGGCGACAGTACCCAACGGGCATTTTATCCTGCAGCTGTAGTTGATTCCTTTGCTGCTGACAAGATTCTGTATGAGAAAATATATGCCGGGTTAGATTCTTTTTATCAGTATTCCACTAACCCTGTTGTTGCCAGGTACAATTTGTCTTTTGCAGATGTAAAACCGGGTAATGGAAACTATATTCCCGATTTCAACGGGGCGAATGGAAAAGTATATAAATATATTGCACCCATTGCGGGAATACGGCAGGGACAGTATGAACCGGTTCAGATATTAGTGGCACCGAAGAAGCAACAGGTTATTAATTTGGGTATTGATTATACCATTGATAAAAACACCCTGCTAAAAACAGAAATCGCAACCAGTAATAATGATGTAAATACATTTTCTGCAAAAGATGACGGGGATGACAGGGGCTGGGCAGCTAAATTTCAGCTAAGCCAGGAAAGAATATTGCCAACAGCCCGGAAGCTACAGTTAACCACTTTATTGGATTATGAATATGTGCAGCAAAAATTCAAACCATTGGAAAGATTGCGGACTGTTGAATTCAGCAGAGACTGGGGTCTTCCGTTGTTCTCACCACCGGCAAATGAAAGTATTATCAAAGCCGCAGCTGGTATAAAGGACAAAAGCATTCATTCATTTTCTTACCAGTTTATTAATTATCACCGGAGTGATAAGTATAATGGTTACCAGAATGCAGTAGTTCACACCGCCAACTGGAATGGATGGTATATTAATAACCAGTTTATCGTAACCAATTTTACCACATTAAATGATAAAGGAACTTTCTTGCGGCCTGTTATTGATTTGAGTAAGCGGTTCAGTAAGTTGAATAACTGGAGGCTCGGTGTCCGTTATGCGCTGGAACAAAACACTGCCCGGAACAAAACAACTGATACATTAATACCCGTTTCATTTTCATTTGACAGTTATTCTGTGTATCTGAAGTCCGATGAAAAAAAACAAAACAGGTACGGAATAATTTTTTTTACCCGTTCGGATAAATACCCCGCTGGCAAAAACTTTATTCGTGGCGACAGGAGCCTGAACCTGAATCTGCAAACAGAATTATTGGCCAATCCCAAACGCCAGTTTTATCTGAATACCACCTTCCGTAAGCTGCAGGTGTATGATGCTGTTCTTTCAAAACAGAAAGAAGATGAAACCATATTGGGCCGTGCCGAATATGTAATGAATGAATGGAAGGGTTTACTCACCGGAAATCTTTTATATGAAGTGGGGGCGGGTCAGGAGCAAAGAAGGGATTTTGCTTACCTCGAAGTGCCCGCAGGTACCGGCCAGTATGCCTGGATAGATTATAATAATGACGGAGTGCAGCAATTAAACGAGTTTGAGCTGGCAGCCTTTCCCGACCAGGCAAAATTTATCCGCATACTTACACCCACGAATGAATTTATAAAGGCAAATTTCATAACATTTAATTACAGCGTTACTGTAAATCCCCGTTCGGTGCTGACTCAAACTAATCTGAAAGGGATGAAAAAATTTGTATCAAAATTAATATTAGTTACATCGCTGCAGACGAGTAAAAAATCAGTCTCCGCAGGCACTTTTGAATTTAATCCGTTCAAATATGGGTTGAACGATACGGCACTCGTTACCTTAAATACCTCCTTGCTGAATACACTGTCATTTAACCGCTTCAACAGCCAATGGGGTGCTGATTTCAGCAATCTCCGCAACACGGGAAAATCATTATTGACCTATGGCTATGAAAGCCGCAAACTCAATGAATGGCTTGTTAAAGGCCGGTGGAATATCAGCCGTTCTTTTCTATTGACCATGAACGGGAAAAAAGGAACTGCTGCATTATTAACGCCGCAGTTTGCCAACCGCAATTATCAATTGTCCATCTACAGTGCCGAACCATTACTGATTTATATAAAAGGAACTTCTCTCAGATTGTCTGCCGGTTATCGGTTTGACAGCAAGAAGAACCGGGAAATATATGGGGGAGAAAAATCTGTATCCCATTCCCTTACTATGGAATCAAAATACAATATACTCCAAAGCGGCTCTATCACTGGTAAGTTCACTTTTAATACTATAGATTATAATGCGGTGGCCAATTCAACAGTAAGTTATATTATGCTGGATGGGCTTTTACCCGGTAAGAATTATTTATGGTCACTTGGTTTGTCCAAAAGGTTAGTGAATAACCTTGAGTTAAATTTTTTGTATGATGGGCGGAAATCCGCAAAATCAAAAACAGTACATGTTGGAAGGGTAGGGATAACAGCACTATTTTAAACCCGATCTCTCAAAGGATTTAGAGTTTTTCTCCTATTCATTCTGTCGTTGAGAAAATATCGATAGCGGCGGGAATCGGTTTTGTACTCATAAATTATTTTTTGTGTTGCCAGCTGAAGTGCTACTATCATCGTCTGTTGCGTCGCACACTTTAGGGTTCTGTTCGCTATTCGGCAATAGTTACATCTCTCACTATTAAATTTCAGGTAAAACCTTTAAAAAATTCATTGTCTATCTCAAAAACTGTTACTGGCTTAAGGCCCAAGTGATGTTTCTCAAATAATTCTACCAGCCTGTCTCCATCAATTAATTCTATCGGAGTAACACCATCTCGGCTTGCTTCGTTTTTTGCTTCTTTGGTAAATCTTCCTGTAGTAATTATAAGCCCTTTTTCTCCTCTGCCTTGCATTGCTCCTCTAAAATCACGGACATGGTGAGGAGAAACTGTTTCTTTGTATCTCTTGCATTGAAAAACAATATTTAAACTAACGACATCATTTAGCTTTACTATTCCTTTCCCATCAATACCTTGGTCTCCTGAGCCTCCAGTTATTGTAATTTCATTTATTCCTATCTCAGTTAATAGTCGTTTACATAATTTCTCAAACCCAGCAGGCGGTAAGTTTTGAATTAGATATAGTAATTCGACAGAATGCTCTTCATCTTCAGTTGAAGTTTCCTCAAATTTCTCCTCAAATTTTTTAGACGGAACAGTAGGTGATTTTTTTACACTCTCTTGAACACTTTTCATCAAATTATATACGTCATCTTCAGTTAATTTCTTTTCCAACCCTTCATTTGTTAATCGCCATATTCCTCTTTGAGCATTATCAATCAATCCTGCTTTAAAAAGATAAAATCTAGCCCATTGAATTTGATTTCTAATACGGGATTCTCCACTAGCATTAGTTTCTTGTAATTCTCCGTCTGTAATTCCCATTTTTTCTGCGCTGCATTTTCATCCAATAAGTTTTCCATTGCATCATAAAGCTGGTTCAACTGTATATCATGTTCGCCGATTCTTTCTTTTATTTGTTTTAGCTGCTCCCGCAAATCATTTTCCTTAATTAAAACCCTTCTTATTTCTACAAATGCCCGCATGATGGCTATGTTCATGGCTATTGCTTTGTCAGAGTTAAGAATTCCGCTCAACATGGCAACACCCTGTTCGGTAAAGGCGTAAGGCAATGCAGTTTTAGGCCGCTTTTTAGAGTATGTCATCACAAATTGTGATGACATAGATTTCTCTGAGGTCTCCATCTGAAACCGTAAATCCTCAAACTCTTCATGGCTAAGCTGAAACATAAAATCCTTAGGAAACCTTTTTATATTTCTTTTAATCGCCTGGTTTAATACTCTGGTTTCCACCTCATAAAGTGCGGCCAAGTCAAAATCAAGCATAACTCTTTCACCCCTGATTTCATAAATCCTGTTTTGAATACTCTTGATTATTCTCATATCTTTTTTTTAAGGTCGCAGTTTTCTGACTTTACTTTTCGGTATGTGGTCACAATTTGTGACCACATAATTATAATTTAATGGGTTTCAAATATTTGCCTTGCTGTTTAAGGTCACAATTTGTGACTTTGAAGAATCACCCACCCCATATTCTTAAAGAAATAAATTTTCTTCATTTCGCCCCTCCAAGGAGGGGAAGTTTCGAAAAGAAAAACCATTTGCTTTCAATTTCTTTACTACTTCAATGCATCACCGACCTAAGTCTCCCCTTTAGGGGACAGGGGCTTAACTCATCCAATTCACCCCCGCCTCTGCATTCCACTTCGTTGTACTCTTCTTCAATTTTGTCCAAAATTCAATAGAACTTTTCCCGGTAATATCACCCACCCCAAACTTGCTTTCATTCCAGCCGCCAAAGGAGAAAGGTTCTCTGGGTACGGGAACACCCACATTTACACCAATCATACCGGCACTGGCACGGTCAATAATATAACGGGCCATGCCGCCATTTTGGGTGAATACCGATGCCGCATTACCATAAGGACTCGCATTTTCAATCGCCAGTGCTTCATCAACGGTGTTGGTACGCATAATAGAAATAACCGGCCCGAAGATTTCTTCGGTGGCCACACTCATTTCGGGTTTTACAAAATCAATCACTGTGGGGCCAACATAAGTGCCGTTTTCTTTTCCTTTCACTATTGTATGGCGGCCATCCACTAAAATTTTAGCGCCATCTCTTTCTGCTTCGCCAATATATCTTTCAATCCTTTCTTTGCTTTCTTTGCTGATAACAGCACCAAGATTTTCTCCCGGAATAATTTTCCTGGCTTCCTCACATATTTTATCAACGATGCTGTCAACATTACCCACACCAATCATCGCCGATGCAGCCATGCAACGCTGACCGGCACAACCACTCATGGATGCAGCTACATTCTGTGCTGTCATTCCCGGAATAGCATCGGGTAAAACCATCAAATGATTTTTTGCACCGCCCAATGCCAAGGCTCTTTTAAAAGTTTTTGTAGCTCTTTGATAAACCAACTTGGCAACTTTGGTAGAGCCGACAAAAGAAACTGCTTCAATGCCGGGATGGTCACAGATGGCTTCTACAATTTCCACATCACCATGAACGATATTGAAAACACCATCAGGAAGGCCTGCTTCTTTTAATAATTCAGCCAGTTTGCCGCAGCACAACGGAACTTTTTCTGAAGGTTTAATAATCATGCAATTTCCCAATGCAATGGCATTGGGTATCGTCCAGTTGGGAACCATCGCCGGAAAATTAAAGGGGACGATAGAGGCAACAACACCCAAAGGCACATGTTCTGTTCTGCATTCCACTCCTCTGCTTACTTCTAATACTTCCCCGGTTACCAATTGCGGCAAAGAAGTGGCAAACTCTGTCAACTCAATACATTTCTCTATTTCTGCAACAGATTCGCCATACATCTTTCCGTTTTCTTCACTGCATAATTCAGCCAGTTCTTTAAGATCTCTTTCCAATAAAGTTTTGTATCGAAAGAATACCTGCACTCTTTCTTTGATTGGAGTTTTGCTCCATGTTTTGAAAGCTGCTTTGGCTGCTTTTACTGCCGTATCCAAATCTTTGGCTGTGGACATAGGAACTGTAGATAACAAATTGCCATCGAGGGGGGAGATGACAGGTAATGTCCGGGCAGAGGAAGCGTCAACAAATTTTCCACTGATATAATTCTGAACGGGAGAGTATTTCATACGACACATTTTTTTGATTCTCAAAATCAGGTTGACACATTAAAATTCGTAAAGCCTGAAAGGCTGAAATTATTATAGTAAAGTCAATTCACAAATGTCAGTAAACCCCAAAAGGGGTGATATGTTACCCCTTCGGGGTTTAAAACTAAAAATCATTCGCTTCTATAATAATTGCATCCCTTCGGGATTAAAACATGCTTCATTTTCAGGATAACCTTATTTAATTAGTCTGGCCTGTTTTTTTGAAAGCATCAATTATAAATATACTTAATTTGCTTCTTATTACAAGCTAACGACTTCAATTGCAATGACCCCGGAAAGAATACACAGGCTTACATCAGTATTAAATAAAAGACAAGGTGATATTACTATCGTTCTGGAGAATGTTTTTGACCCACATAATATTTCTGCAGTAATGAGAACCTGTGATGCTGTAGGAGTACAAGAGCTATATGTTTTGAATACCAAAATTCCGCCACATAAGAAATGGGGTGCTAAAAGTTCTTCAAGTGCAGCGAAATGGCTAACCATTCACCAGTATGAAGATGCAGCCGGATGTTTTTCATCACTGCGAAACCGCTATTCAACCATTTTAACTACTCATCTTAGCAGCGATGCTATAAGTTTACATACTATTGATTTTACCAAAAGCATTGCATTAGTTTTTGGCAATGAACATAGCGGTGTGAGTGAGGAGATAAGAACCCTGGCAGATGGAAATTTTATTATACCACAGGTTGGGATCATTCAGTCGCTGAATATAAGTGTGGCCTGTGCCGTGACATTATATGAAGCTTACCGCCAAAAGAACAATGCCGGGCAGTACAACCAGCGGAGTTTGGATGACGTCAGGTTTAATGA
>JANPMI010000315.1:0-9166 GCA_031422725.1 Chitinophagaceae bacterium | reverse complement strand
TGTTGGGGGATAAAGACCAGGCAAAGGCAGGAAGAGCAATGCAGGCTATGATGAAAATGAAAAAAATAATTATTGCAGATCTTCAGCAAGCATACGACGGAAAATAAACAAACATTATTGCCACAACGGCACCAAAGGAAGCATGAACCAAACTGTTGGCTTTTGGAAAATTATTGTAGCAAAAATAATTGTGAAAACCCCAAATGAAGTAAAATGAAAAACAAAGCTTTTGAAATAGAAATAACATTCAATGCACCGGTTTCAAAAGTCTGGAAAGCCATTACTGATAAAGAACAGATGAAGCAATGGTATTTTGATATTGCCAATTTTAAACCTGTACTTGGATTTGAGTTTCAGTTTTCGGGGCAGGGCAAAGAAGGAACAGATCATTTACATCTTTGTAAAATCACAGATGTAGTAGTTGAAAAAAAAATAACTTACAGCTGGCGGTATGATGGCCTGGAAGGAAATTCTTTGGCAACTTTTGAATTATTTGAAGAAGGAGACAAAACGAGATTAAAACTGACCCACGATGGATTGGAAACTTTCTTCATGAATGGTCCTGATTTCGCCAAAGAGAGTTTTATACAGGGATGGACGGAACTGATTGGTAATTTACTGCCAAAATTTCTGGAAAAGACTTAATTCATATTTAAAAATATTAAAATGAAAAATAAAATTCTTAGCTCCCAATCGCTCAATACAGATGTTGCATCTCTTTTATTGAGACTGCTGTTTGGCGGGCTGTTCGTTTATTACGGGTATCTTAAAATCGAATCCTACAATCAAATTCTTCCTATGTTCGGAGATATTATTGGAATTGGCTCTAAACTGTCATTTCACCTGGTAATATTTGCAGAATTAGTTTGCGGATTTTTTGTCTTAACAGGTTTTATGACCCGTTTAGCTATAATCCCGATTTTTATCACAATGATAGTCGCTTATTTCATAGCTCATGAAAAAGATCCGTTCCAGGTAAAGCAAATAGCTTTTGTTTATTTATTGTTATCTATTGTCATTTTTATTTTGGGCAGCGGCAAATACTCCATAGATAAATTGCTGTCTAAAAAATGATGTTGATCAATCCCAAACTGAAAATTATTTTTCACACACCCTTTAATAATAATATATTCTTATAAAGCAGTGGCAGACAGGATATAAATTCTAAAAATCATCTTAACAAGTAATGTATATTGCTTTTCAGTAACTTTTATTACATTCGCATATACACGGTTTCAGTATCTCGTTTATTAAAATTTTTAATGTTTATGCGGACATTTTTTCTGCTTGCAGGCACCATTTTATTTACCCGGGTATTGGCCCAACCACCACAGGTACCACTTTACAACGTAAGTAATCTTATGCTACCTGCCGACCTCCATAAACAGGTGTGTATTTCCGGAATGAAATATTATGACAGCTCCCTTTACATGGTATCAGAGCGGTGCCCTTCCATTTTTGTCATTGACCCACTGAGCGGTAACATACGCAACACTATTAACATACAGGTACCCCAGACATTTGAAATGGAAGGTATGACCTCCTATAAAGGTCACCTGTACCTGGTGTCAGAAAATATTGCGGCAGTATATCAGGTCAATATACCAACCGGTGATGTAAAACAAATAGAAACCTCCATCTCCCTTCCGCCCAAATCCATTGATGGCGATGGAATGGAAGGGATTGCTGCCAATGAAAAAAACAATAAATTTTACCTGTTGCGGGAAAGAAATGAAAATATGTCCATGTCGCAACTCTATACATTCAGCATTGAACAGGGAAAGGACAGTTCTTTATTTAGCTTAAAATATGAATCAACCATTGAACTGCCGCTGGAAAACCCGCAGTGGAGATACTCAGATATTTCCATAGACACAGCCAACTCACGGCTTTTATGTTTAAAATCCTACTCTAAAGGAAAGCTCCGGCAGCAATTCCTGGAATCTATTGCTATAGACAGCAACGGCAAGCTGATGGCAGAAACTTTATTAAATATTCCGGTTGAAAATTTCAGTCATGCTTCCTATATGTATAAAAATGACAATTACAGCATGAACCTCGAAGGAATTACCATTGACAATACAGAGGCTATTTTCATTGTCAGTGACAATACCTCGGGCAAAGCAAAATGTGATTTGCCGGCTAAAGAAAAAACAATTCTCCTCCAGCTTAAAAAGAAGTAACAGGGTTACCAGTAGTTTTTTTTGTAAACAGGTAAGCCCACCACATAAGCACTGCCTGAAGTGGAAGCCGCAGAACAGTTAACCACCAGTTTAGATTTTGCTCTTCCCGGAAATTAAGCAGCATTTGCACATTGGCAGGAAATACCGCTACTAATAAAATAATAATTCCCCAGGCAGCAAGCTTTCGGGTTGGTGCAGGTAATAGCAATAATCCTAAAACTATCTCGGCAGCCCCGCTGATGTATATAAAAAGATAATGACAGGGCAACCAGGGAGGCATTATTATCTTATAAAACAAAGGATTGAAAAAATGATTAGCACCGGCTAACATATACAGGCCAGACATTAAGTAAAGCGATATTTTTTTCCATTTCCCCATTGCCCCCCGTAATTTACAGTATCATTTGTTCTAAATCAGAAGTAACCACGGCTTCAACATCTTTTCCGGCAACTTGTAAAATCCCGTATATTAGTTTGATGAAAAATAATGCTGCTCCGGCTAAGAAAATAGTAATGGTTCTCATTGCCATCATCACCTGGGCTGCGTTGGTGTTGCAGTTTAGCCTTACCATTAAAACAACTGATGTAACAGGGTTTAGCCACATTAAAACAATTACTAACTTTTTCAGCTACTTTACCATTCTCAGCAACCTGCTGGTGGCTGCCTGTCTCACCACTTTGTTACTTAGCCCCTCATCAGGGTTAGGTTCTTTCTTTTCAAAAGTATCTGTGCAGTCAGCCATTGCTGTTTATATTTTTATAGTTGGATTAGTGTATAATCTTGTCTTGCGGAATATATGGTCACCCAAAGGATGGCAGTTGGTAGCAGACAATCTTTTGCATGTGGCAGTTCCGGTTTTATTTGTTTTGTATTGGGTTATTTTCACAACTAAGAATATTTTGCAATGGAAAACCATTCTTCCCTGGCTTATTTTTCCAATGATATATTTAACCTATTCGATGTTGCGGGGGCCGGTTGCTGATTGGTATCCCTACCCATTCCTTCATGCCGGAGAACTGGGCTATGGAAAAGTGAGTATTAATTCACTGTTTGTACTTATGGCCTTTCTGCTTGTTGGCCTGGGGGTGATTGCCTTTAACCGGGCTGGAAAAAAGAAGCAGATTGACATAGAAAGTTAAAAGAACCTGAAAGCTTCATGCTGCACAACCATTTGGTATGAATTTGCGACTTTTGTTAAGCGATATGAAAAAAATTATACTCTTATTTATCATTGCAGCAGTAGCCTCTCCCCTTTTTGCCCAAAAAGTTGACAGTATATACTTTAATCTTTACACTGACAGCCTGAAAAAAGATCAGCATAATTATATTAATGTGGACGGAAAGCTTTCCAATGGACGATGGATGCCGCTTTCTGCTAAAGAAATTGAATTCTTTTGTTCAGCAGCAACATTCCAGGGGAGTGAACTGATCATTCCGGCTGATTTTAAAGGAGAAAAAGTAACAGTGAAAGCAGTATTAAAAAGTAATCCCGCCGTTTGGCTGGAGAGAACAATCTGGATAAAAAAGAAACCTGACGGTGACCTTCCCACTAAAGAAGAGATCATGAACGGGACTACTCCGCGGAAAAATAAGAATAAAAATCTCCCATAAAAAAAGAAGCTGTCTCAAAAGTCAATTTGATTGTCATATTGAGCTTGTCGAAATATTGACAATCAAATTGATAGCCTTTGACAATCCTTCGACAAGCTCAGGATGACAACTCTTTTGAGACATCCACATTCTTATTATTATTTGTTACATAGTCTTCTTAGCATCTTCCAGGAATTTAGCAAGACCAATATCGGTCAACGGATGTTTCAGCAAACCTAAAATAGAATCTAAAGGACAAGTGCAAACATCAGCCCCGGCTTCCGCACATCTCACAATATGCAAAGCATTACGGATAGAGGCAGCCAGTATTTTAGTTTTAAATCCCTGTATAGAATAAATCTGAGAAATCTGTGCTATCAAATCCACTCCATCCCAGTTGCTGTCATCAATGCGTCCAATAAACGGTGATAAATAAGTAGCCCCCGCCTTTGCTGCCAGTATCGCCTGCCCGGCAGAAAATACCAGCGTACAGTTGGTTCTGATTCCATTATCAGTAAACCATTTTATAGCCTTTATACCGTCCTTTATCATCGGCACTTTCACCACAATATTCGGATGAATGGCGGCCAGTTTCTTTCCTTCTTCCACTATGCCATCAAAATCGGTAGAAATCACTTCGGCGCTGATATCGCCATCCACCATCTCACAAATTGTTTTGTAATGATTCATTACCGCATCATTTCCTTTAATGCCTTCTTTAGCCATCAGGGAAGGGTTGGTAGTAACACCATCAAGGATACCTAATTCATTTGCTTCCTTAATTTGGGCAAGATTAGCCGTGTCAATAAAAAATTTCATGCTGGGAAAATATTATCTGAAAGAAAAAAATGGCAGGCTACTCACATCGCACCGCTCAACCACCTACTCTTGCTGCCTTCCGGCCCTGGGAGGGTTCAGCAGGAGCTGGTCGTGTAAGACCTGCCGCCGCAAAGATAAGGGTGTAGAGTTTATGGTTTATAGTTGGGATCCTGAAACAACAGAATATCCTCCTTTTTTATAAAAGAAAGAAATCAATTTTTTGCACAACAAAACTATTTGCACTCCCCTTTAGGTGAATAGGAAAACCCATAGAGAAGATTATTTGCAGGAGTTATCGCTGAAAAGTTGAATTAACTCTCGTAAAACCTACTAATTCATCAGCTCTTGCACCAAAGGGGCGGAAATAAACCATTACCATATAACCATTTTCGGTTCCCCAAAAATTGCCTTCTGTATTTTCAACCGATGCCGGGGGGCCGGTTTGTTTTTTATCAGTCAGCGTTACATAAGAATAGTTGTAATATCCCTGTTTCAGGTAAATTTCTTTTTCATACACACCTTTCTGTTCATTGAACATCATTTTAGAAGCATCATTCTGTTCATAATTAGTGAGTTCACCAAATACATAAATGCTTTTGCCTTCATAAGCCATGTTGCCGGGTGGCACAAAAGTAAAATGCACCCATGCATAATCACTTTGCCAGAATGGATTGGCATTGTCCCGGTTTTCTACCGTGTAAATGCCGTTATAATCCCGGTAATAAACATATAACTGCTGGCGGCGTTCGCCATCGGGGTTTACAAATACATCAATACGGCTGCTGGTATCCGAATCAGTTAATTTTTGCATCCTTTCACTCATCAGGCGCAGGCTGCGCAAATCAATCCATCTCCATTCTTTTCCAGCCGGGAAAGTGGTATTTTCTTCATCACTGTATTCGTAATAATTTCCCCGGAAGATGCTGGGCCGGTCAATCACCGTTGAAGCCGACCATATATTATTCTGCACCACCACTACTTTTAAATCCTGTGGCGAGAATGTATTGATCTGGTTGGCTGCCGTACTTACTGTAACCTGCACCCGTTGATGGGTTTGAAAAAAATTACCATTAAAAGGCTGGGTCACTCTTGCCGCTACAGATGATTTATTATTAACAATAAGAAAACGCTTAGTAAAAGCCAGCCTTGATGTATCATCATTTAAAAAAACTTTCAGCAAATAATTTCCCCCTTTGGTGGGTGCAGAGTTACGTTCAGGGAGAATAGCCTGGTAATGAGTGTAACGGGTTTGAACGATGGATGAGTTCCGGTAATTGCTTATCCTGTTACTTTGAAAACCCCTGATATAATCAAATATTTGAATATTGGCAGGCGTCCAGTCGGCATTGCATAACTGGAAGCTGTAGTAGTAATTTTTTATATCAGCATCCATATCATCAAAATGAAGCTCCAGCTGTTCGCCGCTATTGAGGATTAATACCGGGTAACTGTAAATATCTCCTGCTTTATACAGCTTTACTGTATGAATATTAGATTTGTAAACATGATCCGGTAGCTGGCCCTGCACTACAGATATTGCCAGGATAAATAATAAAGTAATATTTTTTTTCATCTTGCTTTAAAACCGGGAATTAGTTCACAATATTGCTTAAAATAAGGTAAAAAAGAGGAGAAATCTTTTTAGCAGCTTATTTTTGGTGAAAGACAAACAATTCAATTTGAAGGTTGCAGGCTTTATAGCAAACCGTATAGCATTTAATCAGCAAAAATCCTTTTCCCGGTTTATCATCCGCTTGTCCACAGTTGCCACGGTTATCAGTGTGATGGTGATGATTGTTACTTTATCACTCGCCAATGGTTTCCAGGAAACGGTAAGCCAGAAAGTTTTCAGTTTCTGGGGACATATCCGGGTGCAGGAAAAACAACCGGAAAAAAACATTATTTCTGAAGAAACGGCGATCATTAAAAATGACATGTTAGTCAGCAGCATTCAGCAAAACCCTGCCGTGGAAAGCATTCATCCTTTTGCAACCCGCTATGCCATTCTGAAGACAAAAGATGAAATGGAAGGTGTGCTGGTGAAAGGGTTTGACAGCACTTATAATTTTAAACACCTCCGCCAGTTTATCCAGGAAGGAAGACCTGTACAGTTTAACGACAGCACCTATAGCAAGGAGATAATGATCTCTGCTTATACTTCTTCCAGGATGGCATTGAAAGTGAATGACAGCATCATTATTTATTTTATCCGGCCCGGAGAGGATCCACGACCAAGAAAAATTACGATTGTCGGTATTTACAAAACGGGCATAGAAGAATATGATCGTTTATTTGCTATCGGTGATATCAAACTTATCCAGCGGCTGAATGACTGGCAACCGGATGAAGTGGGTGGCTATGAAATTTTTTTAACCGATTATAAGAAAATTGATAACACGGTAAAAGAATTGTATGAGCTGGATAATTTTCCTGATACCTGGGATACGGTAAGTGTCAGAAATGTTTCACCCAATATTTTTGACTGGCTGAATATGCAGGATGTTACCCGCAATGTGCTGATCGGTTTTATGATCATCGTGGCGGTTATCAATCTTATTACCTGTCTTATCATTTTAGTATTAGAAAGAATAAGAATGGTGGGCATATTAAAATCTCTCGGCGCTACCGACTGGACAGTGCAGAAAATATTTCTCCGTCATTCTGCTATCATCACCATTACTGGAATTGTTATCGGTGCTGCACTGGGGCTCGGACTCCTATGGCTGCAGCAGGCAACCGGTTTTATAAAATTAAAAGAAGAAGCCTATTACATGAGTGAAGCGGCTGTAAAGATTGTATGGTGGCAGGTTGGTCTTATCTGCCTGGGAACACTTGTTGTTTGTTTTTTGGTAATGATGATTCCTTCTTTACTGGTAAGAAAAGTGCAGCCGGTGAAGGCGATACAGTTCAGGTAAACTGGTTACTATATTAAGAAAAGTGCGACAATATTACTCCCACCGCCACCGCCACATTCAATGATTCTGCTTTGCCTTTTTTAGGAATGGTGAGTTTTATATTTACCAGCTTTAGTAATTCAGGGCTTATTCCTTTTGATTCGTTGCCGAAAATAAAAATACCTTCTTTTATTTTTTTCATAGTTGTTACATCCTGTCCGTCGAGTACAGCCGCATAAATTTGGGTACCCCGCTGTTCAGCCAGCCATGTTGAGAGATCAGTGTAAATAACTTTTACCCTGGCAATACTGCCCATCGTTGCCTGCACCACCTTTGAATTATATACATCTGCCGTATCATGACTGCAAATAACCTGCTCCACTCCAAACCAGTCGGCAATGCGGATAATGGTACCCAGATTCCCCGGATCCTGGAGACTATCTAATACTAATGAAATTTTACCTTTTGTTGCACCTGCTGTATTATTATCAAACTGGTGAACAATAGCCAGTACTTTATTCGGAGTGGTAAGTTGCGAAATTCTCTCCAGTTCAATTTGTGATATTTCTGTAACCTCCGTTTTGACCAGCAATTTTTTGTTCTCCTCTATCCAGTCTTTTAATGCCAGCACTTCTTTTACTTTAGCATTGCCTGATGCCAGCAATTCTCCTACTGATTTTGGCCCTTCTGCAATAAAAAGCCCCTCCTGTTCCCTGAATTTTTTCTGGCCTAAAGTTTGGATATATTTGACCTTCGGTTTAACAAGCATATTCCTTCTTTTTTATATTTATGTCAGCCACCCAGCCAGTTAGTTATAAGAATATCCTGCAGGTATTAGTGGCTCTATCAGTTATTCTGCTGACTTCCTGTGGGGTAGTTCCCAAAAACTATCCCGCCAAACGTCCTTTTGTCTTCAAATATAATGTGGAGGTAAATGGAAATCTCCCTTCAGAAGAAAAAAGTCTGCTGGAAAGCCGGTTGAGCAACCAGCTTGACGACAGTATAAAGGTGAGAAGTGCCAGGCGGCTTATCTATAAAGGCATTAACCGGCCGGTATTGGACAGGCCTCCTGTTTATGATGTAAACAATGCAGAAAAATCAGTTCTTTTCATGCAGGCATTACTCCGTGCATTGGGCTATTTTAAAGATACCATTACCTACACTGCTACCATTGATACCGTAGGAGACAATCAGTACAGAACCACCGTAAATTTTACAGTGAACCCCGGCAAGGTAGTCCGCATTGATTCTTTCAGTTATAATATCAAACAGCAGGAACTGCAAACTATTGCTATAGCCAATGAAAAAGATGCCCTCGTAAAAAAAGGTTCTCCCTTTGCCAAAGCGGTTATTTCTGTTGAATTAGACAGGTTGGTGGACCTGTACCGCAATAGCGGGTATATGCGTTTCAGCCGGCAGGAACTGATAGGTCTGTGGGATACATTAGACGTCTCCTTACTACGGCCTACTTTTGATCCGCTTGAACAAATTGAAATCTTACAAAAATTAAAGGAACGGAGAGAAAATCCTACTGCCAATCTTGAAATAAGACTGAGACCGGGTTTTGACAGCAGCAAACTCACAAAATATTATATCGGTAACGTAACCGTATATTCTGATTTCAACACTGATACAACTAACTATACCCGCAAAGAAGAAATAACAAATGGTATTAAAGT
>JANPMI010000314.1:0-3168 GCA_031422725.1 Chitinophagaceae bacterium | reverse complement strand
TCATTAAACGGGAAAAAAGCATCACTGGCCATTACTGCCCCATTCAAATCAAAATTGAATTGTTTTGCTTTTTCTACCGCCTGCCGTAAGGAATCAATCCGGCTGGTTTGTCCGCAACCCTTGCCAATAAGTTGTTTGTTTTTTACCAGGGCAATAGCATTTGATTTTAAATGCTTGCAAATAAGATTGGCAAAAATTAAATCATCTTTTTCTGCTGCTGTTGTTTCTCTTCCTCCAGTTTCTTTCCAGTCAGTAAAGTTTCCTTTATCAGTTCCCTGTACTAGTACACCATTTAAAAGGGACCGATACATTTCAGACGGTACACTTGTACCTTGTACCTTGTACCTTAATAGAATCCTGTTCTTCTTTGATTTTAAAATAGCCAACGCATCTTCATTAAAAGAAGGAGCAATTAATACTTCAAAGAAAATCTCATTGATAGCTTCTGCTGTTGCTTTATCAATAGTACCATTGCAAACGAGTACGCCACCAAAGGCACTTTCAGGGTCACCAGCAAGTGCAGCAACCCAGCTTTCTTTTACCGTTGGCCGTTGCGCTACGCCGCAAACATTGGTGTGTTTGATGATGGCAAAAACCTCACCCCCCGACCCCCTCTCCACGGAGTGGAGAGGGGGAGGGACAAACTCTCCGATTAGTTGAATGGCCGCATCCACATCCACCAGGTTATTATACGAAAGCTCTTTACCATTTAACTGGTCAAACAGTTTAGTCAAATCACCATAAAATACACCTGACTGATGAGGGTTCTCACCATAGCGCATTGCTTTGGGATTGGTGATGGATTCCAGAAAGTATAATGATTCCGAAGGATTGAAGTATTTGGCGATCGCCACATCATAATGCGTCACCACTTCAAATGCTTTAGCCGCAAATGATTTTCGTTGTTCCAGCGTTGTGGTAGCTTTTTGTTCTTTCAGCAACTGTTCCAGTTCGGCATAATCTTTTTTTGCTGCTATCACCACCACATCTTTAAAGTTTTTCGCTGCACCTCTTATCATAGATGGCCCGCCTATGTCAATTTTTTCAATAATGGCTTTTTCATCATTAGTGGAAGCTACCGTTTCTTCAAAAGGGTAGAGGTCCACAATCACTAAATCAATTTCAGGAATATTATACTGATTCATTTCCTGCAGATGTGTGGCATCATCCCGTTTCCCAAGTATGCCCCCAAACACCGAAGGGTGCAGTGTTTTTACACGGCCACCAAGGATGGAAGGATAAGTAGTCAGGTCTTCAACGGGTATCACTTTTACTTCCAGTTTTTCAATAAAAGTTTGCGTGCCGCCGGTAGAGTATATAGTTACATTATTTTCTGCCAGCAGTTGTATTATGTTTTCCAGTCCGTCTTTGTAAAAAACAGAAATAAGGGCCGATTGAATCTTTTTGTTCATAAAATTAATGGGTTGAAAGGAGGTCCCGCCAACTGCGGGATTGGGAGGGGTAAAGGTAAGTTACCGGAGGTTCATCACAAAAGCCCCCTTCATCGTCACATCATGCCAGGGAATATGCAATGAGTCGCAATCTTTTTTCCAGTAATTAGCTTTCCAGGCTGGTACAGAGCCATCAAAGACAACTTGTTTTATATCTAATGAAGCTGCTAACTTCTTCATGTAAACTTTTGGGTTCTTAGAAATCACCAGCAAATCAATTAAAGGTCTTGGTTGTTGCGGGACAAATGAAACAGCTTCATCTAATAACAAAATATGTTTGCCCTGATAGCTGAGATAGTTTTCATGCACTAATAAATTGTCAAGAGCATTCACATCTGTTATTCTGTATAATATCCTTGATGGTTTTAAATGGAAGTTGCGGGCAAAATCGTTTGTTAATAGATCACTGTCGCCAATAAAGAAATAATTTCTACTATTTACAATATCAATGGCTCTTTTCTGCGGTACATTGTAAACAATGATTTTTTGCTGCTGATTGCTTTGTATAAATGAATAGGACCGTATTCCTATGAAACCCAGGAATGCAACCAAGCCCAACTTCAATCCCCTCGTTGATTTTTCCATCAGCCAGTAGCTGATGCCAACGGCAAAGAATATTAGAAGCACAGCCTGTAAAATGCTTATCTGCAAACCATCCCACAGCGAAAACCTGATAGTTTCGATTTTTTCGATGTAAGTATTCATTAACCAGATAAGCCATGATATAAGTTTGCCAACCAAAATTGCCACAGCAGGTATAAATGAAATAACACAGAGAAAAATTTCTAGTAAAAGAATGGCACTGGACAATGGCACCGCCAGGAAATTAGTCAGTATAAATAAATTGGGGAACTGGTGGAAATGATAAATGCTCAACGGCACTGTCAGTATTTGCGCAGCCAGCGTAACGGCATTCAATTTCCACAAGAAGTCGAGCAATTTGTTTTTAATATAAAACCAATTATAAATGGGCCGCATAAAAATAATAATACTCAGCACGGCTGCATACGATAACTGAAACCCCACATCCCACAACCAGTAAGGGTTAATGCACAGCAGAATAAAAGCTGAAACAGCCATTGTATTATAAATGGATGTCTTCTTTGAAAGTGATTCGCCTAAAACAATGCAAGTAAACATTAATGCTGAACGAAGAATGGAAGGTTGAGCACCGGCCAGCAAACTGAACATCCACAAGCCGGTAATAATAAGAACGGGACTGAGCCATCTTGTTTTTCGTTTCTTTTTTAAAGGTTTTAGCAGAAGGGCAAGCAACCAGTAAATTAATCCTAAGTGAAGACCAGATATAGCAATGATATGCACCACACCAGTATTGGTATAAGATTGCACCAATGATTGTTCCAGGTCGTCTTTATAGCCTATCAATAAAGCTTCTGCCAGACCCAGTTCTCTATCGCCTTTGATATTGGTGCGAAGAATATTCAATACTTTTTCCCGGGAAGAATAAATAAATTTCCTGAACCAGTTTTCTTTCTTACCATCCAGCACTTCAAATTCATCTTTTTTTAAATAGACCTGGTGGGTGATGCCCTGGAAAAGAGAATATCGTTTATAATCAAACCCACCGGGATTACCTGAGTTTTTTATTTCCTGCAAAGATTTTTTGAAAAGAATTTGGGAACCATAGGTCAGTTGCAGCGAGGAATCTTTTTTGAAGTAAAGAATAATTTTCCCTTTTACAGGAATGGATTGTCCG
>JANPMI010000313.1:0-21089 GCA_031422725.1 Chitinophagaceae bacterium | reverse complement strand
GTTGATAATTGATACCGTTTGAATTATAGGAAACACCTGAAATTCCGGTTTCCAGATCGAGCCATCTTTTATAACCGGTAATGCTGTCCTGGTTTTTAAAAAATAAATGAAGATTGGCAAGGCATTGATATTTCATTTGTTCTACCGGGTAGCCCATGGTATTTCTGCCGAATAAATTATGTGCAGCTAAATACTTTTCTTCAAATACTAATTTTTGTATTTCGGGCAACACTTTATAGCCGCCTTTTACTACTGTAGAATAAGGACCACCTGACCAATAGGTTTCCTCATTTAACTGAATACGTTCTTCACCGTTCCTTCCAAATACCATGGCGCCAATGCGGCCATTACCAACCGGCAGGGCTTCGTCCCATTTCTGCGCCGGAGTAGAATACCATAAAAGTGTGGAGGGATTAAAAGATTTTGCTATAATCTTTTCAGGAATATTCATTTCCTGGGCCCGGATACATGGTGTTGCCAGGAAAATGATCAATAAAGAAAAAAGCGTACAATATTTTATCATCCGATTTAAGTTAAACTGAATAAGAAATCAATTGGGAGTATTGTATTAAAAGTAACCCGTTTTGCTGATTTATTTTCCTGCCAGTTTTTGGTGATAAACAACATGCCAAAGCCCGGCGTGACTTTCTATTGGAGAGAGCAAATATGACAAAAAACTTTACTTCTCCCAGGTAATCGCATATGAAAATCGCTTAAGGTTCACCTCCGATTGTGTTTCGTTAACCATTCATCATGCGCCGGCAAACTCCCGAATCAAGTTCGGGACAAGCAGTGTGACAGCTACTTCCTCATCGGCTGCTTCTTCCAGTACGTAAGCGACCGCCACAACCATTCAAAAGGACCAAAGCGGAAAAACCGTAACCAGATGGCAGAGAAAATTATTTGAAATATCCAGACTGCAAATACCACATAGTAGAGCTGGTGAAATTTTAATTGGTTGAAATAACCAAATCCATAGCCATAGAAAAAGAAAGTGCAGATAATACTTTGCATAAGGTAATTGGAGAAAGCCATCTGCCCCACATTGGCAAACGCCTTCATGAGCCAGGGCACCAACCCGCTGCGGAAAATAAGCATCACCAAACTGGCATGACCGATAGTGAGTAGTATGCGGCGAAACTCTACAAATATATCATGAGATGACCTCCACCGGTCGGCATATTCTCCCGGTGTTCCCGCATTCAACCAGCCCTGATTAACGAGGAGCCAGGCAATGGGTATGCCGATACCATAACCAATGAGCATCCACATGGCATAGGTGGAGGTTCGCAATTTGTTGCTGAAAAAGCCCCAGACAAACAAGGCCATCCCGAGCAACATCATCGCCAGCATATCCCACACACCATGATACATATACCATGTTTCGCCCCCGGCATTCCGCGGAATAAAATAGGTGAAGATGGTACCATAACCCGACTGCATTTTGCGGAGGTTCTGGTTGGTAAATGATGTATCGGGTTTCTGGTTTTTTTCTATTTCTGTCCACACCGCAATGGCACCCTGCTGCTCCCCGGTTAGTTTTTTATTTTCTTTCTTCGCTTGCACCGCTTCGGTGTAAGCTTTTCTTTTTTCCCGGAACTCGTTCCAGTTCCATTGGCTTTTGATGATACCAATAGAAACACAGGCCAATGCCAGTACAACCAGCCATTTGGGATTCAGTTTGCGGAAGGCAAATAGTAACATACCACACAAGCCATAGAAAAATAAAATATCGCCAAACCATAGTATGACGAAAGCATTGATGAGTCCGAAAAGCACCAGCCAGAGTAAGCGGCGGTAATAATATTCTGCTACGGTAGGCCCGCCGGGTACTTCTTTTTTATTCATCATAAACAATACCATGCCGGCACCAAAGAGCATGGAGAATAATCCCCGCATAGTGCCTTCGAACAACACAAACACTGTCATAAACGTATAATAATCGCTCCCGGAACGGGGGCCGTGGGTGATATCATAAAACACATTCCAATTGATACCAAAGCCCGGAATGTTCATCATCAGTATGCCAAGCAAGGCCACACCGCGGATGGTATCAATGCTTTTGATACGGTCGGCTGAAGCCACAGGATTTGCTCCCTGTTTTTCCGGTCCGCCATCATTTCCTTCCATCGAAATGACGACTGCCTGTGGGTTACCGGGTGAATTATGCTGATCCATACAGTTCTTTTTTATATGTGTCGAATTTGTCACTCTGAGCTTGTCGAAGAGTGGCCGAAGCAATTGAATCATGCTTCGACAAGCTCAGCATGACATCGTTTTCAAGGGTTACATTAGTTAAGATGACATCGGTGGTGATTCTTTCTTATTAGGCAGCCATTTCCGGTATATCAAACACCGCCACAGCCATTCTAATGGTCCCATACTATAATACCGTAACCAGAAAACAGAAAACACTACCTGTACTAATGCTATCTCTGCTACCATAAAATACAATTCCCACTGCTGCAGCCTGCCGAAATAACCAAAGCCGTATCCATAGAAAAACAGCGTACAAATAACAGTCTGCAATATGTAATTAGTAAATGCCATACGTCCTGCTGCTGCCAATCCCCGCCAGCATACATTAAAAATTTTCATCTGCAGCAACCATATTATCATGGAAGCATAACCGGTGGCGAGGAACAACCTCTCCAGCGGGAAAAAGAAATTATGGGGAAGGGCCTGCTTCTGAACATACTTTTCATAATCAGCCAGCCGTATATTATTACACTGTACCCGGTACCAGGCAAGGGCCAACCCGATAACGATGAAGAGAATTCCGATAAGTAAATATTTTGGGCCGGACATCCGCTGATGAAAAAACCCGATGCTGAACAGCGCCATCCCCAAAAACATCATAGAGCCGATATCCCACACACCAATACGGTACAGCCAGCTTGCTTCTTTGTTTTGCGATCGTTCCATAAGGTGATCCCATACTTTACCGTAATGATGGTTCCGCATGGCTTTGTTCTCTGCTTTTTCGGCGGAAGAATCATACTTCATTCCCTTGACGGTTCCTTCCCATCTTCCTTTTTCCTCCGCTTGTTTCTTCGTCAGGGTGTCATTTTTTTTAGCAAGGGAATCGGTAAGTTTGTTTTTCAGTAGGGTGTCTTTTAACAGCACCGTGTCTTTAGTCCGGTCGAGGCTGTCTTTTTTTGCCCGGGTGGTACTGTCCTGTTTAAATTTCTTTTCGACATCCGTCACCACCATGTATTTTTTGTAACTCTTTTTATCATCGGTATAGTTCCAGTATTGCTTGCCGCAATAAATTAGCGTACACAGGATGGCTGCAATAAATAAACCTTTGGCAGAGATGCGCCAGAAAGCAAATAACAATATGCCTACCACACCCAATTGAAATAATATATCACCCGGCCACAGTAATACAAAGGCAGTGAATACACCAAAGACGATGAGCCACATCTGCCTTCTTATATAGGCATCAGCGGGGCCAATGGAAACCGGGTGTTTCTTTTGCATGAATAAAATAATACCTGCACCAAATACCAGGGCAAACAAGGCCCTCATTTTTCCTTCAAATAACATGGATACGATAGTCAGCAGTTTATAATTGCCGCCGTGGGTGCCGGTGCGGTAAAAGTTTTGCTCGTTCGTGGTGAAGCCGCCAAATTCCCAGATGCTGATAACGAGAATGCCAAGGAGTGCTATGCCACGCAGTACATCCAATGACAATATCCTATCCGTTATCTTTTCAGGGCTGGTAGCCGAAAGGTTGGAAGTAGTGAGACTCATGATGTTGGTTTTGGAGTTTCCTTCGGGTAAGCTGGTTTTAAATATATGATTTATAATGGCAACAGGAAAAAAATTAAAAGAAACGATTATTGAAGAATTATACAGCCATAACACTCCTCTATACTTTTTTTGTTTCTTCCAATCCGCTTTTCGTTTTATCTTCACTGCTCTTACAAATAAAGAATATGAAATATTCGCCGGGTTCAGACTGACAATGCGGTTTAGCTGAACTTATTATTTTACCAACCGCTTATCCATAGCAACATAACTGTTGCTGCATTTCATCATTTATATTTTATTTTCATCCTTCCCGCCATAACGGAAGTGGGCAGGAACTAATTATTATCAATCATGTCACAACCAACTTATAATAATAAACGATCTCATTTTTGGGCATTACTGAAACAATCGCTGAAAGGCGGAGAGCATGACTATACAAAGGGCAGCATCCGCGGTGCTATTGTGCTGCTGGCAATACCGATGATTCTTGAATTAAGTCTCGAGTCTGTATTTGCTGTGGTAGATATGTTTTTCGTTGGTAAGCTCGGGGCTAATGCCATTGCTACTGTAGGGTTAACAGAATCAGCTATTACCATTGTTTATTCCATTGCCATTGGTTTAAGTACCGCTGCTACAGCAGTAGTGGCAAGACGCATCGGTGAAAAAGATCCGGACGGGGCGGCCCATGCCGGAATGCAATCCTTACTGATTGCTTTAATTACAACGGTTGTTATCAGTATTATCGGAATTATTTTCGCTGCTGATATTCTGCGCCTCATGGGTGCCTCAGCAGAAGTGGTAAAAGAGGGTGCAGTGTTTACCCGCATTATGCTGGGTGGTAGTCTTGCTATTATTTTATTGTTTCTTATCAACGGAATTTTCCGCGGTGCCGGTGATGCAGCCATGGCGATGAAGAGTCTTTGGATTGCCAGCCTGCTGAATATTGTTTTATGCCCGTTGCTTATCTACGGCTATGGCCCTTTTCCTGAACTGGGATTGAAAGGTGCTGCCATTGCCACCGTTATTGGTCGCAGCACAGGTGTATTATACCAGTGCTATCATTTATTCAAAGGCAACGGCACTATTAAAATAAAACGCTGGCATTTTAAATGGGATCCCCCGGTATTAAAAACACTGGTGGAAGTGGCGTGGCCGGCAACACTCCAGTTTGTGATACAATCGGGCAGCTGGATAGTATTGGCAGCATTAGTGGCACATACAGGTGGCACGGATGCAAGTGCAGGCTACCAGGTGGCGATAAGAAATGTAGTGTTCTTTATATTACCTGCCTGGGGATTGAGCAATGCCGCAGCAACATTAGTAGGACAAAACCTCGGAGCCAAACAACCAGAGAGGGCCGAACGCAGTGTTTTACTGACGATGAAGTACAATGCCATCTTTATGGCGGGTGTAATGCTTTTGTTCCTGTTGTTTGCCTCACCCATTATCAGCATATTTACTAAAGATCCGGAAGTGCACCGTTTCGGTGTGCTGTCGCTGCAGATTATCGGGAGCGGTTATATATTTTATGGCATCGGTATGGTGATGATACAGGCATTGAATGGTGCAGGTGATACAAAGACACCAACATGGATCAACTTTATCGGGTTCTGGCTTTTCCAGATTCCCCTGGGTTATTTGCTGGCGAAAACTTTTAGCCTGGGGCCACTGGGTGCTTTCATCGCTATCCCGGTAGCAGAATCCGCTATTGCTTTAGCAGCCTGGTATTATTTTAAAAAAGGGAAGTGGAAGGAGGTGAAGGTGTAGGGTTGGTGGTTTGTTGTTTGTTGTTTAACGAATAAAACGATCTGTCAGGTTGAGCTTGTCGAAACCGAATTCACATTTCGACAAGCTCAATGTGACAGCAAAGATGGAATATGCAACCTTGTTCAACATTTCAGTATTTTTAATACCTCATCTTTTTATTATGGGCGACGTTATCAGCCAGAACCGGGTACGGCAGGTTTTTTTTATTATCCTGATATTATTACTGGGTATCCTGTTGTTTTTTGAATTGTCTTCCTTTCTACCGGCCTTGCTCGGTGCCATTACTTTGTATGTACTGCTGCACCGCTGGATGTTTTATCTCACCGAAAAAAAGAAATGGCGTAAGGGATTGACTGCATTACTGCTGATGCTGTTTTCATTTATTGTTATCCTGTTGCCGGTGGGGCTGCTCGTTAATATGCTTTCTTCCAAAGTAAGTTATGCTATTCAGCATTCGGCTGAACTGACGGAAGCCTTAAAAAAATTAGTGGCTGACCTGGAACAGCGGTTTGATGTGGTGATTGCCAGCGACCAGAATATTAATAAACTTGGCAACAGCATCACCCAAAGTCTTCCCAAAATTCTGGGAGCTACTTTTAATACACTCTCTACTATTTTCTTCATGTACTTCATCCTCTATTTTATGCTGATGAATGGACGGAAGATGGAAAATACACTGTTCGAATACATTCCGCTGAGAGATGAGAATGTTGGAAAACTGAGCAAAGAGGTTCATATCATGGTAAAGTCAAATGCTATCGGCATTCCGCTGATTGCTTTTGTACAGGGCGTCATTGCTTTGATCGGCTACCTGATTATTGGTGTGAAGGAACCCTTCTTCTGGTTTGGTGTCACCTGCATTGCAGCGATGCTGCCGGTAGTAGGTGCTGCGCTGGCTTATGTGCCTATTGCTATTATTTTATTTGCCAATGGAGAAACGGGGCGGGGTATTGCCATGCTCATATTCGGCTTTGGGGTAATTGGCACCGTGGATAATGTATTACGCTTTACGCTGCTGAAAAGATTAGGCAATGTGCATCCGCTGACAACAGTGTTTGGTGTTATTATCGGGTTGAAACTATTTGGTTTTATTGGTTTGATATTCGGACCATTGCTTATTTCTTTGTTTATGCTGCTGCTGAAAATATATTCCAGTGAGTTTATTACAAAACAGCGGGATATTAATAAGATCATGGAGAATTGAATTAGTTTGTAGTTATGTCTTTTCATATAAATTTCCCTCCCGGGTTTTACTTCTCGTAGATTTCCCTGTAAGATTGTGTATTATTTAAAATACTCTTCGTAATTATTCGCAAACAATTATAAAACAAATGTTTATTACTTGCATAATTAACAATTGCATAATATTTTGTACTGCCTTACGTTTTAAAATCCTGCCGAAGGTTTAATATCTTATAAGAAGATTGCTTCGGAGAAAAACCGTACCCTGAGTGAGAAAACTTTTTATTCCATTATTCATGGGATTAATGTGTACTTCGTTTACCATTATCCCGGCTGTGCAAACAGGTAACAGTAAAGCTGCTGTGGCGGTTTCTCCCCTGACTATTACGGATTCTTCTTTCGCTGGTGCTGATGCGGCTGCTATAGTATATAATACAGTTAATCTGCAGGAGTATGGCTTATCTGAAGAAGCTTTTAATTATGCCTGGAAAGGTTATCAAAAGTTACTTACAAAAAAAATGATAAGCCGTAGCAATTATTTAACCATTTGTGATTTTAGCCAGTCTTCCAAACAAAAGCGATTATATATTATTGATGTTGCCGGCAATAAACTGGTTACGAATACATATGTAGCACATGGAAAAAATTCTGGTGGCGAATACGCTACCAAATTTTCCAACAAACCGGAATCGTTGCAAAGCAGTTTAGGATTTTATATAACGGCCAATACTTATTCCGGTGCACATGGTCTTTCATTACGGGTGAATGGAGTGGACCCTGGTTATAATGATAAAGCACTTGCAAGAACCATTGTAATACACGGTGCGGCTTATGTGGATGCGGCAAGGGCAAAGGCCGGCATGTTTATGGGTCGTAGCTGGGGTTGCCCTGCTTTGCCCCAAAAAGAAGCAGCAAACATTATTACCACAATAAAAAACGGAACCTGTCTTTTCATATATCATCCCGGCAAGAATTATTTGCTTGGCTCTAAAATATTAAACGGCTGATTGGACTCATAACAAGGATGGATGATAACAAAAAGCTCAACTTACCCTATGGTTGGGCTTTTTTGTTTAAACCCCACCAAGCCTCCCCTAAAGAAAGGCTAACCACTCAAAGCCCTGAAAGCAGTAAGTGAATTTTTATTTTTTTAATATTTACTAAAGTACTGATGTGTAAATAAAAGAATCAACAACCCTAAGTCTCTCCGCCAACCGGCGGAGGACAGGAGGTTATAATTTCCCAATGTTTTGCTGAATAGTGATGATGCTCATCCAGGTCATTAGAGCTACGATGAGCCACCCGGTTATGTGCATCCACAGTGGATGGTGATAGGAAGGAAATAAACGCTTCTTTGTTACGGCGATTAACATTATTGCCAAAGCAATGGGAAGAATTAATCCGTTCAATATACCCGCCATTACCAATATTGTTCCGGGTGTTTGTTTGAGAACTAAAAAAATCACTGTTGAAATAATGATGAAGCCTGAAATCAGCAACCGTTGGTTTTTTTCCAATCCCGGGCTGAATGTTTTCCAGAAAGAAACAGACGTATAAGAAGCACCAATGACAGAAGTGATAGCCGCTGACCACAACACCACACCAAAAAATTTATACCCTGCATTACCTGCTGCAATCTGAAATACAGAGGCCGCAGGATTTTTATCAACCAGCGTTGCACCACCCCATACAATACCCAATGCTGCGAGAAACAACACATACCGCATGATGGCTGTTATAACAATGCCTGTAACAGAACTTCTGTTTACCTGTGGAATAGCTGCGACACCTTTTACGTTTGCATCCAGCAAACGATGTGCCCCGGCAAAGCTGATATATCCGCCTACAGTTCCACCAACCAGTGCGACTATCATCTGCATATCAATTTTTTCCGGCCAGAATGTATGCTGAACAGCTTTTCCAAAAGGTGGGTTTGAGGCAAACATCACATACACGGTCAACCCAATCATAGCAATGCCCAATACTTTTACAAAAAGATCAATTGCTTTGCCTGCTTCTTTTGTCCAGAAAATAAATAAAGCAATAACACAACTGATAACAGCTCCCCATTTAGCATCTATCCCTGTGAGTACTTCCAATCCGAGGCCGCAACCTGCTATGTTGCCAACATTAAATGCGAGTCCTCCAAAGGCTATCAAGGAAGCTAAAAAATAACCCAGCCCTGGTAATAGCTTATTGGAAAGATCCTGTGCCCTGTTTTCATTGACGGTAATGATCCGCCAGATGTTAAGCTGGGCGCCAATATCAATGAGAACGGAAATAAGAATCACAAAACCGAAACTGGTAAGCAGTTGCTGTGTAAAAGCACTGGTATTATTTAAAAATCCCGGGCCGATAGCTGATGTGGCCATTAAAAAAGCAGCACCGAGTATGGCAGAATTTTTTTTCATAACGAGTGTCACCCTTAGTTTATAGAAGGATGATTTGGTGTGAAAATATCTTTATTCAGCCTTCGACAAGCTCAGCCTGACATTTCGGTCGTTTGATACTTACTTAATCTTTGATACTGCTTCATAAATTGCTTTGGCAAATTCCACTGCCTGTTTACCGTCACCATGAATGCAGATCGTTTCAGCAACGATTGGAATAATTTTTTCCGATACCGTTGTTACCGTTCCTTCTTTTATCATTTGCAATGCCTGCTGTACTGCTTTTTGTGCATCTTCAATTAATGCGTTGGGTTGGAAACGGGGAGTTAATGAACCATCATCCTGGTAAGTCCGGTCAGCAAAAGCTTCGCTGGCCGTTTTTAACCCCATTGCTTTTGCTTCGCTGATGGAATGGCTGCCGCTTAATCCAAAAAGTATTAATGACGCATCAAAATCTTTTACTGCTTTTGCAATGGTATTTGCCAATCCCGCATCTCTGGCCGACATATTGTACAAGGCACCATGCGGTTTTACATGATTTATTTTTGTATCAAGTGCGGAAGTGATTTCATTAAGGATAATCAGTTGTTGGGTGACAAGATCATAAATATCTTTTTTATCCAGCTGCATTTCACACCGGCCAAAATTATTTCTGTCAAAAAACGAAAAATGTGCGCCAATCGCTACTTTATGTTTAATTGCCAGTTCAACCGTCTTCCACATGGTGGCTGAATCACCGGCATGATACCCGCAGGCAATATTGGCGGAAGTAATGACCGGCATAATGAGTTCATCGTTGCCAATGCCTTCACCCATATCACAATTAATGTCTGGCCGCATGGAAATATTCTTCTAACCTGAAAGTACAGGCATTTTGCAGTTGCAGCAAATGTTGCTGCTGTTTTATCAATAAATCTTCCGCTGTTTGCTGATCGGTAAACCGAAAATGAATTTTATCACCGGCGTTCATTTGAGCCAGCCTTGAATGATGAGCTGAAATAACATGAGCCACTCTCGGGTAGCCGCCGGTGGTCTGGTGGTCGGCCATTAAAATAATCAGCTTACCATCAGGCAGCAATTGAATGGTGCCGAAACTTACTGCCGATGAAACCACTTCTTCATTTGTCATAACCGGAAGTGGAATATTATTGAGCCGGTAGCCCATTCTGTCAGATTGTTGCGTAATTACGAAAGATGTCATGGTAAAGTTTTCTTTTGATTCAGTACTGAGGCGATCCCATTCATTGCCGGGAAGCAATAATACTTCTTTGCTTACATCCCCCCAATGGGTGTCAGCCTGCCAGGGCAATATGGTGAAATCGTTTTGCTTCTCTGAGAAAGAGGATGGCATACGGAAATAAAGCTCATCATCTTTTTGCAGGTTTCTTCCATGATGGCCACCTGCTTTTGCTTTAAGATGTGTACTGAAGCTGTTCATCCATTTATCAATTGCCAATCCACCGGCAATAGCGAGGTAAGCTCTTGCTCCATTTACAGGTTTATGAAATTGCAGTACATCATTTTTACCAACTATAATTGGATGAAGAGAGGGAACTGGCTCTCCGTTTATACTTGCTGAAAAATTGGCACCTCCAAATGCAATGAGTGCAGGTAGTGTGAACATAAATACAGAAGCAGGGAAGTGCATTTCGATAACAGCCTCCCCCGGTTTATTACCTGCAAGAATATTCGTTACCTGCATTGCGTATTTATCCATTGCCCCTGTGGGATTGATACCAAGATGCTGATTGCCGTAACGACCATTATCCTGTATTGTATCAAGAATGCCTGCTTTAATAATTTTTAAACTCATTTTTTAACCGCAGAGATTGATTAAGCTAATGACTTTATTACTTCTGCGACTCCGTTATTTTTATTGTTTCAAATTCATTTTTACTGATTGAATAAAACTGCACCCTGTCTCCTGCACTTAATAATATAGGTTCTTCTTTTGTTACGTCAAATAATTTTAGTGGGGTTCTTCCGATTATCTGCCAGCCGCCCGGTGATGCTAATGGATAAATACCGGTTTGTTTTCCGGCAATGCCGACACTGCCTTCCGCTATATTAACTGGTTGAGACTTTCTTGGTATGGCAATCTTTTCATCCACTTCCCCCATATAAGCAAAACCGGGTAAGAAACCCAGCATGTAAACTTTATACGATTTTGATGTGTGGGTATGTATCACTTCATCAACGGAAATATTTTTTGTTGTAGCGAGATGTTGAATATCCAGTGCAAATTCATCCTCATAACAAACAGGAATTTTTATCAGTCTGCCTGTTAGATCATTTTGCTGAACGGGCTGTTGAAGTCTATCTTCCAGTTGTTGTTTGATAAATTCAAAGGCCGTGTGGCCGGGAGGAATAGCTTTTCTCACTTTCAATACATCATAATAAACAACAAAAGAACTGTAAGCCGGGGCTGCTTCAATCATTTCGTGTAGTGGATGCTGCTGTAGTTGATGGAATCTTGCAATAACTTCCCCGTTAATGGCTTCGTCAATATAATTGCCAAAGTCAACTGTAATAGCCGTGTCGCCGAGAGGAAAAATACGGTATGGAATAACGGGGTAATTCATATAAAACTGCTTTCAAGATAGCAACTTACCTTTACTTCTGATGGCAAGATTCAACCGGAGAGATAGTTTAAATTTATTGTCTAAAATCACACCCCGCCGTGCCTGGAATGGGATGAAGGTGCTGAGCAGTTTTTACATCAGCAAATGGACTAAACGTCCGGTGCAATGGGGTTACCCGGTTTCCATTTCTTTTGAACCCACTACCTCCTGCAACCTCCGGTGCCCGGAATGCCCGAGTGGTTTAAGAGCCTTTACACGACCAACAGGTATGCTGCAAAGAGATTTTTTTAGTGAAACCATTGACCAGTTATCCAAAGATTTATTATACCTCGTTTTTTATTTCCAGGGAGAGCCTTACCTCAACCCGAGTTTTCTGGACATGGTAGAATATGCTTCAAAGAAAAAAATTTACACGGCCACTTCCACCAATGCGCATTACTTAACAGATGCCAATGCCAAACGAACTATTGAAAGTGGTTTGGACCGGTTGATCATTTCTATTGATGGCACTACGCAGGATGTGTATCAGCAATACCGGGTGGGTGGCAATCTTGCTAAAGTAATTGAAGGGACTAAGAATATTGTAAAGTGGAAAAAGGAATTAAAAAGTAAAAAACCTTTTGTGGTGTTTCAGTTCCTGGTAGTGAAACCTAATGAACACCAGATAGAAGATATAAAGAAATTAGCCAAAGAGGTGGGGGTGAATGATGTATGGTTTAAAACAGCACAGGTGTATGATTATGAAAATGACCCCAACCAGTTAATTCCCACCATTGATAAATACAGCCGCTACCGGAAAACAGAAAAGGGGCATGAGTTTAAAGGCAGGCTGGCTAACCATTGCTGGCGGCTATGGCATGACCCGGTGATAACCTGGGATGGTCTGGTGGCTCCCTGTTGTTTTGATAAGGATGCGCAGCACCAGTTGGGAGATTTAAAGAAAAAATCGTTCAAAGAAATCTGGAAGAACGGGGAATATACTACATTCAGAAAAAAAATATTGAAGGGCCGTAAGAATATTGACATCTGTTCCAATTGCAGCGAAGGCACTAAAGTGTGGGAGAGATAAAAAAGAGAGGTTAATTAATTTATTATCATGTCCGACCTGTAAAATGTGAGAGATGCCTATTGTTTTGAAGGAGGAAAAGTGCAAAGCTGTTTAATAATTATCAAATGATTAATTATGCAAATGCCATCATCCGTATCAACCCGTCTGCAGTACCAGCATAAATCCCTGATGGATATTATTGATGATTTATCGGATGAGCAGATCCGGCGTCAGATCATATCCGGCAAATGGTCCATTTTCGAAAACATTGTTCACCTGCAAACCTACCAGCATACGTTTATCAAAAGAGTGCGGCAGATACTGGATGAAAATAATCCTTCCTTTCCCCGCTATTCTGCTGAAACTGATATTCTTTTTTTAGATAATTGTGATAAATCAACGAGAGAAGTAATGCAGGATCTGCTTACCACCCGAAAAGAAATTGCTGCCGGGATGCTTTCTTTTCAGTCAACCGATTTAACAAAGACCGGCACTCACCCGGTTTACGGGCAAATGACGCTGATTCAATGGTTAAATTTTTTCTTACTGCATGAGGCACATCACCTGTTTACTATCTTCAAATTAACGGCAGAACTAAAAAAGCTGTAAGGCTTGAGTTACGGGTTACGAGTAATATTACTATAATTTGAAGTGTGTTTCAAATATTTTAACATCTTCGGGTTAAAGTCTCGAAACTCGAAACTAAAAACTCGCCACTTTCCTCTACCACTTTCTCATTTCATGATATATAGAAGTGTAGAAGGATGCAAAGCCTTCAAAAAAGTTGCGGATGGATTGGGATAACAGCTTCATGGTTTAAAGGTTTAAGGTTCGTAGTGTAAAGCAAATCATTTCCGGATGTACGGCAATACCACAAAGAGGGATTTTTTTGCACTGTTGCTGCCGGAACAATGTTAATAAATGTCTAAGTCTTTCTACCTTTCAAATTAAATTTGACAATTCAATGTTGCAACATTAATTTTGTGCTTTCTATTGCAAACAATTAAAAAATAATACTATGAGTGACTTAAGAACCAATGTTGATCAGCTGAATCAGATGATCCTGGAAGGCAAAACTCTTGAAGCTTTTGAGAAATTCTATGCTGAAGATGTGGTGATGCAGGACAATGACTACCCTGCCCGTATTGGAAAAGATGTAAACCGCCAGTATGAAGAGGCTTTTGTAAACGGTCTTATCGAATTTCGTGGAGCCAAAGTCCTGAACACCGTAATCAGCGACGATATAGCTGCTGTTGAATGGTGGATGGATTTTACCCACAAAGATTTTGGTACCCGTACCTATCGGCAATTAGCAGTTCAACGCTGGAAAAACGGTAAGATTGCAGAAGAGAAGTTTTACTACAACAATTAATAACGGGTATTTGTCAAAATGATTCAAAAGTTTTGGGCGGAGCATTCACTTATCCCAAAACTTTTTACTTTTACCGGTCAAGAATATAAAATGGGTATTGAACAGGACATTCAACAGGCAACATTCAGAAATCCGCACCAGAAGGCAGCCATTAATCTTATTTACACTTTATCATGGATGCGGGAAAAGACCAATACCATCTTTGAGGCAGAAGACATTACTCCGCAGCAGTTTAATATACTCCGCATATTAAGAGGAAGTTTTCCGCAGCCACTTTCTACTTTACAAATAAGGGAAAGAATGCTGGAAAAAATGAGTGATACCAGCCGCATTGTGGACCGTTTGATTACCAAAGGACTGGTAAAAAAACTGACCTGTAAAAATGATCGCCGCCTTGTGGATGTCATCATCAGCGATAAAGGAAAAAAAATTCTGGAACGATTGGATACCCGGCAAGATGAGATAGACAGTGTGCTGGGCAATCTTTCAGAAAAAGATGCCAATATTCTCAGCGATTTGCTGGACAAAATCCGTGATGGCGGTGAATGACGTATTTTTGCTGCATGAGCCTGCCTGTTGGCAGACAGATTCATCGAACCCTGATTATTCAACCCGAATCCGAACACATGAAGAAATCCGCCATTTGGTTATTGCTCTGCATCTTTTCTTTTCAGTTTATTATCGCCCAGCCCAAGTATGAATTTCGTGGTGTATGGATAGCTACCGTCAACAATATTGACTGGCCAACTGGCGGAGTTTCCGATCCTGCCATCCAAAAAGCTGATTACATACGCCTTCTGGATATGCATCAACGAAATGGCATGAACGCCATGATTGTCCAGGTGCGGCCGGCAGCAGATGCTTTTTATCCCTCGCCGTATGAACCATGGAGCGAATGGCTTACCGGCACACAGGGTAAACCGCCTTCTCCCTACTATGATCCCCTGCAATTCATGATTGAAGAAACCCATAAAAGAGGCATGGAGTTTCATGCCTGGCTGAATCCTTACCGGGCTATTCATAATATCAACGGCTCCTCCATTACCTCTAATCACATTACCCGTATTCATCCCGAATGGTTCCTGACTTACGGGGATAAAAAATATTTTGATCCGGGTAATAAAGAAGCACAAAAATTTGTAGTAACAGTGGTCCGGGACATTGTAAAGCGGTATGATGTTGATGCCATTCATATGGATGACTATTTTTATCCATACCGGATTCCGGGAAAAGAATTTCCCGATGCTGAATCCTACGCTAAATCCGGAAGCAAATTAAATAAAGATGACTGGCGCAGGAGTAATACAGACTCTATTATACAGGCTCTGAGTATTGCTATCAAACAGGAAAAAAGGCTTTGCCGGTTTGGTATATCTCCTTTCAGCGTATGGCGAAATAATGATAAAGACCCCCTGAGGGGCAGCGACAGCCGTGGCGGACAAACCAATTATGATGATTTGTATGCCGATATTTTATTATGGTTAGAGAAAAGATGGATTGATTATGTGACACCACAATTGTATTTAGAAATTGGTCACCCGAAAATTGATTATGTAAAAATGCTGGACTGGTGGAGCCGCAACAGCTATGGTCGTCATATTTATATCGGTCATGGTATTTACCGGGCAGGTGGCAAAGAAGCTGCATGGAATAACCCGGCTCAGCTACCTGACCAGATAAAATTATTGCGTCGCTATCCTAATGTGCAGGGCAGTATTTATTTCAGCAGCAAATCGTTTAGCCGCAATCCGAATGGGTGGAATGACAGTTTGCAAAACAACTACTACAGGTACCCTGCCCTGTTACCGCCAATGCGCTGGATAAGTAATGAAAAACCGTGGCCTCCAATTGTAGAACGCAGCATTACTAATGACTCGGTTATACAATTAGTTATAAAACCTGACCCAAGAAATCACATTGATATTAAATATTATGTCGTGTACCAGTACGCTACCGATTCGCACAGCGAAACATTTGGTAATGTGCCAAAATACATTTCCCGGTTTGTAACTATGCCGGCCGGCTTTCAAATGACGGAGGTTCTTTCCCCGCAACATTTTTCTTACCGCTATGTGATTACAGCAGTCGGAAAAAATAATAACGAAAGTGATTTGAGTGAAATTGCCATCTTGGTGCAGCCGGGAGGCAAGTGGGAGTTTTATAAGCCGTAGAAATTTTTACCGCAGAGGCGGGGAGACGCAGGGTAGTGTATCACCCGATAGCTATCCGGTTTTCAACTGATACACTACTAGAAGCTGAGATGAGTTTCATATTTCATCCTCTTGTTTACCTTTGTAGTCAACTTATGTTAACGGAGATAACCCTCTGAACTAATTAACTAATAAACCAATAAACTTTTTCCAATATGCCCGGCTACGAACTCTGGAGTGATAAAGAAAGAAAAGAAGTAAATGAGGTGCTGGAAACAGGCATCCTCATGCGATATGGTTTTGACGGACCCAGGAAAGGCATCTGGAAAAGTAAAGAACTGGAAGAAGCTATTTGCCAAACCTTTGGCAGCAAATATGCCCAGCTTACTTCAAGTGGCACGGCTGCCTTAACCACAGCCATGAGTGCTTTGGGTATTGGCTATGGTGATGAAGTTATATGCCCGTCTTTTACGTTTGTGGCAAGTTTTGAAGCAATACTAAGTGTCGGTGCTGTGCCGGTGCTGGTAGATGTGGATGATACACTGACATTAAATCCCGATGCAGTTCGTAAAGCTATTACTCAAAAAACAAAAGCTGTAATGCCGGTACACATGTGCGGCAGCATGGCCGATATGGATGCGTTGGTAGCTATTTGTAAAGAACATAATCTTATACTGCTTGAAGATGCCTGCCAGAGTATTGGCGGCACTTACAAAGGAAAACAGCTGGGCACTATCGGTGATGCCGGAACCTTTTCTTTCGATTTTGTAAAGACAATGACCTGCGGGGAAGGCGGTGTTATTATGACGAACCGGGAAGATGTTTATACAAAAAGTGATGGCTATACCGATCATGGCCATGACCATAAAGGCGCAGACCGTGGTGCGGACCTGCATCCGTTTATTGGTTACAACTTTCGCATTTCTGAATTACATGCTGCTGTTGGCTTGGCGCAGATAAAAAGATTAGACGAGTTTCTTACTATTCAAAAGAAAAATCATACGCAATTAAAAAATATTTTATCGCAGCTACCCGAAGTTTCTTTCCGCCGCATACCTGATCCGGAAGGAGACAGTTGCAGTTTTGTAAGTTGGTTTTTACCGAACCAGGAAATAACCAGAGCCGTAGTAAATGAATTAAAAGCACAAAATATTTTAGCGGGAAATTTTTACTGGTATGATAATAACTGGCATTATATCAGGAAATGGGAACATCTTAAAAATTCTGTTACACTAAATGCTTTACATCCCGATTTAAAAACACAGGTCATTCACCAGGCTACCAAAGATTTTGCTGCCAGTGATGCCATAATGAGCCGTTGCATTTCTACTGCCATTAGTTTAGTGTGGACAGATGAACAGATAAAGGAGAAGGGGGAGAAAATGGTGAAGGTGATAAAGAAAGTATTAAAAGAACAATCCGTTTCATTATAATCTTATCTATTGTGGTTTCAATGCATTCGGCTTTTGCTCCAAATAATTTACATACTCCAGTGAGCCAAGGCGGAACCGGATAGGAACAGCAATGATTTTATCTAACTGCAATTCCTTTTGACAGAAAAAACCAAGATGGCCCGGATAGAATCCGGGGCCTATAACATTAATTTTCGCCGGATCATTTTTAATAATAGGACTTGCCCGGAGTGAAAATCCGCTAACAGGAATAGCCTGTTTTTGCTGTCCAAAAGTTTCCCCATTAAAGCTTAACAACAACACAACAAGAAAAGAAAACCACCGTTGCAGCATTTTTCATTTATTTGTATATAAATTTACGGCATTATTTTTGATGATTGGCCGAATTTTTGAAAAAGAGCTTCAGCCACTAAAACCCCTGATTCGAACCATGGCCCTTAGCCAAAGTTTACAGCAGCGAATGCTGCAAAAGCTATCCCCCCAGCAGATTCAGTTAATGAAATTGCTGCAGGTTCCTACGGCCAGCTTAGAAATACGCATAAAAGAGGAAATGGAAGAAAATCCGGCTCTGGAACTGGATGAGGATAAACATGAGGATGCCGATGAATTAAAAGATGAATTTACCGAACCCGGCGAAGAAGAGTATGAAGAAAAAGATGGCAGTGATGATGAATATGAAAATATTGACGTAAGCGAATATGTGCAGGATGGAGATGATGAAGTAGGAGATTATAAACTCCGGGATGATAACTATCCCGAAGAAGATGAAGGCCGCCAGTTGCCTTTTAAAACGGAAACTAGTTTTTTTGAGATGCTCATTGATCAGCTCGGTCTGCTGAAACTGGAAGAAAAGGAACAGGCAATTGCCGAACAGATAGTAGGCAGTATTGATGAAGATGGTTACCTGCGCAGGGAAACTTCCGCCATAGTAGATGATCTTGCTTTTCGGCAAAACGTTACGGCTACCAATGAAGAAGTGGAAGCCCTGATAAAACGTATCCAGCAATTTGACCCGCCGGGAGTCGCCGCCAGGAATTTACAGGAATGTTTGCTGATACAATTACAACGGCAAAAAGATGAAGGGAAACCTGTTGATGTGGCTATTAAAGCCCTCTATAAATACTTCGATGAATTTACAAAAAAACACTATGAAAAAATACAGCGGGGGCTGAACCTGGACGACGATCAGTTGCGGGATGTAATGCAGCAGATAATCCGGCTGAACCCCAAACCCGGCGGCAATGTGGGTGAAATAAACAAGGCCGAAAGTTATGTGGTACCCGATTTCTTTATTGTTAATAATGCCGGCAAACTGGAACTTACCCTCAACAGCCGGAATGCCCCTGAACTCCGCATCAGTGAAGGCTACAGGGATATGCTGAAAGAATATGACCGGGGTGCCAAAAAAGATAAGCGGCAAAAAGAAGCGGTACTTTTTATCAAACAAAAGATTGATTCCGCCAAGTGGTTTATTGATGCCATCAAACAACGGCAGCATACCCTGCTAAGCACCATGAATGCCATCATGGAGCATCAATACAATTTCTTTTTAACAGGGGATGAAACAGAAATGCGGCCCATGATATTAAAGGATATTGCAGAAAAGACAAACCTGGATATATCAACCGTTAGCCGTGTGGCCAACAGCAAATTTGTACAGACAGAATTTGGCACCTATCGCCTTAAATTTTTCTTCAGCGAATCGCTGAGTACCGACAGCGGCGAAGAAGTTTCGACAAG
The DNA here is from genome assembly GCA_031422725.1 of Chitinophagaceae bacterium. GTDB lineage: Bacteria > Bacteroidota > Bacteroidia > Chitinophagales > Chitinophagaceae > JJ008. The sequence goes on along the minus strand of JANPMI010000313.1, from coordinate 1,690 downwards.
AGAAGTAAAGAAAATTCTCAGCGACATGATTGAAGCGGAAGATAAGAAAAGGCCATTAAGCGATGAACGCCTTACAGAGTTGTTGCAGGAAAAAGGTTATAATATTGCCCGCCGCACGGTGGCTAAATACCGGGAGCAACTTAACATTCCGGTGGCCAGGCTGAGAAAAGAATTGTGATCTTGATCACCTCACCCCCGCCTCACCCAAGTTTCCTTTCGTTTATTGACGAATGCTATATCAAATTCCCCTCTCCTTAAGGAGAGGAGAATTTGGGGACAACGTTTATTTAAGAGACAATGATAGTGGGGGTGAGGTTAAAAAGGCAGATCCTCTTTGTTTTCCATTTGCCCGTCACTAAAATATTCCTGGCCATCATTACCTGAAGAATCAGCTTTTGCAGCACCTGCTGCCTCTATTTTCCATGCTTTTACATCAGTGTACCAGCGACCATTGTACTCTCTGCTTTCCACATCAAATGAAATAGCAAGCTGTGCTCCCGGTTGCAGCTGGCTTTCATTTATTTTATCACCCCAGATGGAGATACAAATTTTTTTAGGATACTGCCCTTCGGTTTCTACAATAATATCCTGCTTCTTCCATTGTCCGTTTTTACCTGCCCCGGTTTGTAAGGGTAATAACTGAATGAGTTTTGCCGTTAATTGCATGTAACAATAATTTTAGGGCGAAGGTACATACTGCCTGCTAATAAATGGCTGGAGATACACGGCACATGGTATTTTTTAAAAAAAATCTCTCGTTCATTTTGAATCAATAAGCAAAGTAGTATTTTACACAGCTAAATACTCCCAACCCATTTGTATGGTATTTGCAAGCCTGCTTTTTCTTTTCATTTTCCTTCCCCTAAACCTTATTCTTTATTATAGCAGTAAAAACAAAAAGTATAGAAACTATATTCTTATTGTTTTCTCCTTAATCTTTTATGGATGGGGTGAGCCTATCTGGATTTCCCTGTTGATTTTATCATCGCTGTTTGACTGGGGTAATGCCATTTTTATAGAAAAACACCGGGGTACCAAATGGGCAAAGATTGGTGTTGTGGTAACATTAGTCTTCAATCTGGGATTGCTGGCAACTTTTAAATATGATGTATTTATTGTTGAAAGCGTTAATTCTCTTTTAGGCACCTCCTTCACTGCACCTGGTTATGCTTTGCCCATTGGTATTTCATTTTATACATTTCATACCATTTCTTATGTAGTAGATGTTTACAGGGGCGATATTAAAGCACAACGATCATTCCCTGATTTTCTGATGTATGTCTCTCTATATTCATCATTAGTGGCAGGGCCAATTATCCGTTATGCTCATGTGGAACATGAAATAAACCGGCGTAATGAAAACCTGAAGGATTTCAGTGCGGGCCTTTCCCGTTTTTGTATCGGATTGTTTAAAAAAGTAATCATTGCCAATGTGGCGGCAGAACTGGTAAGAAAATACATGGGGGATAATGGTGATCCGTTAACCATGACGGAATTATTCTCACTGTCAAGTGCCGAAGCATGGTTCGGGTTAGCGATGTTTGCCATACAGATTTACTTTGACTTTTCCGGTTATTCTGATATGGCCATCGGGCTGGGCAGAATGTTTGGCTTTCATTTCCGGGAGAATTTTAATTACCCTTACATCGCTAAGTCCATCAGTGAGTTTTGGCGAAGATGGCATATTTCC
>JANPMI010000312.1:0-2647 GCA_031422725.1 Chitinophagaceae bacterium | reverse complement strand
AGCAAAATGAAAAGCTGCTGGACTTTATGATAAAGAATGCTGAGATACGGTATAAGAACGGGCTGGGAAAAATAAGTGCTTATTATAAAGCAAAAGCGGCACTCGGTACTATTCAAAACATGAGGCTGATGTTTGAAAATGATATACGCCTTCGCCGGATTAATTTAAACACTTTGATGAACAGGGACAAAGAAACCTTTTTCGATATTGATACCACGTTTATTATAAAAGATTATAGCAACTTTCAATTAGACAGTACAGCTTTCATCAATTCAAGAAGCGACCTGAAAGTTATAGAAAGAGAAATTCAATTAGTTGGCTTACAACAACAATTAGAGAGGGCAAAATTAAAACCTGAATTTGGTTTTCGCTATGAGCATATGTTTGGGTTTGGCGGGCAACCGATGCAATATACAGCGATGGCTATGGTGAAGATACCTTTTGCATCCTGGTCATCCAGGATGAGCAAGGCAAATATTGAAAGCTTACGATGGCGGAGAGAAAGCCTGGGCTTTGAACGCCAGATGGTAATTAATGAATTATCGGGTATGGCATCTAACATGCATACAGAGTTTAACACGAAAAGAAAGCAAATAAAACTATATGAGGAGAACATAATACCTGCACTGCGAAATAATTACAGAACGATGCAGTTAGGTTACGAGCAAAATACAGAAGAGCTATTTGAATTATTTGATGCATGGGAGAGTTTAAACATGGCACAGTTGGAATATTTGGATCAATTGCAGCAGCTATTAGCCATCCAGGTTGAATTAGAACGTATTTTACAAATTAATTGAGAGCAATATGCAATAGACAATATGCAATAAACAATAGGCAGTAAACAATATCAACAAGAAGAAAAATGCTGATGATTCACAAAAAAATAAATGGACCTTTCAATAGCGTTTTGCTAATTGCCCTTTGCTTATTGCAGATTGTGTTTTCAGCATGTAATAACGATAAAAAGGTGGATCATACTCAACACACTAACGCAGATAATAAGAAAGAGTTATATACCTGCCCTATGCATCCGCAGATTTTAAAAGATCAGCCGGGACAATGCCCGATTTGCGGAATGGAACTGGTAAAAAAAGAAATGGATGCCGCCTCAATTACCGGTGTGCAGTTAGAATCATTATTAAAACCCACAAACCAGTATGTTATTTCCACTATTCCGGTCACTGTTATTAAAAAAGAATTAATAGTGGCTGAAATAGATGCGCTGGGCAGGGTTGAGTACGATACCCGCATGATTGGGAATATTTCTGCAAGGATTAATGGAAGGATAGAAAAATTATATGTACGCTATAAATATCAGTACATTAAAAAGGGACAAAAAATAATGGACATCTACAGCCCGGAATTGCTTACGGCACAGCAAAATTTGCTGTTCATTTTAAAAAATGATGCAGGCAACGCTTCACTAATAGAAGCAGCCAAACAAAAATTATTATTGTTAGGGATGAGTATAGATCAGGTGCAAAAAATAATTCAAACAGGTAACCCTATTTTTTCTGTAAGTGTCTATAGTAACTTAAGTGGTCATTTGCATAATGCCGGTGATGGATCTGCTGCTATGAGTCCGCAGGCATCTTCATCATCTATGACTGCTATTAACCCCAGTACAGAATTATTAAATTTAAAAGAAGGTATGTATGTGCAAAAGGGACAAAATCTTTTTAGTGTTTACAATCCTTCAAAGGCATGGGCTTTATTAAATATATACACTGATGGTCAGGCTTTGATTCAAAAAGGACAGTTGGTAGTAATAACACCTGAATCCGGTTCCGGCAGATCTTTCCAGGGGCGTATTGATTTTATAGAACCTTTTTACAGGGAAGGAAGCCGGACTACTTCTGCAAGGGTTTACTTTGATAATTCCAGCCTGCGTTTACCGGTAGGAAGCCAGGTGCGGGGGGTAATTATTGCGCATCCTGCAATGGGTTATTGGTTGCCAAAAGAATCGGTAACCTCTCTGGGTATTGACAAAATTGTTTTTTTGAAAGTGACTGATGGATTTAAACCAAAGAAAGTTACTACCGGGATAACAACCGCTAATAACATTCAGATTACAGGCGGGTTATCAGAAGCAGATTCTGTAGCTATAAAAGCACAATTTTTAATTGATAGCGAAAGCTTTATTAAAATAAAGGAGTAGTTATGCGTTATGTACTGATATTATTTCTTGGTTTTTTTGGGGCTTGCTCAGGCAAAAAGCATAATGGGCATGTTGAAAATAGTGATGTGTATTATACCTGCTCTATGGATCCGCAGGTAGTGGAAAGTAAACCTGGCAAGTGTCCTATCTGTAAAATGCCGCTGACAGCTGTGAAAAAATCAAAAACGAAAAATGAAGATGAATTACAGCTTAGCGATCAGCAAATTCAATTAGGAAATATCAGTGTTGATACTATTCGTTCGGGAAATATTGGTAGCCAAACTGTATTGACAGCGGTCCTAAATTTTGACCAGACAAAAATGTCAGCCATCAGTTCAAGAGTAATGGGAAGAGTGGAGCTATTGTATTTTAGAAATGTTGGTGATTATATAAGCAAAGGAGATAAGCTCTATGATATTTACAGCGAAGAATTAAACAATGCTAAACAGGAATATCTCCTGGCATTGGAAAGGCAAAAAACATTTA
>JANPMI010000311.1:0-1929 GCA_031422725.1 Chitinophagaceae bacterium | reverse complement strand
ACCCTGAACTCCTATGCTTGCGCCAACACCATTGTTAGTGTTTGTTCCGTAAATATAATCCACTCTTTGTATCCCTTCAAAAAGACGGGCTTCAAAATTAATAGTGCTTCCCGTTGTTGAAAAAAGTTGCCCCCTCCATTCTATATTAAAAATCCGGTTAGGAGCTACCCCTGATACAGATGTAAAAATCCCGTCTGTTGCCGGAGTTCTGCCCGTATGAAGATCTTCCCACTGTGGCATAAAATTCGGGAACCCAAGAGTAGTAGCGGTAGGGAGCGGACAAGTATTAGTAAATGTTGCGTTACCAGCTCCGGCAAACTGAAGGTTACCATTCGAACTGGCTCTTACGGTGGTGAATGCCGTACCATAGGCTGTGTACGAAAAAGGAATTGTGATCGATACCGTAAGATCATCACCCTGGCTCCCGGGTACCAGTGTTGTTCCCGGAACGATAGCATTACCAGCAGAGGTGGTGAACGTATAGTTTTGTGCCGAAACCTGGTTAACGGCAGAAATAATTAAGACTAACGCAGTAAACAGAAAAGCGTATAACTTTCTCATAAGCAGAGTTTGGTTGGTTGAAAATAGATCCTTCCCGCTGGAAGGTATTTAAAGGGAAAGTTAGGATTTTTTTCCACTATGGCAACTTTTAGCCGGAAAATATTAAATCTGAAAAATCGTTAAGTAAACCAAAGACTTTCCCTGCATGAAAAAACTCCGGCAATCTGCCATAATTCTGCCCTTATTATTATTCGGTTATTCTTTTACAGGCAATATTTCAGCTCAAATGATTACGGGTGTCTGGAAAGGAAAAATCAACCGGCAGAAAGTGGAAGTAAAACTGATACAGGATGGAGACAGTCTTAGGGGGACTTCGTATTACTACGAATCAGCTAATAATTACCGCCGTTACAGCATCAAAGGATATTTTGACCAAAATACTAACAGTGCGGTGTGGTGGGATGACCAGTTGCTGGAGGAGAAATCGGGCCGTTTCAACATTTCAGTACCCGGTAAGATTCCTATGCTTTCAAGGGCAGATTTTAACTGTCCCGGCGGCGGTAAAATGATGCTGGATGGAAAAGCTTCTTATAAAGAGGAAGAAGACAAACCGAAAGGCGATGTGGACCTTGACAAAACAACCACCACTCAATTTAAAGACGAATGGGATTATGTAATTGACAACTATACGGTGGGTGGAAATGATCCGGATATTATTGACAGCATTACAAATTTTTATCAGCAGTCAACAACAAATAAAATACCTACTGAGAAGCCGGTAGAAACAATCAGTAAAGAGAAACAGGTGGTAGCCGTTCCTGTTGTTCAAAAAATTATACCGAAAACAGAGCCAGTAGTTGAGAAATCACAAACTGTTGTCATTTCTCAACCTGAAAAGCCGCTAACCATTGAAGAAAAATTCATCACCCGCAAGAAAGTATTTATAAAAGACATACCCGTTAGTGGTGATTCGGTAGAACTCCGCTTTTATGATAATGCTGAAATAGACGGAGACTCCATCTCACTTTTTCTAAATGACAGGTTACTGTTTCAAAATATCAGGCTCACCGGGAATGCTTATACCATTAAACTAGCGGTAAGTGAATTAAATACGACCAATGAATTAATTATGGTAGCCGAAAACCTCGGCTCTATTCCACCCAACACTTCCTACATGGTTGCTATCATAAACAATGAACGACATGATGCTTACCTGGCAAGTAGCGAAGGAAGCAGTGCCATGATAAGATTGGTAAAAAAATAACTGCTTATTTATTTCAGCTGTTTTAATATTTCTTCAATCGCCCTGTCCAACTGAGGGTCTCTGCCAGTAAGTTTGTCATCGAAACTATTGATGACAAGTATATCGGGCTGCACACCGCTTTTTTCCAAATCCTTTCCATCAAACGAATAACAACCCCATGCCGG
>JANPMI010000310.1:0-14997 GCA_031422725.1 Chitinophagaceae bacterium | reverse complement strand
GTTGCTTCTTTGAAAAGTGAGTAAGGCGGTTGTATTTTCCTGTTTCCTGGATGTAGTTTTTACGATAACACCTTCCAGGGCTGATTTGTCCTGTAAAACAATCTCCAAATAATTTTCCTGGTTGGCAGTAACATCTACTTCAGAAACAGATTTTGTTTCATAACCGGTGTTAGAAATGGTAAGGGTATATTTTTTTCCTGCATCAAGGTTTACATAAAATTTCCCTTCTATGTCGGCAAGCACCTGTTTACCTGCACCTTCAATAACAATAGTAGCACCCGGCAAAGCCTCGTTCTTTGCATTCATTACTTTACCGGTCAGTTTAATCGTTTGAGTTTGAGCCTGAACAGCAACAAAAGCACCAATTAAAAACACACTCATCAAAATTCGCAGCCTGAAATACATATTCTGTTATTTCGGGCAAAGGTGGCCTTGGCAAGTTACCAGCATGTTACTGCCATGTTAAGCAATTGTATCCTGCATATTACGGGAATGTTAAGCCTATCAGAACCTGAACTGGAGACGGAAGGTGAGCACATTATCTTTTAGGTCGGTGGTGTAACCGGTAAATTGTGCCGATTCGTTTTTTACAATATCGTAGTAGAGAATCAATTTGGTTTGAGAATTCAGGTGGCGGACAAAGCCGACACCGAGAGTAGAAAATTTTACATCGGCTGCGGTAAGATTGGTGCCTGATTTGCCGATTTCCATTTTTTCTACTTTAATGTTGGGGTCATACCAATCATACTTCACCAGCAATTGATTATTTGTATTAATAATATTCTGTAGAAATAATAGAAAAGCTCCGTCATAGTGCCTTACATAGGTGGGCAGCGGTATGCCATTAGAAGCAGGCAATGTTCCCGGGTTACTGGTGGATACGGATGTTCCCGGCTGAGTACCAAACCAATATTCTGACCGCCATTCTGTTTCTCCCCAACCATGGTGAAGTTTTACCCGCACATCAGCTCCATAATAATGGCGGGGAGAAGAATGGCCAAGATTTGACAAAGATGAATCCACACTGAAAATCTTATCGCCATTTGCAGCTATACCGCTTTCATACACATATTTGGTTCCGTTTTTCAAACCGCCACGCAGGTAAGAAAGACCACCGGATATATCTACTTTCTTAAAAGTATATGGTTTAATAAATAGCCTTGATATAAGGTCTTTATAATCGTCAAAATCAGTAGTGCCGGCAAGTCCCTGTCCATTAAAAAAGCCGATATCAAATTTGATATGTGAGAGCCTGTGTGTTTTTTCCTGTGGTTCATAAGAAAACATAATTCCAAGATCTCTTTCTCCCGGCATCAGTATTTGTGACATCCTTCCCCGTTCCGGTGTTTCCCTGAATGTGGAAGAAAGATTTACCTCGTAGCCAAAAGGCCGGGCAAACAATCCGGTGGTAAGGGAAAGAATATTTTTTTTGGTTTCAAAAAGCTTTAAAAACATATCTCTTACAATTACACCCCTTTCAGTTGCATCAATCTGGAACGAAAAGAGAGCCCTGGGATATTTTGTTTTGGACGGAAGCAAATAGTCAATTTTTATTCTTGCTCTTCGAAGCATAAAACGGCTGCTGGAAAAAGTAGAAAAATTTCCCCCTGCAAAAGAAGGGGCTCCGTCTGACTGTGCTTTTTGAAACTGTGGCTGTATATATCCGGTAATTCTTAAATTTTCAAACCGTTTAATAACCGGCCGCACGGTGTCTTTGATAAAAAATGACGAGTCAATATCGGCCAGGTATCGTTGGGAATAAGCAGCTACAGAAAAAAACAGGGTTAAAAATCCGGCTAAAATGAATTTTTTGAGTATTTGTTTTATCAAAATCATACTACGGCTAAAATTGCTGCAATATAAAGTCTTTGTTATTGAATTGTTACCCTAATTTTATCTATATATTAATTAATTATTAATTCTCCGCTCCCGGGCTAACCCTCTAGGTTTACCCCGGTAATTTCGCAAACAACACGGCCAAACCAGGCCGGAATAAAAAAAAATCTATGGCACTACAATCTTTCCTAAAACTCTTCAGCCCTAAGAACAGAATATTTTATGAGCTATTTGAAAGAGTAGCTAATAATGTAGAAAAAATGGGCTCTATTCTAAGAGCTGTAGTAGCAGAACCGGATTTTGATAAAAGGGCCGCTCTTATCCTTCAACTGGAAGATCTGGAACATGCAAATGACGAACTAACCCATAACTTGTTTACAGAATTAGGCCGAAACTTTATCACTCCTTTCGACCGGGAAGATATTCACTACCTCGCCACTTCGTTAGATGATATTGCTGATTATATCTATGCTGCCGGAAAAAAGATCAACTTCTACCGGGTTAATCCGAATGACACGGGTATGCATAAATTTGCCGATTTGATTGAACAGGCATCAGCACAGGTAAAAATTGCAGTGGTTGAACTCCGGGATATGAAAAATATGCGTAAAATCACGGAAGCCCTTGTAAAGATCAACAGCATCGAAAACCAGGCGGATGATGTTTTTGATTTCAGTATTGAAAAATTATTTGATACAGAACCAGATGCCAAGGAGGTTATTAAGAAAAGAGAGATTTACCAGGTTATGGAAATAGTAACCGACAAGTGTGAAGATGCAAGCAATGTGATAGAGTCTATCATCATTAAATACGCTTAAATTAATTAGCCAATGTGCTGACATGCTGATGACGACTGCACTGCCAGAAACACATTATCATATTATCACATTTTTTTATGACACCTTTCCTCATCACCATAATTGTACTGGCACTTATTTTTGACTATATCAATGGTTTTCATGATGCCGCCAATTCCATAGCTACAGTAGTTTCTACAAAAGTGCTGACGCCATTCCAGGCTGTACTATGGGCCGCTTTCTTTAACTCGGTTGCCTTTTTTATTTTCAAAGACCATGGTATAGCAGATACAGTTGCCAAAACCGTAAGACCTGAACATATTGACGGCGGAAAAATGATGGTAGTAATATTTTCCGGACTTATAGCCGCCATCGCCTGGAACCTGCTGACCTGGTGGTTTGGAATACCTTCTTCTTCATCACATACACTCATCGGCGGTTTTGCCGGCGCAGGAATTGCCAGCGGAGGTTTTGATGCAGTCAATTCGTCAATCATTCTTAAGACTGCCAGCTTTATCATTCTTGCTCCGCTTATCGGTATGTTGATGGCCTTTATTATGTCACTCTGGTTTCTCAATTCCTTTAAGAAGGGCTGGTCCTCCAAGATATTTGGCATCCTGGTCCTGGTCGGCGTCGGCTTGTTCCTGTACTACAACATTGAAACAGACCCCACCAAACTTAAGTCGCATTACGATAGTTATACCATGAAGGTTATCTTTCATTCAAAAAATTTCAAGTGGATTTTGCTTGCCACTATCCTCTCCACCATGGCTATCTTTTCACTCTGGCTTAGTTCCCTCAATGCTCACCGTGCCAACCAATGGTTCAAACGTCTGCAGCTGGTCTCTTCTGCCGCATTCAGTATCGGTCACGGGGGTAATGATGCGCAAAAAGTAATGGGTATCATCACGGCGGCATTGATAGCCGGAGGGAACATTGAGAGTTTCAAAGACATGCCAAACTGGGTGCCCATTGCCTGTTATGCAGCAATCGGCATAGGAACGATGAGTGGGGGATGGAAAATTGTAAAAACAATGGGAACTAAGATTACAAAAGTCACCCCGTTCGAAGGTGTGGCGGCAGAAACTGCCGGAGCTCTAACATTGTTTGTAACCGAAGCTTTAAAAATTCCTGTAAGTACGACGCATACTATTACCGGTGCTATTATGGGGGTGGGTGCAACTAAAAGACTTTCTGCTGTCCGCTGGGGTGTAACTATCAATTTATTATGGGCCTGGATATTAACGATTCCTATAAGTGGGCTTCTTGCTGCCGGTGTTTATTTCGTAGTAAATTTGATCGCATAAACTTACTATACTGTATTGCAAAAAAATCCTGACTTTTGTCGGGATTTTTTATGAGCAAAATATTAGTAACAGGCGGTTGCGGCTACATCGGTTCACATACCATTGTTGATCTGATAGAGAATGGTTATGATGTTATTTCTGTTGACAACAACTCCCGGTCGAATGCCAATGTATTAAAAGGCATTGAACAGATAACAGGTAAAAGAATAAAAAATTATAAAGTTGATCTCTGCAACTTTGATGATACGTTTGCCATTTTCCAGGAGAATAAAGATATCAGTGGTATCATTCATTTTGCAGCTTATAAAGCTGTTGGCGAATCAGTAGAGAAACCCCTGCTATATTTTGAAAACAACCTCACCTCATTAATCAATCTGTTGAAATGTGTACAGGAATTTAAAATACCTCATTTTGTTTTCTCCTCTTCCTGCACTGTTTATGGCAACCCTGACGACATTCCTGTAACGGAAACCACTCCGCAAAAATCAGCCGAATCTCCCTATGGCAGCACCAAGCAGATGGGTGAACAAATTGTAAAAGACTTTGTGAATAGTTCTGGTACACACAGCATTATATTGCGGTATTTCAATCCGGCAGGGGCACATCCTTCTGCCGCTATTGGCGAAATGCCGGTTGGTAAACCACAAAATCTTGTCCCCGCCATTACCCAAACTGCTATTGGACGTATTCCAAAAATGTTAGTGCATGGAAACGATTATCCTACGAGGGATGGCTCCTGCATCCGTGACTATATACATGTTTGCGACCTGGCACATGCACACACTTTATCATTACAATGCCTGGAAAAGGAACTAAGTATCCAACGCTGCGAAGTCTTCAATCTTGGCAGTGGCGATGGAGTATCAGTATTGGAGGCGATCAATGCCTTTGAAAAAGTTAGTGGTGTAAAACTAAACTATGAAACAGGCCCCCGGAGGGCAGGAGATGTTATAGCTGTTTATGCCAATAACGATCTGGCCAAAAAAATACTTGGCTGGAAACCAACTTTTTCACTGGATGAAATAATGGCCACTGCATGGAAGTGGGAACTGAGGTTGAAAGAAGACGAAACAGTTTTTACTAGCCAGCCGGGAGAGCTTAACTAAGCCAATAAGCAATAGACAATGCACAATAAGCAGTAAACCTAAGATGGCAGCAGTATCAGTAAAACACACCAGAGTTTACCAACTCGCATTTGAATTGGCAATGGAAATCTTTGAGATTTCAAAAAAGTTTCCAAAAGAAGAAACATATTCATTAACTGATCAGATAAGAAGGTCATCACGCAGTGTATGCATTTGCCTCTTAGAAGCCTATCGCAAGAAAAAGTATCCGGCACACTTTGTAGCCAAAGTAACAGATAGTGATATGGAAAACTCCGAAACTTCCGGTTGGCTCGATTTTGCTTTATCCTGTAAATACATTGATGCAGTTATACATGAAAAATCAATCCTTAAAAATGCAGAGGTAGGAAAGTTGTTATATCACATGATAAATAACCCTGAAAAGTATTAGCAAGGTTGCATTTTGCCTTTTGCCCATTGCCTATTGTCAATTGTCCGTTCCACCTTACATTTGCCCAACTAATTTTTAAGCATGTTAAAGGAAATTCAATCAACCGGAAATAAAGATACCCGCAGTGGTTTTGGTGATGGCATTGTAGAAGCAGCAAGAAAAAATCCCAACATTGTGGCGTTAACAGCTGACCTGGCCGGTTCATTAAAACTAAACCAGTTTATGAAAGAATTTCCTGAACGTTTCTTCCAGGTGGGGATTGCGGAAGCTAATATGATGAGCATTGCAGCCGGGTTGACTATTGGCGGAAAAATTCCTTATACAACCACCTTTGCTAATTTTTCTACAGGAAGAGTGTATGATCAGATTCGTCAGTCAATCGCCTACAGCGGTAAAAATGTAAAAATTTGCGCCTCCCATGCAGGTCTTACATTAGGTGAAGATGGGGCTACTCACCAGATATTGGAGGATATTGGTTTGATGAAGATGTTACCGGGAATGACGGTGATTGTTCCCTGCGACTATGCACAAACAAAAGCCGCGACACAAGCTATTGCAGAGTATGAAGGACCGGTTTATCTGCGTTTTGGTCGTCCTGTATGGCCCATATTTACCAAAGAAGAAGATTTTAAAATAGGTAAGGCCCAATATTTTTCCGAAGGAACTGATGTGTCGATTTTTGCCTGTGGCCATTTAGTGTGGAATGCCATACAAGCTGGTGTCATTTTACAGGAAAAGGGGATCAGTGTAGAAGTAATAAATATTCATACTATCAAACCATTGGATGAAGAAGCAGTATTAAAATCAATCCGCAAAACAAAATGTGTGGTAACTGCCGAAGAGCATAATGTAATTGGAGGATTAGGTGATGCCATTGCTCAATGTGCGGCTAAAAATTTCCCTGTTCCGATTGAATATGTAGGTACAAAAGATACATTTGGTGAAAGTGGTAAGCCAACTGATTTGCTGAAAAAATATGGATTGGATGTACCGGATATTGTAGTAGCGGCGGAAAAGGCAATAAACCGGAAAAAAAACAGTTAAAAGATTGTTTCAAACTAATCGGGCAGGTTCTTTCAAATTTGAGCCTGCTTTTTTATTTTTAATACCTAAAACCTTCTTAAACAAATTGCTATTCCAGTATTCTAACCGAACCAAAGCCCCGCATCAATGTCCCTGACTACAATAAGCGATAGTGAATTGCTCGAACAATTTCGTAACCCCGTTACGAAAGAACGGGCCTATACCAGCATTATCAAAAAATATCAGGAAAAGCTCTATTGGCATATCCGCCGCATGGTGGTGGAACATGAAGATGCCAATGATGTGCTACAAAACGTTCTTATCAGGGTATGGAATGGACTGGAGAAATTCCGGGAAGACAGTCAACTATACACCTGGCTTTACAGAGTTGCCACCAACGAATGCCTGACCTACATTGAACAGCAGAAAAAAAGATCTTCTGTCAGCTTCAGCGATGTGGAAAGCGGACTGAGCAATAAAATAAAAGCTGATAAGCATTTTGATTCCAATAAAGCTGAATGGAAACTTCAATTAGCTATCCAACAATTACCTGAAAAACAGCGAATTGTGTTTGGATTAAGATATTATGATGAAATGCCCTACGAGGAAATGAGCAGGGTATTAGAAACCAGTGAAGGGGCTCTTAAAGCCAGTTATCATCATGCCGTTAAAAAAGTTGAGGACTATATGCTAAATCATTAAACTTTGAGGCATGAAATCCATCTTATTAAGCGTAAAATGACGCAGAAAGACAACATATTACAAGAATTAAAAGAGTTGAAAAGCATATTGGCAAATATGACTCCTCAAAATACCTATACGGTGCCAACCGGGTATTTTGATGGACTTGCCGGTCAGGTACTTGCCAGAATCAAAGCAACCGAAGCAACAACCGCTGCTGAAGAACTGGATTACTTGTCTCCAATGCTGAATAAGATTTCAAAGCAAATGCCTTATGTGGCTCCTGCCGGTTATTTCGATGGACTTCCCGAAAAAATGATGCAGTCTGTGAAGGAAAGCAGCGATTATCAAACAGCTAAAGAAGAACTGGAAATAGTTTCCCCACTGCTAAGTAGTTTGAAAAAAGAAATGCCGTACGCAGTTCCGCAAGGTTATTTTGAAACCCTTACTGAGAAAATAAGCACTGAAGAAAATAAACCGGCAACAAAAATTATTTCAATCTCTCACCGCAGATGGTTCCGCTATGCAGCGGCTGCAGTTGTTACCGGGGTGATTGTGATGGCGGGTTTTTTAGTACTGGGTAAGGAGAAAGCAGATCCGAATACAAATCCTCATGCCTGGGTTAAAAAAAGTATTAAAAAAGTAAGCACCGATAAATTAGATGAATTTATTCAGCTTGTTGATGAAGTGAAGCCGGTTGATAATACAGTAGCCTCATCAGATAAAGCAAAAGAAATAAAAGAGCTGATAAAAGATGTACCTGAAACCGAAATTCAAAGCCTTTTACATGATACTGAAATACTGGAAGACCCGGTTAGTGATGAAACAATATTGAATTAATTCCATGAAATGAAAAAATTACTATTTATACTAACCCTTTTACTATCCTTTTCCTTCGTTATCAACGCCCAGGCAGACGATAACGACGATAGAATCCGTGACAAAATGAGGGAGTATATTCAGCATCGTATGCGCCTGACAAAAAATGAAGCTGAAAGATTCACTCCTGTTTTTATACGTTATTTCAGGGAATGGAGAAGTGCTTTAAAAGAAAACAGAACAGACCGGCTCATCCTCCAGCAGAAAATTGTTGAACTGCGTCTTCGTTACAGAACTGAGTTTAGAGAAATCATCGGGGAAAAAAGAAGCAATGAAATTTATCGCCACCAGGAAGTTTTCATACAGGAGTTAAAAGATATTAAAAAAGAAAGAATGCAAAACAGACCCGGTGGGGGAAGACGTACAAGGGCCTTGATATAATTTTACCGTTATTTAATTTATTCAGAATAGCCAAAACCGCTTCTTTGCAGAAGCGGTTTTGTTTTATTTAAAATTCCAAACAGGATTTTTTACATCATGATAGAAAAGAAAGGTCCATTTCTCCTTTTCTCCTTTTCTCCACCACCCTTGTCTTAGCTCCATTGCTTTTTTCCCATCATAATCATACTTAGCCACAAAGCGGTGTTTCATCTGGTGCAATTGCGGCGCATCATCACCACCAAAAAAAATGGTTTCGTCATTTTCTTTTATCCAAAATACCTGGTGATGCGGTGAATGTGCGGCGGTTACCTGGTAATGAATATAATCATCAATCATTCCTTCACTTTCCAGCAACTCCACCCGTTCATTATTTTGAAGGCATCCCAATTCTTCTGTGATGAAAGAAGGGAAGCCCTTTTCATAAGCAAATGCCAGTTCAGTACGTTGTACATAATACTTTGCATTAGGTAATGAAAGCCTGCTACCTAAACATTCTCTTTCTATTCCCACCGCACCGGCATGGTCTTTATGCAGGTGACTCATCAGTACTTTAGTAACTTCTGAAGGATTGATGCCTGCATCCATCAGGTTCTGGTGCAATTGCAGCATACCTTTTTTTTCAAACCCCAACCCTGTATCCAGTAATAAGATATCTTTTGAAGTTACTACCACGAAAGGTTGCACTTCTACCAGCAAGCTTCCGGCTGACCTTTGCTGCATATTATCCCTGTCTTCATCAAATGGAACAAAAAGTTTTGTTTTATCAATAGTGAAAGTGCCTTCAGAAAGTGGAATGATTTTCATATTGCTATTGCTGCAAATTATACCAAATGTATTTATAAATCAGTCCGAACTTTCCAGGTATAATGCCGATGTAGCAGCCGTTTAGGCCAATGAAATTGGACTATTACGGATGCACAATCGGTATTACCGTAAAACCATTTGCCTGTCTGCATCTAAGCGTATCAAAATAAAAAGCATAATGGTAAAAGTAAGAAGCGAGGTGCCGCCATAACTGATAAAGGGAAGTGGAATACCGATAACAGGTGCCAGGCCAACCGTCATGGCAATATTTATAGCTATATGAAAAAAGAAAACGGCTGCCACTCCGTAAGCATAGCAACGGCTGAATGTACTTCGTTGCCGTTCGGCAATGGTAACAATCCGGAAAAGAAGAATCAGGTATAATCCTAACAAAACAAAACTGCCCATAAATCCAAATCCTTCGCCTACCGTACAAAAAATAAAATCAGTTCGTTGTTCAGGAACAAAATCATACCTCGTTTGAGTCGCCTTCAGAATTCCTTTGCCGAAAATTCTTCCGCTTCCGATAGCAATTTTGGATTGCCGAACATTGTAACTGCTACCGCTTTCTTTTTTCTTTTTGGTTTCTTCAGCAGTTTCAGATTCTCCCTTTGCCAGATAAGGATTGTCTTTACCAAACAAATCATAGATACGTTCTACCTGGTGTCTTTGCAAAATATTTTTAAAAATAAAAGGCGCTGCAAAACGTTGAATACCCACACAAACTGCCCAGAGAAAAATTATAGTCACCAACAGTCCCTTTCGCCGTTTTATTTGCCGCCGGAACAAATAAATAAACAGGACCGCAACAGCAGTTAAAATAACTGCCAGCGTATTGGGCTCTATTACAATAGTGGCCACCAATAACGCCGCTATAGCGAAGCCTATCAGTAAAATACCGGAGGGCAGTCCTTCCCGGTACATAACAATAAAGAAGGAAAAAAATACTAATGCCAAACCCGTTTCATTTTGCAATAATGTCAACAGCGCCGGAAGTAACGCAATGCCGGCGGCAATAAGTTGAGACCGGGTTTTGGTAAAATCAGTTTCAGGCCGTGAAAGATACTTGGCCAGGGCCAGGGCTACGAAAATTTTACAAAACTCTGCCGGCTGAAAATTAAAAGCACCCAACTTAATGATTGATTCGGTTCCCTTGATGGATGAATGAAACGGGAAAACCAATAAAAGCAAAAAAATACCCAGCGCATAGCCAAGATTGGCAGTAGCCGAAAAGAATTTACTGTCTGTAAGTAAAATGAACAAGGCCAGTCCTGCACCAATAACAAAAAAATAAAATTGTTTGCTGTAATCTGTCTTAAATCTTAAAAAACTTTGTATTACCGAATCTCCTTCTTTATAAGTAGCAGCAAAGATGGCGGTAAGCCCGATGGCTACCAGCAGAAAGTATATCCATACCAGGCTCCAGTCTATTCCTTTTGATATGGCAGGGTTTCGCTGTGTCATGAATCGGTTTGCAATTATTTCTTTGAAGTGTCTTTCTTATTAGTACCCGGTTGCCGCTGTTCTGCTGGTATAACCATGTCTTTTTTTGCCGGTTTTTTATCCTTACTGTCTTCAGGCAGTTTATTATTCTTTGATTTTCCAGATCTTACTTCAGTCTCCGTGAGGTTATCCTCCGATTGTAACGTGTCTTTAATGTTTTTTAGTTCATTTTTCAGATTCCTTTCTTCTTCCCTCACTTTTAGCAGCGAATCTCTTGTCTTCATCTTTTGCAGCATCAGCGGTGGAATAAGATTGATATTAGTCATTCTTTCTTCCAGCGGTTTTCTTTTAGCATCAATCGTATCATTAAGATATTTCTCTATCATGAGGCTGACGATGGGGGCAGCATAAGTACCTCCATACCGGCCACTGTTTTCCACTACACACATAATAGCAATCTTTGGATTTTCTCTTGGGGCAAAGGCACAGAAAAAAGAGTGGTTGGGTTGTTTTACACCCCGGTAATAGTTTTCAACCGTACCAGTTTTGCCACACATAGTAATGCCCGGAACTTTGGCGCCACGGCCTGTTCCACTTTCCATTACTCCCTGCATACCATCATGCACCGCTTCAAAAATGCTGTCAGGTATATTAATGGGAACGTTTCTTACTTTGTATTTATCCAGCAAACCGAACTTATCTCCACCTTCTATTGAATCAACAATATGCGGTATAATAAACCAGCCTTTATTGGCTATATAAGCCATTTCATTGGCTACCTGCAAGGGTGTTGTTGTCACTTCTCCCTGGCCAATACTTACTGACCGATAATTACAAAAACCCCAATGTCCTTTGCCATAAACTTTATCAAACATTTCCGGGGTAGGGATAGTTCCTTTTTGTTCCGTTGGCACATCAACACCAAGCCGGTGACCCAAGCCAAATGCATACATATACCGGTTCCAGTTTCTTAAACTACTGTCCTGGCTGGGGTATTTGGGGTTATTAATAACCCGTTGCATTACGTTAGCAAAATAAGTGTTGCAGGAATGGGTGATGCCGGTAGATAAATAATATGTACCGGGATCAAGGCATCCCATGGGCCGTCCGCTTCCACAACCATAAAAAGCACCGGAGCAACTGAATGTTGTTCTTGTATTTATAACACCTTCTGCTAATCCTACCAATGCCTGCAAAGTTTTAAAAGTAGAACCAGGAGAATAACTTGCATTCACTGCACGGTTCAACAATGGGAGGCGGGGATCAGTATATAATTCAGAAAAATGTTTTCGCCTTTCACTTCCGGTTAATAATCCCGGATTGTATGTCGGGCTGCTCACCATAGCAATGATACCTCCCGTTTTAGGATCAATTGCAACAATAGATCCTACTTTACCAGTCATTAATTTCTCTCCCAGCTTTTGCAATTCTATATCAAGACTGGTGTATAAATTATTACCCGCCACTGCTTCCACATCCATTGCCCCCCCTTCATAGGGGCCCTGTATGCGATTAAAATTATCTTTTATCAGTACCTGCATTCCTCTTTCCCCCATCAGTGCTTTTTCATAGCTTGCTTCCATCCCCGTCATACCAGCATAATCGCCGCTCACATAGCCTTCTTCTGCATGCTTTTTTAAATAATTGGTATCTACTTCACCAATATATCCAACTATGTTAGCTCCGGCATCAAAGGGATAAGAACGGATTGGCCGTTCCTGCAGATAAAAACCACTTTGAAACCGCCAGATATTTTCCTGTATCCGGGCATATTTGAGAGAAGATAGCGAAGCTTCGAATACGGAGGGACGAAATGATTTGTTTTTGATAATAGCTGCTATAATCCTCTTTCGGTATTCAGCCGTATCAATTTCCAGCAGACGACAAAAGAAGGCTGTATCAATTCCTTTGGTTTGCGATGGAGTCACCATCAGGTCGTAAGTAAGGGTATTGTTGAGTATGGCTTTTCCATTTCTGTCAAAAACCAATCCACGGGGAGGGTAAATCGTTTTACGCAGTATAGCATTATCATCAGCCATCTGGCTGAATTTGCCTGATATAACCTGCAGGTAAAAAAGCTGGGCAATAATAAAAACAAAAGCAATAAGGAAAATAAGGCGGATGATACGGCTTCTTGATTGGTTAAACACAGACATGGAAAGATGTACGATTCCGGTACTTACCGGAAAAGAGTTATGAAGTACGAGGTAATAAAATAATAATAAAATACAAAGTACGAATTACATCAGGCTGTTTCCAAATCTATTTAGCATTAAAACTTTTTTTAAGAAAATTTTCTATTGCTTTTGGGATACACAGTAAGAAATAAGGAGAGAGTAACTACGCCGTATTTGTCCGGTATTTTAGTTTTCTTGGAACCAGTAATTCGATGGTAAAAATAAGCAGCATGCTGATACCGGTGGTAGCTATTACCTTAATAATAAAATCAAGAAAGCTGCCAAAACTTAACCATTCCAGCAACACCATATAGCCGTGATGAAGCAGGGTGAGAATAAAGATATAAACCATGTAGGGTGTCCATTGCATAGCCCGGGGTGAAGGTTCCCGGTAATTAAAATTAGAAGTGTCTTTAGGCGTAAGAATACCAATAACAAAAGGGCGGACGTAGGCCACCAGCAAACAGGCGGCCGCATGCAAACCCGGGGTCATCATAAAATAATCCAGTATCAATCCTGTAAAAAAACCAATTATCAGCAACCATTGCCGGGAAACTGAAAATGGAAGCCATAAAATGAACAGGTAGTATATATAAGGTGTAATAAACTTGTGCAGATGGGGAATTTTATTCAACAGGTACACCTGTAATAGAATAAAAAAAGCCAGACGTACTATATTTCTTACTAAATCACTCACCTTGGGTTCTTTTTAGCCTGATCAATTTTCTTTTTTGTATCCTCAAAAAGTTTCACCTGCTCTTCCCTTTCCACATTTTCAACTATATGAACCTGCTGCAGATTATAAAAATTAGCTGCTGTTTTAATTTTCAGCAAGTACATCCCGGTGGTATTATCCAGTTTTATATCAGATACCGTACCGATAATATACCCTGGCGGGAAGTTGAACGACACTTTGCTGGTAAGAATGGTGTCGCCTGTTTTTACCTCCACTGTCTTGGGAATTCTTTTTAGAAGCAGGAACCGGGGGTCTTTTCCATCCCACTCTATCGTACCAAAGTCGCCTGTTTTTTTAAGCGATGCGCTTACCGTGTGCTGCACATGCAGCAAGCTCATCACCTGGCAAAAATTTGGGCTAACATTTACCACCACTCCTACCACACTTCCATCAGACCCGATAACTGCCATATTATCCCTGATTCCCTGTACGGAGCCACGGTTAAGCTGAATATAATTTTTTTGTGCATTCACGGTATTATATACAACGGTGGCAGGTCTTGAAAAATACCGCCGGTAATTACCAAGGGTATCAGCCGGAACAGAATCCTGAATCATTTTTATGCTGGAATCCCGCTGCAAATAATTACGGGAAAGCAAATTCAATAATGAGTCGTTTAGCTGGTGAACCCGCCGGTTTTCCTCTTTCAGGGTAAAATAATCCTCCACCTTATTATACTGAGAATTTATGCGGCCCGTCATCTCATTGGCTACACCTAAAAACTTAGCCCGGTGAAACCGGTTATAGCTGAACAAAAACCATAAAGCTACTCCCTGTAGTACCAGGAAAGTGAAAAAGGTAAAGTACCTGCGGATGAAGAGAAATACGTTACGCATAAATTAAGGCACAAAATACAAGGAGCAAGGTACAAGGCGTTTCGAAACTTGTATTCTTGTGCCTTGAACCTTGCGCCTTTCAATTTATCTCATCACAAATGGGAACCTGCTGTAATTCTTTAAAGCAATACCTGTTCCCCTCACCACACTCTTCAGCGGATCATCGGCCACATGCACGGGAAGTTTTATTTTGTTGCTGAGTCTCTTATCAAGACCTCTCAGCAATGCACCACCTCCGGTAATATAAAGGCCCCGGCGGTAAATATCACCAGCAAGTTCCGGTGGGGTTTGTTCCAGGGCTTTTAAAATTGCTTCTTCAATTTTGAAAATGCTTTTATCTAATGCCTCAGCAATTTCCTGGTAGCTTACCATTATTTGTTTGGGGATACCGGTTACAAGGTCACGACCATTTACAGGAAAATCATCCGGTGGATTATCAATTTCCTTCATAGCAGCGCCTACTTGTATTTTTATTTGCTCAGCTGTACGTTCACCAATCAGCAAACTATGGTAACGGCGAAGGGCTTCCATAATATCGGCAGTAAATTCATCTCCGGCAATACGGATGCTTTGATCGCAAAC
>JANPMI010000309.1:0-3543 GCA_031422725.1 Chitinophagaceae bacterium | reverse complement strand
ATTTCCGGAAGCTATACTCCGCTCAATAACAGTAATTACATTTATTTCAACGGCCACAGGGTACGTTAATCGTTAACAATAAAAATTAAAAACATGTGTAAAATAAAAAATCTGATAGCAGGCGGTATTGCTTTCTCTTTGGCAATATCAGTAAATGCCCAAAATTCGGAAGATGCTCCCGCAGCTCAGAAAAAAGTTACCGCTCCTCCGGTTGTCCAAAAAGCAGCAGTACAAAATGTACCAGCTAATGACCCAATGTCAGCTTCTTCTACCGGACCTAATATGAACCGGCCGGTACAGCCTCCTGTAAACAAGCAAACCGTTGAAGACAAAACACAACCTGCTAAACCTGTTGTTGCAGAACAGGTAATCGTGGAAGCTAAAGCTCCTGCCAAGGAAACTGTTACTCCATTTTCCGGAGGAGCAGCAAGCAAACCAACTCCTGTAGTGGAACAGGCAATATCTGTCAAAGGCACATCTATGGATCCTGATGCTATGCCTGTTCAGGCTGTACCAGCAAAACCTGCCGGCCGCACCCCAGCAGAAATAGAAAAGGCAAAACAACCGACTGAACAAAATAAAGTTCAGCCTGCTGTTGGCAAAGATGTAGCTGCTGCACAATCCGCAAAACTGCCTGAAATAAAAGTGGTACAGGCCGATGGAGACCCTTTAGCAAGCAAAGCAGCAGAAGTAAAACCTCCTGTAGCTCCTTCTTCAGATGGCAAACAGGAATTGCCTGCTAAGAAGAATTAATTCAGCGAAATTAAAAACCACATAGAAAGATAAGAAGGTCGCTACAGCGACCTTCTTTTTTTTACAGCGTACTATCTATGATCTTAAGCGAAATAGTACCTCACACCGGTGAGTTTCTTTCTATGCCTGGTTATTGCTTCCCTCTCCTTGGGGAGAGTGAAACGAAAGTTTCTTTTGTTACGAATGATAATAAGGATGAGGTCGGCAAATGCGGGAATTTGGAATGCACTCAATATCAAAATAGCCTGTCCGCCAGCTATCGGATTTTATTTTGTAATTTAGAAGTATGACAGAAGTAAGAGAACCGGCAGTGGCCTACGGAAAGAAAAAACTTACAGTGGAAGAATACCTCCGGTGGGAAAAAGAATCAGTGGAAAAAAATGAATACTACCGTGGTGAAATATTTGCTATGGCGGGTGCAGGGGCAAGACACAATATTATTGCCGTAAATATGCTGCGGGAAATATCGCTGGCATTAAAAGGGAAACCCTGCAGACCTTATGGCAGTGATTTGCGGGTACATATTCCCGAAAACACTTTATTTACTTATCCTGACATTTCTATTATATGCGGCGATATTATCCCTTCAAAAGAAGATACAGACACGGCCATACTGCCTGCTGTAATTATTGAAATACTTTCCCCATCAACTAAACAATATGACAGGGGCGAAAAGTTTAAACTCTACAGGGAGATACCTTCTTTAAAAGAATACATCATGGTGGATGCCGAATCTATCTTTATTGAATCGTTTAGCATTAATAGCAGCAGTCATTGGGAACTGACAGAATATAAAACTACGGAAGGCAGCCTGCCCATTTTGTCTGTGGGACTGTTGCTGGCTATTGCCGATATTTATGAAGGGACGAAACTAGTATTTTAAAAAAGAAGAGGCTGTCTCAAAAGTCAATTTGATTGTCATATTGAGCTTGTCGAAATATTGGCAATCAAATTGATAGCCTTCGATATACTCAGGCTGACAACCCTTTTGAGACAGCCTCTCTCTTTAAATATTTAATCTTTATTTATTTACTCTTTGGCTTGGCCGGTGTTTTTGTCCCGCCTTTTAAATTCTTTTCCACGGCGTCTAAGTTTTGTTTGGCGCCTGTAAATTGAGGATAGAAAGTTAATGCCTGCTGAAAATCTGCTTTGGCACCGGTATAATTTTTTGCATCCATCTTTAATACCCCGAGCAGGTTGGCAGCCGCAGCATGTAACGGCACAGCCTGTTGTCTTCCATCAATGGAAGTAAAATTTACACCTACTCTTTTACTGCTTGTATCAGCAATTACAGCTTTTGCAGACGCTTCGGCTTCGCCATTTCTTTTTAACTGGTATTGGCCCACCGCCATTTTATAAATCTGGTAGGGATTTTTTGTTTTGGGAACCACCTGCTCAAACAGGCTGACGGCTGTTTTAGGATCACCCAGTTCATCGTAGGCTTCTGCGGTGCGGGCCATCGCTTCCAGGTTAGCCGGCATGGCTTTATACACTTCTTCTCCCAGCAGGAGTGAACTGTAATAATTTTTAGTGGTAAAATAAAGCATGGACAGGGTGTCTTTGTAAATAAGATTGTTGTCCGTAGCAATATAACCATGCAGGGCATTGATGGCTGCATTTACATCATTATAGGCTAAAGCCTGGTTATAAATTTTCAGGTAATGCTTTTTCATGGCAGCACTGTCCTGGGCAGTGGCGCCGGTTGCAAGAATAAGGCAGCATAGAAATGGTACAAACTTTTTCATCATAAGAGTTTTTTGATTAGTGGATAAAAATAGGGTTTCCGGTTTATATTTCACAGCATTTTTATGGGCAATGCAATAATTTGCAGGATGAACCTGAAAATCATGCTGGGGGCTGTGTTGCTTGGCATTTCATTTACCTCTGAGGCACAGGTGGAGGATTCGCTGGACAATGAGCGGCTGGCTAAAATGGTAAGCCTCACCGAAGTGGTTATCCGTACCGATCTGAATGTGGCACGGTTCATTGAACAGGTAAAAAATGATACCACTTTTTACAAAGCCTTCCGCAACCTTCACCTGCTGAACTTCACTTCCTGGAATGATATCCGGATTAAGGATAAAAAAGGCAGCATCAAAGCATCGCTGCAAAGTAAAACAAAACAAACCCGCCGCAACGGCTGCCGCACTATGGAAGTGCTCGATGAAAATACGACGGGTAACTTCTATGATGAAGACGGAAATAATAATTACAACACCGGTGAAATGTATGCCGGTTTATTTTTTACCAAAGGAACCATTTGCGGCGAAAATAATATTGTAAAGGGAATTGATTTTAATCCCCGTTCTCAAAAGGGCATGGCAAAACACAAGGAGCAACTGAAGATGCTTTTTTTTAACCCGGGAAAAAAAATTCCGGGTATTCCTTTTATAGGCGATAAGATCAACATCTTTGAACCGGACCGGGCCCGGTACTATAATTTTTTAATTGACTTTGGTGATTATGAAGGGCAGCCCTGTTATGTTTTTTCGATTACCGCAAGAGGTGATCTTGGCGGCAGTAAAAAGAACAGTATTGTTATTGACAGCATGATAACCTGGTTCAATGCAAAGACGATGGAAGTGATGGCCCGGAATTATGATATGAGTTATGATGCCGGGGTGTATGATTTTGACGTACATATGGAAGTACAGATGACAAAATTCGGTAACTATCTTGTACCCAAATAACTTCGGTATATCGGCAACTGGGATGTGGTGTTTAAGAAAAGGGAGAGAGGGTTGTTTACGGCGACGTTGTTTGACTTTAAACAGTAGGCAGTTAGCAGCC
>JANPMI010000308.1:0-3495 GCA_031422725.1 Chitinophagaceae bacterium | reverse complement strand
TCACCGCCATTTGCCGGCATTATAAATACATCACCCTGTCCATATTGCCTCCCGGTAAAAGCAATCCACTTACCATCAGGAGAAATTCGTGGAGAAGTTTCATACCCCTGCATGGCCGTGAGCCTTAATGCCTGACCATCCGCCACATTGGTTTTCCATAAATCTCCCTCAAAACTGAAGATGATAGTTTGCCCGTCGGGGGTAAGGCAGGGATTGGAAAGAAAAAAGGCAGAATTGTTTTGCGAAAAAAGCTGGGTTGATAAAAGCAGGCCGGTAATGGTTAAGAATTTCTTCATGAAAATCAGTTTTGGTCGTTCAAATTACGACCAAAACTGATTGTGTATGCACCGTTGGTAAAATTTATTCCTTATGGGCTATACCACCACATTTATCATCTTGTTCTTAACATAGATAATCTTCTTTGGGGGTTTACCTTCCAGCCATTTTTTTACTACTTCGTTTTTTAATATCAGTTTCTCTACTTCCGATTGTGCGGCATCCAGTGAAATATTCATAGTAGTACGCAGCTTGCCATTGATAGAAACAGGATATTCTTTGCTGGTTTCTATTACATATTTTTCTTCGAAGGTTGGGTAGGTGGCATTTAATATTGAGACCTCACCCCCAACCCCCTCTCCCTCCGGAGAGGGAGCTTTTCGTAGCTGCGCATACAACTCTTCTGCAATGTGCGGTGCGTAGGGAGCTAATAATATTAATAGTGGTTCAAGGATTTTTCTTTTATGACATTTTAGATCGGTGAGTTCGTTGGTGGCAATCATAAAACCACTGACACCGTTATTGAAACTGAATCGTTCTGTATCACTTTCTATTTTCTTAATGGTGTTGTGTAATACTTTTAGTTCTGCTGGTGTTGGTTCTTCGTTTGTTACAATTAAGCCTTTTGTTTCATCGGAAAACAATCGCCAGAATTTTTTCAGGAAGCGGTGTACTCCTTCAATGCCCTTGGTATCCCAGGGTTTGCTCATTTCTACCGGGCCGAGAAACATTTCATACATGCGGAAAGTGTCGGCGCCGTATCTGGCAATTAAATCGTCAGGATTTACAACATTATACTTTGACTTAGACATTTTTTCAACCTCACTTGTAGTGAAAAAATTTCTTTTCTCTGTTATGCTCCATGTTACTTCATCCTTATTCCATGTTCTCCAATTTCCTTCATAGTAATATGCATCATTGACAATATAAATCGCATCAAGTCTTTGCGGGAAAAGTTCTACTGCTAAACCAATATCTAATAAATTTTTTGATGTATCGCCTGAATTAATTTGAACTAACTCAATGGGTATATTAATTGGTTTAAAATATTCCTTATTTTCTTCATTAATTATATCTGATGAATATAATTGTAGTTTAGGTTTTGGAGTGCCTGCAGGATTACTAAATTTTGGAATAAACACTGTATTACTCATACCTTTTGAAACGCCTTCTTCGAAATCTCCTTTTCTTACATATGCGATTTGAGATACACCCTGTATCATGCCCTGGTTCACCAACTTTTTATACGGCTCGTCAAACCCAATCAAATTCAAATCAAACAATACTTTCGTCCACATGCGGCTGTAGAGCAAATGGCCTACGGCATGTTCGGTTCCCCCAATGTATAAATCCACCTGGTTCCAGTAATCAGAAACTTTTCTATCACAAAATGCTTGTTTGTTGTCCGGATCCATGTAACGTAAAAAATACCATGATGAACCGGCGTAGCCCGGCATGGTATTCGTTTCGAGGTTCTTTGCAGTCCATTCAGGAATGTTCGCCAACGGCCCTTCACCATCCGGTCCGGGTTTATAACTGTCCACATGCGGCAACTCTAATGGTAATTCACTTTCATCCAACGGATACGCAATACCATCAATCCACTTTATTGGAAATGGTTCGCCCCAGTACCGCTGACGGCTGAAAGCAGCATCCCGCATTTTATAATTTACTTTCCTTTCGCCAATTCCTCTTTCTTCCAATGCCGCAATAACAACGTCTATCGCACCTTTCATTACTATGCCATTCAGAAAATTGGAATTTTCCAGCACCGCTTCTTTTGTGGGGTTCGCTTCTTCTCCATTATAATATGAACCAATAATATTGGTGATGGGAATATTAAAATGCTTTGCAAATTTGTAATCTCTTTCATCACCACACGGCACCGCCATGATGGCCCCGGTACCGTAACCGGCCAGTACATATTCTGAAATCCAGATGGGAATTTCTCTGCCATCAAAAGGGTTGATGGCATAAGCCCCGGTAAATACACCGGTTATTTTTTTCTCCGCCATCCGTTCTCTTTCACTGCGGCTTTTTACATAAGTAATGTACTCATCCACCGCAGTTGCCTGTGTTGCTGATTTGATCTGATCAACCAGTTCCAATTCGGGAGCTATTACCATAAAGTCAACACCGAAAATAGTATCAGGTCTTGTAGTATATACACTCAGTTTTTGATTATGGTCTTTTATTGCAAAATCAATTTCAGCACCGCTGGATTTTCCAATCCAGTTCGACTGCATTTCTTTCATCGCATCGCTGAAATCAACAGTGTTCAATCCTTCGAGCAAACGATCGGCATATTCTGTAATTCTCAAATACCATTGACGCAATGTTTTCTTAACAACCGGGTGGCCGCCTCTTTCGCTTACCCCGTTTACTACTTCATCATTTGCCAGTACGGTTCCCAATGCTTCACACCAGTTTACTTCACCATAGCCGCAAAAGGCCAGGCGGCAATCCATCAATATACTTTGCTGCATTGCTTCATCGTATCGTTTCCATTCATCAGCAGAGAAAGAGTTGGCAGCCGGTAGTTGGCAGTTGGCAGTCCCCTCTTTTTCAAATGTCTTTATTAACTCAGTAATGGGTTTTGCTTTCTGGTCTTTTCTGTCGTAATAACTGTTGAACAGTTGCAGAAAAATCCACTGTGTCCATTTATAATAATTCGGATCGCTGGTTTGCACTTCACGGCTCCAGTCGTAACAGAAACCGATATTATCTAACTGGGCCTTGAAGGTTTCAATATTTTTCTTCGTTGTTTCAGCAGGATGCTGACCCGTATCGAGTGCATATTGTTCGGCAGGCAAGCCAAAGCTGTCGAAGCCCATCGGGTGCAGTACATTAAATCCTTTCAATCTTTTATAGCGGCTGTAAATATCAGATGCGATATAACCTAACGGGTGGCCTACATGCAATCCTGCACCACTGGGGTATGGAAACATATCCAGCACATAATACTTTGGTTTGTTCAACCCTTCGCCGGGCTCAGGATTAAATACTTTGTAAACATGAGAATCTTTCCATTGTTTCTGCCATTTCTTTTCTATATCCCTGAAATTATATTCCATATTTTCTGTTACTTCTGATTTTATTTTTTTATTCTATCTCATTCATGTTACCACTGTACAAGTGTGATTCATTTTTTCTTTAACTGGAAGAAAAAATGAACAAATCTCCGATTGCAATGAAGATGATAGTAGTACTTCAGCCGGG
>JANPMI010000307.1:0-2380 GCA_031422725.1 Chitinophagaceae bacterium | reverse complement strand
GGTATGATGATTGGCATTCCAAAAGAAATTGCTTTCCAGGAGAATCGTATCGGACTAACACCAGATGCTGTAAGTGTATTAATAAGCAACGGCCACCTGGTGATGATAGAACATAATGCGGGGGAAGCTTCCCATTTCCGTGACAAAGATTACAGCGAAGCAGGTGCTAAAATTGTGTACGACCGGGAGAGTGTTTTTAAAGCCCCTATTTTAGTAAAGAGTGCACCCATTATTGATGAAGACCTCCCGTTACTACAATTAAATCAAATCATCATTTCTCCCATTCACCTTTCAGTAATGAAAGCAGAAATATTAGAGAAGATGATGGAGAAAAGAATAACGGCTATCTCATTTGAAAATTTAAAAGACGACAGCGATTCTTATCCCATCGTTCGCAGCATGAGTGAGATTGCCGGGAGTGCAGTGATGCTGATTGCGGCACAGTATCTTGGCTCTGCTAATCATGGCAAGGGAGTGTTGCTCGGTGGCATCTCGGGTATTGCACCTACAAAAGTTATCATCATCGGGGCTGGTATAGTAGGAGAATATGCAGCTAGGGCTGCTCTCGCATTGGGGGCCTCGGTAAAAGTTTTCGACAACAGTGTTTACCGGTTGAAGCGTTTACAAAATAATATCGGTCATCGTTTATGGACATCGGTGATAGAACCACGGATGCTTTCCAAGCAATTAAAAACCTGTGAAGTGGCGGTTGGTGCTTTAGGATCAGAAACCGGCAGAACACCGATGGTGGTGGCCGAAGAAATGGTGAGTAATATGCGGCCGGGTTCTGTTATTATTGATGTCAGTATTGACCGGGGTGGTTGTTTTGAAACTTCTGAAATCACTTCACATGAACATCCCATTTTTATGAAATACGGGGTGATACATTATTGTGTCCCGAATATTCCTTCTGGTTTCTCCCGCACCGCCTCCCAGGCTATCAGTAATGTGCTAATGCCCCTGTTATTAGAAGCAGGGGAAGAAGGAGGATTTGAAAAATTGCTCTGGCACCAGATACATCTGCGCACAGGTATTTATTTGTTTAAAGGTGCCCTGACGAATTTTTATCTCAGCCAGCGGTTTGATTTAAAATATACGGATTTGAATTTGCTGATTGCGAGTCAGCGATAACACTTGTCTGACGATTAAAAATAGCACTATGAAAAAATTCCTCTTCTCAATTGTTCTTCTCACACTTATTGGTTGTGCTGACAAAAAATCATGGACAAAAGATGACCTGGTGAATGATTGCCTCGGAAATTTTATCAAAAAAAATGAGACGGAAAAAAGATATACTTCAATGGAGATTGCACTCCTGTGTGACTGCATGGCTGACAAAATGTTGGTGAAGTACAAATCTGTAAAAGAATCCAACAGGGATAAAGAAGGTGCGACAGCAATAGGCCGGGATTGTGCAATGGAGGTTTTACAGAAATAAAAGTGAGATATGCCTTGCCTTGAATTTGTTGATTGCGAGCCAGCGATATTAATCTTATTTGCTCCCGGAAGAAATTGTAGTATATTAGATGCCCATCTACCCTAAGAAGCCTGCCTGATTCTGCCCCATTTATTAATTTTCAAAACCAACTGCACATGAAAAAAAATTACATCATTGTGGCAGGGCTGTTTATTCTGGCTGCCTGCAATAATGCAAAAGACAAAGAAGCTGATAAAAACGTAAAATTCAGCGACCTTGTTGCCGACAACATTAAAGGAGATATTTCAGCCACCGAAGAAACTCCTTACAAAACAGACAGTGCCGGCAAAATCGGCGATATGGATTCCTGTTGTATTGACAGGTCTGAGTACGATGAAAACGGTAATGTTATTAAACAAATTTCCAAAGACAGTAAGGGAACTGTAAAAACTGAATCCATCGTTTCAAGGTATGAGAATGGAATGTGGAAAGGCCAAAAAGGTACAAAAGACGGCGGCAAGCCAACCGGTTCTTTTGAAACAACGATGGATGATAAGGGAAATTATACCGGCGCACAGGCTTATGATTCAACCGGCAAGGTAGAGCTTTATTATACCGGGTTAAGTCAGAATGAACAGGGAATGGTGTTGACCTGGAAACAATGGGATAAAGACAGTGTATTCAGAATGGAAGGAGAAGGTAAATATGATAAATACCTGCAAACAGGGTTTACAGTAAAGGACAGTGTGGGAAAAGTAAAGTCTTCCACTGCGTACAAGTATAACGACAAAGGTGAGCAGACCGAAGTTTCAAATAGTAATGTTATCAAAGATTCTACCACTACCAAAGTAACCAAATATACGTATGATGCGCATGATGAGATGGGTAACTGGACACAGCGTACAACATGGGATGAGAAAGGCAAGGCAACGAAAATTGTAAAAAAGAGTTATACTTACAGAA
>JANPMI010000306.1:0-4708 GCA_031422725.1 Chitinophagaceae bacterium | reverse complement strand
ACGGAAACACATATCGGCAGATACTTAGGAAAAATGCAATGGCTCATGCCATTTGTCGGATTTGACTGGCGGTATAGGAAAATGGGTATTGACGAACAAGAAAAAAATATCTTTGGACAGACTAACACAAAAGACAACAGGGCAGTATTAAGTGCTGGGGTAAATTATACCTTGCCCATGCTGGTCCGTTTTCAGGCAGAAGTATTTACAGACGGCATTGTTCGTTTACAATTTATGAGAGAAGATATACCTGTTGCAAAAAGGCTAAGAGCAGCTTTTATGGTGAACACTGACAAAGAATATATGTTTGGCTTAAACTATATCCTCGGGCGCAACTTTTCTATAAGAACACATTATGATAGTGATATGGGTTTTGGCGGCGGAATTTCATTAAATTATTAAACTCAATGAAGCCAGAAAATCAGCAACTTACCAGGCACCTGGCAAAAACCTATTAAAGATGTTACTTTTTTAATATTCTTTGTAATTGCCTTGCCGTTTTAAAACCACATTTTGAAGCAATATATTCAATCGTGTATTCTGGATTATTCAGCATGGTACTCGCAAATTCCTTTCGTAAGAGTGTCAGGTATTCCAATATAGTAGAGCCGGTTTTTTCTTTAAACACCCTGCTCAAATTCCTCGGACTCATCCCCACTAAAGAGGCAAGGGTAGTAATATCATTTTCCTTCGACAAATTATCTATAAGATAATCCTGTACTTCATGAACTTGCGGATTAATGTGGTTTCTATAATCCAGATAAATACTTTGTTGTTTATGGGTTCCGCTTCTCCTATGATAAACCACCAGCCCTCTTGCTACTTTATGCGTAAAAAATGGGCCTTTTAAATCTTCAAGAATAGCCAAAGCCATGTCAATGCCTGCACTGATACCTGCACTGGTGTATACATTATTACTCTTTACATACAAAATATCCACTAACACTTTTGCCTGAGGAAATTGTAACTGTAATGCTTTTACTCTCCTCCAATGAGTAGTACATTCAGTATCTCTTAGTAAGCCTGCATGACCCAGGGCAAATGCACCGTTGCAAATTGAACAAACTGTC
The DNA here is from genome assembly GCA_031422725.1 of Chitinophagaceae bacterium. Taxonomy (GTDB): domain Bacteria; phylum Bacteroidota; class Bacteroidia; order Chitinophagales; family Chitinophagaceae; genus JJ008. Next base: position 3,638 of record JANPMI010000306.1, on the reverse strand, counting down.
ATTCTTTTTTCAGAGCATTCTTTTAGCCAATTGAAGAACTCCCTTTCAACTTTAAATGAAATGCTGTTTACATATTCATTATCCATTCCGGGCACAAAAACGAAATCACCTTCCTTTAATTTCGCTGTTTTAAAGTGGGGTATTTTTCCAAAGCCCAGGCCGGCCGTACTGATAGGTTCCACACTGTATTGATAAAATTCTATATCAATGTCCATTCCATAAACTTTCGCTTCAGTAAAAACCTGAACGGGTCCGGCAAGGTCAAGTAATTCAACAGTTGGCGGAATGATAAAGGCTACTTTTTGCATTGTGGATTTATTAAACTGTTTTATTAAAGGTAAGCTGAAGGGAAATTGGTCAGACTGACAATGTTGAGTCATAAACAGACAAAAAGCCGTAGGTGTATCTCAGGTACAATTTGGATTACTGCATTTTACATTTTGAGTACTTTGACTCATGTAATGATTTATGCTTAGCAATACCAATCTTCTTGAAATAAGTGGGGGTTAAACCATATTTTTTAAAGATTTCTATAAGGCCTCATGATATTTTTAAGCTCCTCCGGGATTTCCATTACCCGCAAGGGCGGCACATTGGCCCCGCCTGTATTTCCGGTTGGAATTTTTCCTACAAAAGACTTTACCCCGCCCACCAGTAGTCGGGGGAGTTGACCAAGTATCTCTTTTTTATTCTTAATCCTTATACCGAACTTAAGCATCAACCAATGCACCTGGGTATGTTGTACAAACCAGGGTTGGCCGAGAATATGGGCTCTTTCAAGATGTCTCCAAGCTAACTGAAAATTTTCATTAGACATTTCGAGTCTATAGGTTTCTAGTTCCTTGCGATAATAAATTTTCAAACCTTCGGGCATTGACCAATAAAGTTTCATTTTAAAACATTTTACATTTATGAATAATTAACCTTCGGTCGCCGGACTTAATAGATCCGGTTTATTTACAGCCTTATATTTGATCACCAGAATATAAAAACCAATGGTGAAATCAATAGACAGACAAAACAGGTCATACTGGGGTGGGATTAGACTTGAATTCTGGAACATGTGGTAAAACAGATCCCAAATTCCATGAAGGAAATAACCGGCTGCCAGGATATATAAACTTTTTTTAACCCCGTAATATGCAAAAAACACGAAGAATACAGCCTGTGTAAAATTTACAATTAAGGCTTGCAGGTCCGACCAGGTAAAACCTACATAAAGAAATCCAATTCCACAAAGTATCAGGCCGTAAATCAGCTTTTTGTCAAACTGCTTCAGCATAACAAAAAGAAAGATGATTAACAACCCGGATGAAATACCTGATATAACTGCTGTCATGGTTTTGTTTTTTAATGAAGATTTAATTAAAAATTTGACTTATTTTATATCGACTATTATTATTAGAGATCTGTAGATATTTTTGATTTTTCCGATAAATTCCCAAACACTGAGTAGAGCAGAAATAATGCCCGGCCTGATTTGGATAATAAATTGCTTTTTGGCGGTCTACGATTAACATACGACAAACCGGATCAATTGAACTGGTGTTTAATCTTTCTACCTGTAACTCAAAAACCTCCTTTTCCTCCGTAATATTTTTAAACGTATGATTGCCCTTTGACAAGAAGCTGCAAACAGATTTATCCTCTATTGAATTTATAAAATCATCCGAACACCAGAAAGTGCCTGGTGCCGCTTTTGCGGCAATTCTTGATACCAGATTGATCGTGGCACCAAAATAACTATCAGCCCTTTTTAAAACCTTCCCGAAATGAAGTCCTCCATGTACTTGCAGGAAATTTTCTTCGTACACAGTATTTGCCTCTAATTTAAGTACCGTTGCAAGCAACGTTTCCGGAGAATCCGAGACAAACATAATTTCATCTCCCCTGCGTTCGTGTATTCTGCTGTCGCCTACCAGGCAATTTTCAGCAATTTGGATATATCGATCTATTAAATCAGCAGCCGTTACCGGTCCATGAGTTTCTGTTAACGCAGTATACCCTGATAAATCAGCCATCAGGATGGCAATATTCTTTTCCATTTGATTTGACTGTTGTTTTGTAATGTAAAGGTATCCCGGGTATAAAGACCATAACAGACATCAGGATGTCAAAAACGGACAACAACTTAGCCAGAGCCGGTAAAATAAAATGCCCATTTTGAAATGGACATTTTAAAGGATAAAAAATTTTGGATGAGGTGGAAGACTGTTACCTGTTTTGAAAATAATAATTTAATCCCTTGATAATGTTCGGATTCCTTGAACCCATATGATTCTGATTTTTTTCAAGATTTTTTTCCAGCTTTAAATCGAGATAATTGTTATGCAGTGATTGATAAAACAATTCAAAAGGGGCCAGCATTCGGTCACTTTCTTCATTTTCTCCAATTCCCATAAATACTAACTGCTTTCTGTTCTTGTTATTTGCCCTATTATCCTTTTCCATTTGCAAGACAACTTGATTGTCAAACCAGAAAGAGGGGCTTAGCATAAGGTAGTTTCCAAATACTTTATTGTTAACACAAAAAGCATAACCCCCAAATAAACCCCCATACGAATGGCCAAGTATTACCCTACTATCCCTGGAAGTATCTGCGTGATAATCCTGCTCCATTTTAGGGATCAATTGAGTTTCAATAAAATTCAAGAACTGCGGGGCCCCGCCGGTAACAGAGCTAACTTTTGTTGGCGTATAATCAATGCTACGGTCCTTCCCATATCCAATGCTTACCACCAACACATTCTTTACTCCATAATTGTCCGAAATCTCTTTACACCTGTTAGCAACAAAACCAAAAATTTCTTTTCCATCCAACACATAGACCGTTTCATACTTTTCAGCAACAGGATTGTAATTGTAGGGTAATCCTACTTGAATATCGTAGGATGCTCCATTGGCAATTGATTGCAAAGTAAACTCCTTTGTTACACCGGAGTCAAATAATTCTTTTGTACAGGAGCTCAACAAAAAAGTAAGTAATATAAACCCTGTAGCTGATCTTATACCTTTAATCAAAACTGTTCTGCTTTTCATTGTTTTTATTTTAGAAGACAAAAGTATCCTGGCTTTCTGCGCCTTAAAGGACATCATGATGTCAAAAACAGACAGTCAATTCAAGTTACCAAGACGAAGGGTGAACATACAACATTGGTATTGCCAAATGCAGGCTGCGTAAGCCGTGTTTCAACTGTTATAATTCTGTTGGCCTGCATATCCAGCTCGACATTAAAAATTTAGCTGTAGAATATACCATCAACTTTTTATCTTTACTCAGCATCAGTTAGTACTACTTTGCCCGTTGGGCAATTCCGGCAAGTCAATTATTTACCAGATTTCTTATCCTGAGTCATAGTAAAATGAATAATGGATAATCAAAGCAGACATAATCTTTCCCATTCAAAAAACTCCCGGATAGAAAGAACATTTGAATTCAACTTCAGCCCTACATCCCCGCCTGCAAAAACCGATGCGGCTGATTGATTCTCTTTTCTTCGCCGCCGAACATGACGATCATGAATGGACCAGGATCGGGATGCTATTCACTGAGTAAGAACCTGTTCCGGGCTGATTTTCAGCCTTTGCCTGAAAAAACGAAACACTTACCTTTGCGGAACTCAAATAATTGAAATTAT
>JANPMI010000305.1:0-4895 GCA_031422725.1 Chitinophagaceae bacterium | reverse complement strand
TCTTAAGAAGCCGGATATGACGATTGTGAAATCAGAATTGCTTAGTAATGAATTTAAGTTTCATCAAACCATTACCAACTTCCGGGGCTCGGTAAGGCAGATATTAAAAGAAAATTTTAGTGTTACTGCCGGAGCATCGGTTGAGCAAACGGCCATCAGGTTTCAATTGTATAAGGATAATAGAGAAGTAAAAAATCAGTACTGGACTTTTTTACCGTTTGTTAATATCAACCGCAACTGGAAAGATAAACTGAATCTTACGCTATCATATCGCCGCAGCATCCGCCGCCCGGGCATTAATGAATTGAATCCAACGATTGATTTTGGCGATCCGTATAATGTTCGCTTCGGTAATGAGAAATTAGAAGCTTCTACCGCACATAATTTTGATTTTGTTTTGGGAAGAACAAAACAATTGTATTATATCAATCTGGGATTGGGATATAATATTGTAGAAAATATCTTTAGCCCTGTGAGGACATTGATACCAGGTGAAAAAACACAGATTACCTGGGAAAACATCAGCGGCCGCAAAGAATATGAAGTAAGCACATGGGGCGGACTGACAATTAATAAGAAACTGAAAACAAATCTAAGTGGCAGTTACACTTTTAATGAATACAGCAGTTTTGACAAAACAGTAAACCGCTATCGCAATGGTGGCTCTTTTACCTCTAATTTCAGTTCCACCTATTCCCCGAAGGATATATTGAACTTCACAGGCAGTTTTACATTTAACCGTTTTGCAAATCCGCAGGGCTTTGCCCGGTGGAGCTGGAGTATGAATGTGGGTGTACAGCAAAAATTTTTCGATAAAAAATTAACGGTAACGGCTAATATTATTGATCCTTTTGTACAGGAGAGCAGGAACTTTACCTATGGCCCGTATTTTTTTCTACAGAGTTTCAATACTGCTCAAACAAGAAATTTCAAGTTGAGTGTGGGGTATAATTTTACGAAAGTGGCGAAGAAGAAGCTTGTCCCGAAAATTATGAAGTAAACTATGCTTCAGAGTTTACTTTGATTTTAGTTGCAAGCCAGGTATCCTTTATTGCTACAATCCATTTAGTTTCCAGCTCTTCTTTTGTCTGTACAAGATTATTGAAGTACAATGTATCAGCATTAACAAATCCGTTTTCCGCAGCATACTGTAACTGGGAGAGGGGAAGTAATTCAACTTTGTCTTTTACAATAAATGCTAATGTTGTTCTGTCAAACATATTTACGGTAAACCGCTGTTCAATATCTTTTATCAACCGGACAGAACTATCGGTACTGCATCCGCTTACACCGGTGGCTTTTTCATCAGCCATTAAAATAATGAATTGGCCAAAGAATAAATACCCGGCACCTTTTACCGGTGTGCCATGGCTTTTCCATTGCCCGGTGAACTCTTTCATCAGGTCTTCAATCTCCAATGCTTCACCCAGAGTGAATAAACGGTTGGATTGGTAAATCCATACTCTTGAGCCGGGAGGGAAATTAGCATCAAGAAGGTGTTTGTAGTCAGTGTTCATGCTGTAAAATTAATGCTTCAGGCATTTCTGGATAGGGATTATTTATGGTTATTTCCACCAGGCTCATGCCATATTGAAAAAACGAAACTAAGCAGTAAAGATTTGATGAAACGGCTGAGCAAATGTTTCAAGTGAAATAATGTTTCCAATTGGACATATCAAATAATATTTCTACAATAATTGTAAGAATGAAAAGCCAGCAAAAAAATTTAATCATTCTTTGCCATATAAAGTGTCTCCAGAATCCATTTTTCTGATTACTCATCCCTTATTCCATTGATTGTGCAATCAACTCTGCCACATCCATCACCTTTACCGAATTTTCTTTATCTGCCAGTTTTACCCCATCCGTCATCATCGTATTGCAGAAAGGACAGGCGGCTGCAATAATATTTGCTCCTGTACCGATAGCTTCATGACTTCGTTCTATATTGATCCGGGTGATTCCTTTTTCTTCTTCTTTCCACATCTGTGCACCACCTGCTCCGCAACAGAGGCCATTGCTTTTGCAGCGTTTCATTTCTACCAGTTCTGCATCCAATGCTTCCAGCACTTTGCGGGGGGCTTCATAAATATTATTGGAACGTCCGAGATAACAACTGTCGTGGTAAGTAATTTTTTTGCCTTTAAATGTACCGCCTTCTTTCAGTTTTATTTTTCCTTCATCAATCAGTCCCTGTAAAAAAACAGTGTGATGAATGACTTCGTAATGACCACCCAGTTCCGGATATTCATTCTTTATGGTATTAAAACAATGCGGGCAGGCAGTCACAATTTTTTTGATGCCGTAATTGTTCAGTATCTGAATATTCTGGTAAGCCATCATCTGGAACATAAATTCATTACCAGCCCTCCGCACAGGATCGCCGGTACACATTTCTTCCTTACCCAGAATAGCGTAGTTGATACCGACTTTGTCAAGAATGGTTACAAAAGCTTTGGTAATTTTTTGTGCCCTTTGGTCAAAACTACCGGCACAGCCTACCCAAAATAAGACTTCGGGGCTTTCGCCATTTGCAAATAATTCTGCTGCTGTTCTGATATTCATGAAGACTAATCAATTTTCACAGCAATAATACGGAATATAAACAAAGCTTAATAAAGGCTTTACTTGTATCATGCAAATGACCAGGAGGCAAATAAAGCAACTACAAGAATAAGAAGAAAGGCTATCAAACCAAGAGTGATCCATCCTAATAATTTTCCTGCATGAGCTTTTTTATCGGATGGATCTTGTTTTTTTGCAACGGATCCTACTACTATTGCAAGGATGGCCGAAACAAGAGCACCTAAAATGACATATGGGACAAAAAGGCCAACTAATAATAACCCTAAGCCAACAATACCAAAAATAAAGGCTGTTTGACCTTTACTTTTCTTGTCATCGGCCTGTTGTTTTAATTTATGCTTGAGAATCAGAAAAGAGATTTTTTCTTTGATGGTCAGCTTTCTTCCGGTTAATTTCTGAATGTCTTTAATCTTCAGGGAAGCTATTTTTTTATAAATATCTCCAACCGGAATTATTTTACTGGTTGAGGAAGGTATCGTGGCTGAGTTGACTGGTGCTGCAATGGATAAAAACATGCAAAAAAGAATACTCCAGATAATGCGTAATCTCATGTCAGTAGGTTTAAAAATAAATTTAGTTCATATTGAATATATTGCCAAATAATAAGTGCAATATCTATTTTTGCCATTTAGGATGAGTAGTAAAAATTTTTTTCAAAAATTATTTAACTGGGAACGCTGGAATTTCTATGTTCTGTACTTTCCCCTCGGCCCTATATGGCTTTGGTATTGTATTCGCAGCTGGTCGTTCTGGTATTTTAGTTCGTCCAATCCTACTATCACTTTTGGCGGCTTTGAAGGGGAAGGCAAAAAGGAAATGTATGATCAGTTGCCACCCCAATCTTATCCCCGCACTATTTATATTATGCATGACTGGCAATTTGCAGCAGTAAAAAGAAATATTACTGAAGCTGGTTTCGTATTCCCTTTCATCGTTAAGCCGGATATTGGAATGAAAGGCATTCTGTTCCGGAAAATTGATAATGAAGAGCAGTTAAAAAAATATCATGAAAGGATACCGGTGGAATATATCATCCAGGACCTGGTGGAATTTCCGGTGGAAGTCAGTGTTTTTTATTATCGGTTTCCCTGGGAACAAAAAGGAGTGGTCAGTGGTTTTATTGATAAGGAATTGTTGCAGGTAAAAGGTAATGGTCAATTAACCTTAAGAGAATTAGTAGCCGCTCATCCCCGTGCCAGGTTCAGGATGGAAGAAATGGAGCACCGTCACGGGCATCGGTTTGACAGGGTTATTCCTGCGGGAGAAATATTTTATCTCTCATATGCCGGCAATCATAACCGGGGAGCACATTTTACTAATCTCCATAAAGAGATTGATGAAAACCTGCATAAAGTATTTGATGAGCTTAGTCATTTCACGGATAAATTTTATTATGGCCGCTATGATATTAAAACAACTTCAATAGAAGACCTGAAGCAGGGAAAAAATTTTTCTATTCTTGAATTTAATGGGTGTGGTGCAGAACCGAATCATATTTATGATTGCGACATGAACATCTGGAAGGCATACGGCGTTATTCTTCATCACTGGAAAGTGTTGTACAAAATAAGCCGGTATAATCATAAAAATGGAACACCCTACTGGTCATTCCGCCGTGGATGGAAATACCTGGGCGATGCAAAGCGGCATTTTAAGATGCTGGAGAAATATGATTAATGCTTTCGTTAACTTAGCTGTATGGATAACAGCGAAAAATTTCTCCTGCTCCGCAATTATGATCTCTGGTGTCACCTTGATGATGCAGAGTATGAAGAGTTGAATGTTGCCCACCAGTTTATTGAAGCCAAAAAGGGAGATTATATTTATTTCGACTCCCATCATCTCAACAAGCTTTATTTTGTAAAAGACGGCTATATCAAAATTGGTTATGTGGATGAAGAAGGCAATGAGATCATTAAAGAAATAATAAAGGAAGGTGAAATATTCGGACAGTTTGCTTTGGAAAAAACTAATCTTAACGGTGAATTTGCCCGGGCCTACAAAGGAAATGTAAGTCTATGCGCCTTTACAATCGAAGACTTTGAAAAATTGCTGACAAAAAAACCTGGCCTCGCCATCAAATACAGCAAACTGGTGGGGGATAAACTCCGCCGGGCTGAGTTTCGTTTGATAAGCATGTTGAACAAAGACGTTCGCTCCCGGTTACTGTCTTTCTTTTACCACCTTACCATGATGGAGGGTTATAACGGAAGCTCTGTTTCTTACTCATTTAATAATTTTCTTACACATGATGATGTTGCTAAACTTATCGGCAGTGCAAGGCAAACAGTTACCACTTTTATCAATCA
>JANPMI010000304.1:0-2206 GCA_031422725.1 Chitinophagaceae bacterium | reverse complement strand
CTTGTGCCACTCCAATCTTGTTGCTTTCCATTTCTCATACCATTCATCCTCTGTACCAGGACGAATAAAAAATTGCATTTCCATTTGCTCAAACTCTCTCATGCGAAAAATAAATTGCCTGGCTACAATTTCATTCCGGAATGCTTTTCCTATTTGTGCAATACCAAAAGGAATTTTCATCCGTCCGGTTTTTTGCACATTTAAAAAGTTGACAAAAATACCTTGTGCTGTTTCCGGACGCAGGTAAATTTTATTATCCTCACCATCAGAAGATGCAGTAGATCCAAATTCAGTAGAGAACATCAGGTTGAACTGGCGAATATCCGTCCAATTGCAAGTACCACTGATGGCACATTTAATTTTATTATCCTCAATCAGTTTTTTTAAACCTGCAAAATCATCTTTGGCCAATAATGCCTCCATTGAATTAAGTAACTCTTTTGTCAGTTGCTCATTGCCCTTTGCCGATTGTTCCTCTGCAAATCCTTCAATCAAATGATCTACCCTGTATCTCTTATTACTGTCTTTATTATCAATCATCGGGTCGTTGAAATTATCAACATGGCCGGATGCTTTCCAGGTGGTGGAGTGCATAAAAATAGCAGCATCAATGCCCACAATATTATCCTGCAACTGGGTCATGCTCTTCCACCAGTAGTCTTTGATATTTTTTTTCAGTTCGCTGCCCATCTGGCCGTAATCATACACGGCCTGCAGGCCGTCATAAATTTCACTGCTGGGAAAAATAAAACCGTACTCTTTACAATGAGAGATAATTGCCTGAAACTTGTTGGTGTCGTTTGCCATAGGCGGCAAAGATAATAGAACTGAGATTTATAAGATTAGGGTGATTAGCAGAAAACTGAGAGAGACTGTTATATTGATTCTTCTTCGTTCTCTTTCTTTTTTTTAAGATACTCACCTACCGGATCAAGGTCGCCTAAAGGCAAACCTAACTTTGTCTTAGCATCACGGAGAGCTTTCCGCATTATATCTATATCCATGATTGTTTGATATAGCCTTTCTCCAGGTGTTTTCTGCAACCAGAGTTTTAATTGAAGGTCTTTAATATGTTTGGGGGTGTCAGTCATTTAAAAAATCAAACATGCGGTAAGATAATTTTATTTTGCTTCATTCTTTACTCTCCGGCACTTCAATCACTGTTTTTTCTTCCGGCTGCTGCTGAATAGATTTTTCAGACTCCACTTCAATCTGCTGCACCCATACTGCATAACTATTGGGATAAATGCGGGAACCTTTGTGTACCACATAGGCATGTGTAAATGCAGCACCGAAGTATAATATCATAGAAGAATAATAAACCCAGAGTAAAACAATGATGATGGAACCTGCGGCGCCATACGCTGAGGTCATCCGGTTATGGCCCAGGTAATAACTGATAATAAATTTGCCCCCCATAAATAGAAAAGCAGTCACACAAGCTCCTATCCACACATGTCTCCATTTGATGCGGGCATCAGGTAACACTTTAAAAATGGCCGCAAAAATAAGGGCACTGATAGCATAAGTAGTGATAATATTCAAAATATAAACCAACGCTACCGTAGTATTAGGATACTTCGACATCAGGTTATTTAATAATAAATCAAGACCACCATTGATTATCAGCGATACCAATAAGATAAAACCAAGACTAATAATGATTGAGAAGGACAACAGGCGGTTGAAAAGAAGTTTTAAAAACCCAAAGCCTTTTTTTGGTTTTGCCTTTAACCGCCAGATATGATTAATGGAATTCTGAATTTCCTCAAATACACTCGTGGCTCCGATGAGAAGGGCAATAAGGCCGACAATTGTAGCAAAACCGCCCTCAGAACTCTGCGTTGCATTGCGTATTGTTTCCTGTATATCCAATGCGACTGAATGTCCTACAAATCCCTCTATCTGGTGATAAAGCGATCCTTCCACCACTTCACGACCATAAAAAAGGTCACTGAACCATATGATAATAATAAGAAGGCCGGGCAGGGCGAAAATAGTAAAGAAGGCCAGAGCAGCACTAAGCCTTAAAATATTACTGACAAAAAAGTCATCAAAGGTATGTTTCGTTATTTTCCAGACATCTTTAATGGACATAAGAAGAGTGATTTAAAAATTATGCCAAACAGTTTCTTTTACTTTAGTTTTTCATTATTCTGATGCCTGTTAACATCCCTGTTACTCTTCTTCTCAAAATTCTTCTCCA